>WFSL01000025.1 GCA_015486015.1 Aquificota bacterium | reverse complement strand
CTTCAGGAAGCGTGGGGGTTGGAGGGGGATTTTTCAGAGGACCAGGGGGATGCTCGACTCTATATTGTTCAGAAGAAGATACCTGTGGGAGGTGAGATGATATGACCAAGGCGGACCTTGTGGAGTGCGTGGCCGAAAAGCTGGACACTACCAAGAAAGAGGCAGAGGCCATAGTCAACACCGTGTTTCGTTCCATAGTGGAGGCCATCGAGGGCAGCGATAAGGTGGAGCTTCGTGGCTTCGGTTGTTTCCGAGTAAAGGTGAAGAGGGCCAGAAGGGGGCGCAATCCCAGGACTGGAGAGGAGATACAGATTCCTCCAAAGCGGGTTCCCTATTTCAAGCCTGGGAAAGAGATGAAAGAGGCGGTCAATAAGCCCATCGTTTGAGTTATTTGGAGGTTTAGGTGGTAGTGTTGTGGAGGCGGTGGGTTGGGATCAGATTATCTGGCCCAAAAACTTGGGAAGAGGCAAATATAGAAGTGGGGAGGTAGATCACTCAGGGCAGGGTAAGGTGGCCTTTTTCTTTGGGTTCGAAGAGGCAATTTCATGGTTAAGGTGGGGGTGATAGCTGATACCCATATTCCTGTAGTTGTCCCTAAGCTGCCTCGTACAGTGATAGAGATATTCAGAGGGGAGGGGGTATCTCTTATTCTTCATGCTGGGGATTTGGTTTCCCAGGAGGTGCTGGATTGTTTATTGGAGGTGGCACCTGTAAAGGCAGTGAGAGGCAACATGGATCCTTATCCGCTTCAGGAAGTGCTCCCCATAAGGGAGGTGGTTCAGGTGGAGGGAGTGAGGATTGGACTTATCCATGGGTGGGGAGCTCCTCATGGCCTGGAGGAGAGAGTGATGGAATCTTTTGCCCAGGATCGGGTTCAGTGTATTGTCTTTGGCCACTCTCATAGGCCTGCAAACAGGCTCATCCATGGTACGTTACTATTCAACCCTGGTACCCCTACAGACACAAGATTCACCTCCCTCAAAACGCTTGGGGTATTAGAGATTGTGGGGGACCGGGTAGAAGGAAGACATGTTACCGTGCCTTAATCGCTGTTTTGTGACAAGCTTCCTCTTCATTTTGATCACGCTGCTTTTGCATGTACCCTTGGCAGGTGGAGCGCAGGTTGAGGTATTGGAGCTGAAAGGGGTGATCAACCCCCCTATGGCCAGTTATATCTGTAGAGGCGTGAAGGCTGGGGTCGCTTCAGGGATAGATGGCGTAGTGATACTCTTGGATACTCCCGGTGGGCTGGATACCTCCATGAGGGAGATTGTGAAGGCCATAATGGGAGCCCCTTTGCCCATAATCACTTACGTTTATCCTCCTGGTGCCCGCGCAGCCTCGGCAGGGCTTTTTGTCCTCGAGGCGGGCAACGTTGCAGCAATGGCTCCTGGGACCAATGCGGGTGCTGCCCATCCTGTGTCCATAGGGGGGAAGATGGGGAAGACCATGCAGGAGAAGGTCGCCAATGATGCGCTTGCCTTCTTGGAGTCTATAGCCAGGGAACGTGGGAGGGTGTGCTCGTGGTTTGAGGATGCAGTCTTGGCCAGCAGTTCTATTCCGGCAAAGGAGGCCCTGAAAGTAGGGGCTATAGACCTCATTGCCCCCTCTCTGCCCCAGCTTTTGAAAGATGTGGAGGGGAGAAGGGTGAGGACTTCCAGGGGCCCAGTTATCTTGCACCTTGCCGGTGCCTCGGTGAAGGAATGTAAACCCACTGCCAAGGAGAGGATCCTTTACTTTCTCTCCATCCCCAATGTGGCTTATATTTTAGCCATCTTGGGTTTCTACGGTTTGCTCTTTGAGCTCTCCAACCCTGGACTCATATTTCCTGGTATAGTAGGGGTAATATTCCTGATACTTTCCTTCTACTCATTTCACACCCTCCCCCTCAGCTATGCGGGAGTTTTTCTCATACTTTTTGGACTTGGCCTCATGATCTTGGATATAAAGGTCCCCTCTCACGGCCTTTTAACGGCGGGCGGCGTGGTTTCGTTCTTTCTGGGTTCCCTTATGCTTGTGGACACCTCGGCGAAGTATCTGAAGGTGTCCCTCAGGGTAGTGGCCCCTGTGGCTATGTCCACTGTGCTTTTTATGGTAGCTATCGTGGCAGCAGGTCTTCGGGCCCAGTTAAGGAGGCCCTACTCTGGTGCAGAGAGCCTGGTGGGGGAGGAGGGTGTGGCCAGGTCGAAGGTGGATTTCTCCGGTGGGCAGGTCTTTGTGCATGGTGAGATATGGAAGGCTGTTTCTTCAAGACCCATCCTGCCTGGTACAAAGGTAAAGGTAGTGGGTGTGAAGGGGCTCATGCTTGAAGTGGACCCCCAGGAGGAGACCCCCAGAGGGCCTTAGAAAGGGCTTGTTGGTTGTGACCTTAGGACGAGGAATAATTAGAACAGTTGCCACTTGAACAGCTGGAGCATTTGGAAGGTGTTCTCTCCTCTCTGGAGGTCCTGGCATCGCTTCCCCCATTCTTCTTAGCATAGTCAGTGGCATACCAACCTGTGCCCCTTAGAATAAAGGAGGAGCGGGAGATGAGCCTTTTTACCTCTCCACCGCAGCGGGGACAAGTTCTTACAGGGTCCTCGCTGAAGGATTGAAATCTCTCAAACTTGTAACCACATAAGTTGCACTTATACTCGTAGATAGGCATGGCTACACCTCCTCACCTGTTCTTCACTCTACATAGTCTAA
The DNA here is from genome assembly GCA_015486015.1 of Aquificota bacterium. Lineage (GTDB taxonomy): Bacteria > Thermosulfidibacterota > Thermosulfidibacteria > Thermosulfidibacterales > B14-G1 > WFSI01. The sequence goes on along the minus strand of WFSL01000025.1, from coordinate 31,773 downwards.
CCACTTCTCATACCGGGGGTCCTCTCCCCTTGCTGCCTTAAAGAAGGCCTCTTGAAGGTGCCTCGTGATAGGCCCTGGTTGTCCGGCACCTATGGTTCTCCTGTCTACTTCCCTTATGGGAGTTACCTCTGCAGCAGTGCCGCAGAGGAATGCCTCGTCACTTATATAGAGCTCATCCCTCGATATTCTCTCTTCCCTCAGGGGGTAATTCCTGTCCTGTGCCAATTCTATGATAGACTCTCTTGTGATTCCCTCCAACACCCCTATCACAGGTGGGGTTTTAATCACCCCCTTTCTCACAATGAAGAGGTTCTCACCCGAGCCCTCGGTAACAGTACCGTCCACGTCCAGCATAAGGGCCTCGTCGTATCCATCTTCCAGGGCTTCCATTTTGGCTAACTGAGAATTCACATAGTTTCCGCATACCTTTGCCTTTGTCATAGCTATATTTACATGATGCCTGGTGAAAGAGGAGATTTTGCATCTAATGCCCTTCTTAAGCCCCTCTTCTCCCAGATACGCCCCCCACGGCCAGCAGATTATGGCCACGTCAACAGGGTTGTTCAGAGGATTAAGTCCCATGGCCCCTACACCATAAAAGATAATGGGCCTTACATAGCACTCTTTCAAGTCATTTGCCTGGATGCACTGGAACATCCCTTTTCTCAGCTCTTCCCGGGTGAAGGGGACCTTCATCCTCACTATATGGGCGGAGTTGAAGAGTCTCTCTATGTGTTCTTTGTTTCTGAAGATTGCTGGTCCCTTTGGGGTATTGTAACAGCGTATCCCTTCAAATACCCCAAGCCCATAATGGAGGGTATGAGTGAGCAAATGGACATGCCCTTCATCCCATGGAATGAGCTCCCCATTAAACCAGATGTATTTTGCCTTTTCCAATCTGTGCCTCCTATCTGTATTCTTCCCGTGGTGGAGAAAAGAAATCTATTACCCGTGCTCCTTCCTTGCCAGTGCGGGCGCTGTGGGGAGAGTTAGCAGGGGCTACATAACAATCCCCGGCCTTAAGTACCTGTTCTTCTTCCCCTATCTTTAAAGTGATCTCCCCTTCCAAAACAGTGCCCATCTGTTCATGGGGGTGGGCGTGAAGTTCGATCTCCACCTCCGGCTCAATATCGAAGAGGACCATCATACCCTTGTCCCCGGACAACACTCTCATCTGGACACCTTCTTTTGGCCTTCTTACTGGCAACTCTCTCCAGCTGTGGAAGCTACCCATTGAATCCCTCCTTCTCCCTCTTGAGGGAATATAGGACAAACCCTCGAGATAGAAAAGGCCTTCCCAAGGTTTTTGTATGGGGATGGAGGAAATATTGCCAGATGTTATCTGGGATCCCGCCTATTCCCCTTCTGGTGGAAAAGGCCTATCAAAGCGGTAAACCGTCCCTTTGGTGAGGGCAATCTTCTCTCCTCTGGCATTGGTCACGGTCATGATGTATGTAGCTGTTTTTTTACCTAAGTGCGCTTCCTTTGCCTCTGCCACGATCTGCTCACCCATCGAAACGGCTCTTAAAAAGCTCATGCTTACCTCCAGTGCCAGTGCCAGGCTTCCGTGGCTATTGCTCGCCAGGGCAAAGGCCAGATCGCTTAAAGAGAAGAGGACCCCACCATGGCAAACATTGGCTGCATTCAAGTGCTTATCCTCTACAGTGAGGGCCACCTTTGCGTATCCAGGGGAGACCTCTAACACCTTGGCTCCCAACAGATCTATCAACCTGTCCTTGCTGCTGATGTACCTCTTCACCCTCTCGGCTGCAACTCTTGAGGCATCGTTTTCCATGTTTCTCTCCTTCCCTTATATGTGCTCTTTTCTACCAATTGCTTTCATCCCGGCCAGCGAGAATTCGGCTATATGGCTCGCAAGTTTCTCCAGAAAACCAGGGGTGATGGGCTGATCGAGGAGATACTCGAGATCACATGGTCTCACTGTCAACAAGACCCTGCACTGATTGACAATGCTCAATTCACAAAGCAACACGTCCTCGTCTACGGTCTTCTTTCCCATGACTTTGCGGATAATCTCTAAGAGTGTCCTCCTCCTTGGCTCAATTAGTTCATGCCAGCACTTCCGTACCAACCCTGTGGGATTCAATAGCTCCATCATGTATAATCGGGCAAATTGCCCCTGATATCCCTGATCGGTAAATTTCCTGATCAAATAGTTGATCAAAGCACGGAGCTGCTCTTCGGGGGAGGTTGATGAGTCAGATAACTCTGGCCATGGATACTTTTCGAATGCATGTTTCCAGGCCTCTACATAGAGGCTGGCCTTGTCGTGAAAGTAGTAGTTAACGGCAGCCACATTCACACCGGCCCTCTTACAGATCTCCGCAACTGTGGCTTTGTGATAGCCTTTCTTGGAAAACAGCTCACATGCTGCTTCCAGGAGGCGGTTACGTGTTTCCCTACCGTCTTCCCTCATGCTCACATCCTTTCTTGACATTTTCAAATTTGCATTTAAAATAGCTGTTCGGAAAAGTCAAGGCCAGGGAAGAGAGGATGGGGCTAAGAAGAGGCATTTATCTATCGAGCTTAGCGGCAGTGCTTTCCATATTGATGCTTCCTGCATGGGCCACTGCAGGCCCGCCAGGGCCTGGGAGACTCCCACCTCCCGCCGTAGTGGTTCAGCCTGCCCTGATGAAGGATGTGAATCCACCACAAAAATACGTGGGTCATGTGGAGGCCATCCAAACCGTAGAGATTCAACCAAGGGTCAGCGGGTATTTGGTGAAGGTGAATTTCAAAGAGGGGGCCTATGTCCGAGAGGGTGACCTCTTGTATGTAATAGAGCAGGGGCCCTATCAGGCCGAGGTCGAGGCGGACATGGCAAAGATAGCAGAGGCACGGGCTGAGCTGTACAGGGCGAGCAGAAGACTGGCGAGGCTGAGAGCTGCCAGGCCCGAGAGCATACCCGCCACTGAAATAGACGATGCCATAGCCAGCGAAAGGATGGCAAAGGCAAAGCTTAAGGAGGCCCAGGCCCAATTGGAATTGGCCAAGATCAATCTGGGGTATACTACCATTAGGGCGCCTATCACTGGACTTTTAGGGAAGACCTTTTTCACTAAGGGGAATCTGGTGGGGCCAGAAAAGGGTCCTCTGGCCAGACTCGTTCAGATAGAGCCTATAAGAGTGGTTTACTCCATCAGTGAAAGGGATCTGATATCACTTCAAAGGGTCTTGGGGAGGGCCCCTCAAAATGAAGATCACCCACTTTTGGAGGTTCGCATAAGGCTCCCCAATGGGGAGCTGTACCCTGAAACCGGGAGGGTGGATTTCGTAAACAACGAAGTGGATCCATCCACAGGTACCATAGCCGTATACGCCCTCTTTCAAAACAGGGATCACCTTCTAAGGCCAGGGGAGTACGTGGACGTTTTGGTGAGCCAAGAGAGGGCCCAAAAGATGGTAGTGATACCCCAAAAGGCCGTGATGACGGATCTTGAAGGGCACTACGTCTTAGTTGTGGGTAAAGGGGATCGGGTTGTGCAGAAGAGGTTACGACTGGGTCCACAGGTAGGCACCGAGTGGGTAGTGGAGTCGGGCCTCAATCCAGGAGACAGGGTGATCGTAGAGGGTGTTCAGAAGGTAAGGCCCGGACAGGTGGTGAAGGCCATTATCCAGAAAGGCGAATAGGGGAAGTAACCTGTGATTTCCCGTGTCTTTATCGAACGCCCCAGGCTGGCTGTAGTGATCTTCATCATCATTACCCTGGCAGGGTTCATATCGCTACTTAGGATACCCGTGGCCAAGTTTCCCCATATTTTACCACCCCAGGTCAGGGTGAGGGCCTATTATCCTGGTGCCAGTGCCCAGGTGGTGGCCCAGACGGTAGCCGCACCCATTGAAAGGGAGATGAATGGGGTAGACAAGATGCTCTATATGGAATCCACCTCCTCTAATGACGGGTTATATACCCTTACAGTCACCTTCGCCGTAGGTTCCAATCCCGACATAGACCAAGTGAATGTCCAGAACAGGGTGCAATTGGCTGTGCCCAGGCTACCTAAGGAGGTGGTGGACCAGGGACTGGACATCCGCAAGAGATCCCTAAATATGATGGCGGTGGTCATATTCTACTCTCCTGGGGGCACAAGGTCTAAGCTGTTTTTGAGCAACTATGTGGACAGATACATCAGGGAGGCCCTTCTGCGCCTGGAAGGGGTAAGCGACGTCTATATCTTTGGGGAAAGGCGTTACAGCATGAGAGTATGGCTCAACCCCGACCGTATGGCGGCTATGGGTCTCACACCTCAGGATGTAGTGGAGGCTATACGTCGTCAAAATATCCAGGCGGCTTTGGGTACCATAGGTGCCGAACCCATAGATAAAAGCCAACCTCTGCAGCTCACCCTGAGGGCCAAGGGGCGGCTGAAGGATGTGGAGGAGTTCAAAAGGATCGTGGTCCGAACCAATAATAACGGCGCTGTGGTGCGCATTGGGGACATCGCAGAGGTGAAGATGGGTGGAGAGACTTACACCACAGCCTCCTTTCTGAATGGCAAACCCTGCATAGGTATGGCCGTTTACAGGGCCATAGGGGCCAATGCCCTCCAATCTATGGATGAGGTAAAGGAGGAGTTAAAGCGCCTCAAGAAGGGGATGCCCAGTGATGTGGATTACAAGATCATTATGGATTCCACCAGGTATATACGGGCCTCTGTTCACGAGATAGAGGTTACCATCTTTTTTACAGCCTTATTGGTGATCTTTGTCATATACCTCTTTTTGCAAAACTGGCGGGCCACCCTTATTCCCAGTATCGCCGTACCTGTCTCTATCATTGGCACCTTTGCTGTTCTCCTAGCCTTGGGCATGAATGCCAATACCATATCCCTCTTCGCCTTGGTCTTGGCTATAGGCCTTGTGGTGGACGATGCCATAGTGGTGGTGGAGAATGTGCATCGCCTCATAGAGGAGGAAGGTCTCGCTGCTAAAGAGGCGGCTGTAAGAAGCATGGAACAGGTTACGGGCCCCATCATCGCGACAACGCTTGTGCTCTTGGCTGTCTTTGTACCTATAGCATTCGTGCCTGGTCTCAGCGGCCAGCTTTACAGGCAGTTTGCCTTGACCATATGCACCTCTGTGATCATCTCTGCCGTGTGTGCCCTCACCCTGAGCCCCGCCCTGTGTGCAGTGTTCTTCAAATCGGAGGTACATCTCCGTAGAAGGGGACCCTTTGCCTGGTTTAACAGGGTTCTTCTTATCTCTCGAAGTGGCTACGTGGCGGCGGCAGGTTGGCTCATTAGGAAGTTGGTGGTTTTGGGCGTGTTGTTCCTTTTGGTGGTTAGTGCCTCATACTTACTGTTCAGAATTACACCGAGGGGGTTCCTGCCCATGGAAGATCAAGGTTACTTTTTCATGGATATTCAGCTCCCAGAGGGTGCATCCCAGGCCCGCACAATGGAGGTGGTGAAGAAAATCGGTGAAGGTATAAAGGGCATGGAAGGTATAGACAACGTTATTACTGTCAGTGGATTCAGTATCCTGAGTGGTGTCGCCTCCAACGTAGGCTTCGGTGTTGTGAACCTGAAGGACTGGAATAAACGCAAGAGAAAGGAGCTGCATCTTCTCAGCCTTATAAGGAGGGTACAGGGGAGGCTGATGATGATCCCCTCTGCCACGGTCTTTGCATTTGCCCCTCCCGTTATCCTCGGTCTTGGGAGGACTGGGGGGTTTGACTTCCGCTTGGAGGCTAAGGAGGGTCAAGGTCCCAGGGAGCTGGCCGCTGTTGCCAGGTCATTGGTCATTGCAGCCAATCAGGATCCTCACCTTATGAATGTCTTTACCACCTATCGGGCGGACACACCCCAGATCTATGTAGATCTGGACCGTACCAAGGCCGAGTATCTTAAGGTACCTGTGAGCAGGGTCTTTTCCACCCTCCAGGCGTATTTGGGTTCCATGTATGTGAACGACTTTAATCTCTACAATAGGACATACCAGGTAAAAATCCAGGCCCAGGCCTCTTATAGAAAGGCCTTGTCGGATATCACCGACATATACGTGCGCAACACTGAGGGAAAGATGGTTAAGCTTACCAGCATGGCGAGTCTTTCGACCGTATTAGGCCCCAAGGTTGTCCATCGTTACAACCAGTTTCCCAGTGTTCAGATAAATGGGCAGGCAACCCCTGGATGCAGCTCCGGTGAGGCCATGTCTGCCATGCAGAGGGTGGCATCCAAGGTGCTACCTAAGGGCTTTGGCTATGAATGGTCTTCCTCCTCCTTCCAGCAGCAGAAGACAAAAGGGCAGGTACAGATTTTATTCTTTCTGGCCATCATCTTTGCCTATCTCTTCTTAGTGGGCCAGTATGAGAGTTGGACCCTGCCCATGCCGGTCATCCTCTACATCCCAGTGGCCGCTTTTGGGGCCCTACTTGGTCTCGAGATCACCGGTCTTAGCTTTAGCATTTATGCCCAGATAGGCCTGGTGATGTTGGTGGGCCTGGCCAGCAAGAATGCCATTCTCATTGTGGAGTTTGCTAGGGACAGGAGGAGAGAGGGGGCATCCATAGAGGAGGCTGCCTTGGATGGTGCGAGGATTAGGTTTCGCCCAGTTTTGATGACGGCTTTCACCTTTATCATTGGTGTATCTCCTATGGTTGTAGCCACAGGTGCAGGGGCTGCCAGCAGGAGGCATATAGGGACTGTGGTCTTTTCCGGTATGCTGGTGGCTACCACCGTGGGGATACTGATAGTTCCTGGTCTCTACTATGTTTTTCAATCTTTGGGAGAGCGTGGGATCTTACTGCGCAGGGGTTCCCATTCCAGCGGGCATAGGGGAAGTGATAGTGATGATGAGAGCACTAAAGCCTAATTGGGCAAGTATGAACCTCGCTTATTGGGCCTCAGGGAGCGGATTCTGTTTCTTATTGGTTGTGTTTCTCTCCCTTGTTCTCTTTGGCTGTGCCGCTGGGCCCAGGTACACCCCTCCAAAGCCCAATGCCCCTTTGAGATGGCATACGAAGCTTCAGCGAGGACTGAATGCAGAGACACCAGATCCTAAAGCCTTAGCCCGGTGGTGGACCACACTGAAAGATCCTATCCTCTCCAGTTTAGAGGAGAGGGCTGTTAAAGGTAACCTGGATATAAAGGAGGCCTTGGCGAGGATCCGGGAGGCCCGGGCCTTAAGAGGAGTTGAGAAGGCAAGGCTCTTTCCCACCATAGATATCAAAGGTTCTGCTCAGGAGAAGCGCACCAGCGCCTATAGTACCGAGAAGCCTGTGGGAGGCAAGAGGAGGGGAGAGGAGAGCAAGCTCTATAAGGTGGGCTTCGATTCCAGGTGGGAACTCGACATCTTCGGCGGCATAAATCGCTCTGTTGAGGCCGCTCAGGCAGAGCTCGAGGCTACTAAGGAGGAGCTGCGTGATGTGCTGGTGAGCTTGTCAGCCGAGGTGGCCCTGAACTACGTGGAGGTGCGGACCTACCAGGCACGGTTGGCTGCTGCCAGGGTCAATATGGAGGCCCAGAGGCACATATACGAGCTCAACCTCTCCAGGTATCGGGCAGGGCTCATTGATGAACTTGCAGTCCAGCAGTCGCGCTATGTCTTGGAGAATACAGAGGCCCAGATTCCTGCTCTTGAGACAGGTCTGGAGAGGGCATTGAACCGGTTGGCGGTCCTCTTGGGTGAGAAACCGGGTGCCCTTCACCAGGAGCTTGAGAAACCAAAACCCATACCTGTTCCCCCCGTGAAGGTGGCCGTAGGTATACCAGCAGATACCCTGCGCCAGAGGCCAGATGTTCGGAGGGCAGAGAGAGAACTTGCTGCCGCTACAGCCAGAATAGGAGCGGCTAAAGCTGAGCTCTATCCCAAGTTCAACCTTTCAGGCACTATTGGGTTGGAATCTGTGTCCACAGCTCACTTGTGGGAGTGGGTGAGTCGCACATCCGATTTCGGGTTCAACATCTTTTGGAAGATCTTCCATGCTGGTGAGCTTCGCCAAAATGTAAAGGTCCAAACTGCCCGCCAAAGGCAGGCCTTCATTCAGTATGAATCAACGGTCCTCAACGCCCTGGAGGAGGTAGAGAATGCATTGGTGGCCTACGCCAAAGAGCAGCAGCGTCTTGAGTCCTTGAAGGCTGCCGCTAAAGCGGCCAGCCTTGCTTACGATATTGCCTGGGATCGGTACAAGGCGGGTCTGGTAGACTTCACGGATGTACTGGACGCCGAGAGGTCCCTCCAGCTCTACCAGGACAAGCTGGCCGAGAGCGAGGGGGCTGTAACCTCCAATCTCGTACGTCTCTATAAGGCCTTAGGTGGTGGATGGAGGTACATGGAGCCCCTGGCAGAAAGATCGGAGAAGTAAAATTTTAGGGAGAAGTCCTGAATAGTCTCTCCATATGCCAAGGGATACTATTGACAATACACCTTCAGTACACATAATGCACATGAACTGCACACTAAAGGGGGTATGAAGCTATGAGGACAAATGTTGTCATTGATGACGAGTTGCTCGAGGAGGCTTTTTCCCTTAGCCAGGCCAAGACAAAAAAGGAGCTCATCCACGAAGCCTTAAGGCTACTCATCAAAGTCAGAAAGCGAAAAGACCTGACGGAGTTGGCAGGATCAATCTCCTTCCATGAGGGATACAATCACAAAAAGCTGAGAAGGACGAGGATGTGATCCTGGTTGATACCTCAGTCTGGATAGATGTCTTGAGAGACAGAGGGGGAGAAGCGGTGGAGGCCTTTCGCGGAATTGTAGGAGACAATTTCTATGTCCTCACCAGATTCACCCAGTTAGAACTCCTTCAGGGAGCAAAAGACGACTACGAATGGAGGAGACTGGAAGAATACCTGGATACCCAGATTTATCTGGAGGCTACGGAGAAGACTTGGGTCGAAGCAGCCCGAATCTACTACGACCTCAGGAGAAAGGGGATCACCATCAACAGTCCCATAGACTGTTGCATAGCCCAATTAGCCATAGAAAATGGGGTACCTTTACTCCATAGAGACCAGGACTTCGAAGAGATAGCAAAAATTAGACCCTTAAAGGTCATAGCCTTTGCCTAAGGCCCCATTGTGTATGGGATGCCCCCTCATTTCGAGCTTATCTTTAGAGTCCCAAGTCTCTTAACCCAGATCCCCTCCAGCCCAATGGACATGAGCTGTAATACCTGCAAGAATAGGGTTTGAACTCTGCCAAAGATGGGGCTGATGGGAATAGGTCTGAGGTCTGGTAGCAAGGGGAGGAGGGGCCAGGACGGATATGAAGAGGGCCATAGCGGTCTTTGGTACTGCCTCGGATGTGGGAAAGAGTGTGGTAGTGACCGCCCTTTGCCGCATCTTTAGCAATTTGGGTATGGCAGTGGCCCCCTTTAAGGCCCAGAACATGTCCAACAACTCCTTTGTGACCAAAGATGGGGGGGAGATGGGTAGGGCCCAGGCTGTTCAGGCCCTGGCTGCCAGGGTAGAACCCCATGTAGATATGAACCCTGTGTTGCTCAAGCCGAGCACCGATGTCGGCTCTCAGGTTGTCCTTTACGGAAAGGTTGTAGGCAATGTGCAGGCCTCCGAGTACTTCAGGCGATCGGGATGGCTCTTTGAGAAGGCCCTGAGGAGCTTCCAGCGCCTTTGCTCCCGCTACGATCTGGTCGTGATAGAGGGGGCGGGCTCCTGTGCAGAGGTAAATCTCATGGACCGAGACTTTGTAAACTTCCGGATGGCCCGTGTCGCTAATGCACCTGTGATATTGGTGGCTGACATCGACAGGGGTGGTGTGTTCGCCCAGATTGTGGGCACATTTGAGGTGTTGCCCCTTGCGGACCGCAACCTGATCAAGGGGCTCATTATCAACCGATTCAGGGGAGAGCCGGAGCTATTCGTGGACGGCATCAGATACATAGAGAGGAAAACCGGGGTGCCAGTGCTTGGGCTTATTCCTTACCTACCGCACCTGAGGGTTGACCCAGAGGACAGTGTAGTGCTGGAGAGAGAGCTGGATCCCCCTTGCCCTCAAAAAGACATGGTGAACATTGCTGTGCTGCGGCTCCCTCACATCTCCAACTTTACGGATTTTTCTCCATTGGGGCGGGAGGAGGGGGTGCATCTCCACTATCTCTTGAGGCCTCGAGACCTCAAGGGGTATCAGTTTGTTGTCCTTCCGGGCACGAAGAATGTGCGGAGCGACCTGGCGTGGATGAGGAAGGTGGGATGGGATCAGGCGTTGTATGAATACAGGGAGGTTGGTGGAGAAATAGGTGGCATCTGTGGAGGCTACCAGATGCTGGGCAAGGTAATCCGAGACCCATATGGGATAGAAGGGCATCCTGGGGAGACAAAAGGCTTGGGTCTCCTTGATGTTGATACTACCCTACAAAGAGAGAAGATACTCTGCAGAACCAAAGGATTGTGGCTGCCAGATGGATCTTATGTAGAGGGTTATGAGATCCATATGGGTACTACCAGTCGTGGCCCATATGCACTGCCCCTCATTGAGGTTTCCTCTCGTAATGGGAAAAGGGTGGAAGATAGCGATGGAGCCTGCACCTTCGACGGTAAAGTGTGGGGTACCTATCTGCACGGGCTATTCGACTCCCAGGGTTTTCGGAAGTCTTTTCTAAGGAAGCTCAATCCGGATCTCAAATGGGACAATGGTGGGCTTGTGGAGGATCCATACGACGCACTGGCCAGGCACTTTTTAACCTATCTTGATTTGAAAAAGCTACTTGAGGTTACGGATATAAAAGTCCTAGAAAGGTCAGGGCCAAGAGGAGGGCTATCAGGAAGGTAAGCTTGCTTAGGAGTATACCGGAGCTTATCTCCTTTAAGGTCAGGGGCCTTATCTCTCCCCCTATGTATGGCCTTTTTAAAGGCTCTCCAAGGTAGTGGCAGGGCCCTCCCAACCTCACTCCCAGGGCACCTGCCATGGCTGCTTCGGGGTATCCAGCATTGGGGCTTTCGTGGAGCCTGGCGTATCTCCTCACTGCTTCCAAGGTGCCTATGGCGTTTTTCTCCATGAACCATGCAGCAAGGGCCATGAGCAGGGCCGTGAGCCTGGAGGGGATGAAGTTGGCTACATCGTCCAACTTGGCAGAAGCCCAGCCAAAGTCCATATAAGGCCCCCTTTTGTATCCCACCATGGAGTCTAAGGTATCGGCTACCTTGTAGAGTATAGCTAAGGGGACTCCTCCAATGGCCAAGTAAAATAGGGGACCGATGATCCCATCAGAGGTGTTTTCTGCCAGGGTCTCCATATCCGCCCTTAGGATGTCCTCAGAGCCCATAAACTCTGTGTCTCTGGAAACGAGGAAGGACAAGGCCTTTCGGGCTTCATTTATCTTCCCCTCTCCTGTGAGTCTGGCTACATTTTCCACCTCTCTCCATAGTGCCCCTCCTGCCAGGACAGTGTAGCTCAGGTAGATCTCCAGCATGATTCTTAGTGGAGGGGCGACCCATGCTACCTTCAGCAAGAGCAGGGTGGTCCCTACTACTATTATCAGGACAAACCCAGTGAAAAGGATCCCCTGTGCCCTTTCAGGTATGGTTATCCTGCGAAACCACCCCTCGCTCGAAGAGGCAAGGTAGCCTATGAGGCGCACCGGGTGAAAAGGATAGTGGGGATCGCCTATCACAATATCAAGTAGGGCAGCGGTGAAGAGAACCAAAGGATTTATGGGTTCTATAAGCCTCAATTGGCGGGCCCTTGTCTATGATGCTTCTTCACCTTCTGCCACCTGGGCCTCTTCGAAGGTGGCCATATCGTGGAGGATCTTTTCTCCCAATTCTATGAGCCACATCCCTATGGCGGCTCCAGTGCCCTCTCCTAAGCGCATGTTGAGGTTTAGGAGAGGACGACATCCCAACCATTCCAGGGCTGCCTGGTGACCCAGGACGGCGGATTTGTGGCCGCAGACGATATAGTCCTTTACTGTTGGGCACAGGGCGGCAGCGATAAGGGCCCCTGCCGTGGAGATGAAGCCATCCACCACCACCGGTATGGAGAGGGCGGCTCCACCCAGGATGAGTCCCGCTATGCCCCCAATCTCCAATCCTCCCACCTTGGTCAGGACATCCACGGGATCATAGGGATCAGGCCTGTTGATCTCCAAAGAGCGCTTTACCACTTCGATCTTTCTGTGGAGGGTCTCCTCGTCTATGCCGGTGCCCCTGTCTGTTACCTCTTCTGAGGGCTTGCCGATGAGTACAGAAAAGATGGCGCTGCTGGGTGTGGTATTGCCTATGCCCATGTCACCTGCAGCAAAGAGGTTGTAACCCTTGGCAGCGTATGTGAAGGCTACCTCTACGCCCATCCTGATAGACTCTAAGGCATCCTCCCTGCTCATAGCAGGCCCCTTTGCCATGTTTTCGGTGCCCATCCTCACCTTGGCGTGGAAGATTCCCGGAGTGGGTTGGAAAAAGTGATCTACCCCCATATCTACCACTACCACATCGGCTCCCGTGTGCTTGGCGATCACGTTGATACCTGCCCCTCCTCTGAGAAAGTTGTACACCATTTGGGCTGTTACTTCTTTGGGAAAGGCACTCACCCCTTCTTCTGTTACGCCGTGGTCCGCAGCGAAGATAAAGACCGCCTTCTTCTCCACGCGGGCCGCCAAGCTTCCCCGGATGGCCACAAATCGCTTGCCCAGCTCTTCCAGCATGCCCAAGCTTCCTTTAGGCTTGGTAAGGCTATCCAGCCTCTCTTGAGCCGCTTTTAGGACCTCCTGATTGATGGGCTTAATGTTCTCCGTCAAGTGCCTTAGCCACTCCTCCATTCTTCTTCCTCCTGAAGGCCTTGCGATTTATTTATCCCCTCTGTCTGTTCCAGTCAAAGCCCTCTAAAGGGGTTTTCTGAGTATTGCCTTTCCATACCAACGGGATCTGTTGTAAAGGATACCTAACGCTGACCATTGGGGGGAATATGGTAAGGATCCTGCTGGTAACCGTAACGGTTTTTATGTTTTCCTACGTCTCCCTGGCCCAGGAGACCATAAAGATCGGGGCGCTTTTGCCCCTCACTGGACCGGAGGCCGCTTATGGAGAAATCTTTCAAAGGGCATACACCTTGGCTGCGCAGGAGATAAACTCTCGGGGAGGTATACAAGGGAGACCCATCGAGGTGATCGTGAGGGATACCCAGTCAAAGCCTCGGGAGGCCGTTAAGGCGGCTGAGGAATTGCTGGATTCGGCCAACGTGTTGGCCCTAGTTGGAGGATGGTCCAGTGATGTGGCTGAGGATGTGGCCAAATTGGCTCAGGAGACCCATGTGCCGTACCTCTTGGATCATCCCTCTTCAGATGATCTCACCCGCAAGGGGTGGGAATGGGTCTTTAGGTTGGAGCCCACGGCGGGGATGTATCCTTTTGCCCTGGAAACGTTTCTGGTGAACGTGGTGGCCCGGACTGAGGGGAGGAGGTTGAGGGTGGCGTATCTCTATATGGACAATCCTTATGGCCGTCAGGTTTGGGAGTTCGGCCTCAAGCCCTTTTTTAACAGGTGTAAGGACCTCTTCGACCTTATAATGGTGGCTCCATATCAGGGTGTGGCCCCGGATTTCAGGGGTCTCCTCCTTCAGGTGAAGGAGAGGCGGCCCGATTTGCTCCTCTTCACCTCATACCTATCGGATGCTGTGATCTTGGCGAGGGAGGCGGATGAAATGGGGATAGAAGCCAAGCTCCTGGCGGGGGTAGATGGTGGACATAGCCTTAAGGAGTTTGCCCTCCAGGCCCGGGAGTCTGCTGAGGGGTACCTTGTCTCGATGCCGTGGAGGGGGCCAATTTCCTCATCCGCTTTTCAAGCCTGGAGAGAAGAATGGGTGAAGCGGTTCGGATATCAGCCGGGCAGCCAAGAGGCAGAGGGGTATGCAGCTATTCAGGTGTTGGCTCAGGCGGCGAGAGGGGTGGCCCAATGGGGTGACATTCAGGAGGAGAGAACTGAGCTAAGAGATAGCTTAAGCCGGGTAGACATGGATACCGTTTTTGGGCATGTGCACTTTGAGGACTTTGAGGGATACACGAACCAGAATAGGGCTTACAATCTCACAGCCTTATACCAGTGGCAAGGTGGAGGGCTCTTTCAAGTCTGGCCGTTGAAAGAGGCAGAAAGGCCTTATCTCTATCCGAGGAGGTTGCCTGTTGAGAAGGAGAGAGGCCCTGAGGGGGACTGGGGATCAACAAATAATCAAGGTTGAGGCTTATCAGGGCCGGTTTTGTATTTTCCTTAGGTTACCTCCAAGGCCATCCTTTCGTTGACACCTCAGGCGCATCAATGCTATTTCTCGATCTGTTTTTGATTACGATAATTCAGGGGGGAAGTCGCATGCATACAGTGGGGATTCCGGTTTTGGGCACTGTAGCCTGGGCTGCTGGGGCCCAAGGTGGTGGAGGCCTTCAGCGCTGGGGAGGGTTTATTACCCTCATTGCCATCTTTGTCATATTTTATCTGCTGCTCATTCTGCCTCAACAAAAGAGGCAGAAGCAGCATAAGAAGATGATCGAGGCCTTGAAGAAGGGAGACGAGGTGGTCACCATGGGCGGGATCCATGGGACTATTGTTCAGCTCGATGATGCCACCTTGACCCTCAGGATTGACAAGGAGAAGGATATAAAGATTAAGCTAAACAGAGGGGCTGTCTCTTCAGTAAAAGGGAAGAAGGATAGGTCTTGAACGGGGGTGGCGCATCAGGGGGTCGGTGAATGAAGGGTTGGCGTAATCTGCGATGGTTGGTGATCCTCCTGCTCATAGTGGTAGCCTCCTGGTATTCCTATCCTCCGTCTCAGAAGATTAGGCTCGGTTTGGATCTGAAGGGTGGGATGCATTTAGTATTGGGGGTAGATCTCAAAAAGGCTTTGGATGCATCCTTAGAGAAAGAGATCACCCTCATGAAGGGTGACTTGGAGGAGAAGCAGATAGACATAGACACCATAGAGAAGTTGGGACCCAGTACCTTCAAGCTGAAGCTTATCATTCCAGATGATATGGTGAAGCTTCACAAGGTCCTTCGTCAGTATCCAGAGCTTGAGAAAAAGGAGGAGGGCCGAGATTACGTGGTGCTGGCCCTTAAGGCTTCAGAGATAAAACGTATCAAGGAAAACGCCATCAGCCAAACCTTAGAGGTGATACGCAACAGGGTGGACCAGTTCGGGGTGGCAGAACCCACTATCACGCGAGTGGGGAGTGACAGGGTACTTGTGCAGCTCCCAGGGATAAGGGATCCCAAGAGGGCTATCAAGATCATTGGGAAAACAGCAAGGTTGGAATTTAAGCTCCTTGACGAGGAACATGATGTTCAGAAGGCTTTGAATGGGGGGATCCCACCTGGCGATGAGATCCTCTATGGGAAACCTGAAGGGAGGGGCGCTGGGCAGGGACGTATACCTTATCTCCTAAAGAGGCAGGTGTTACTCACCGGGGATCACATTACTGATGCCAGGGTGAGGATTGACCCTATGTATAACGAGCCTTACGTGGCGCTGACTTTCGACAAGATTGGGGCCAAAATCTTTGCCAGGATTACAAGGGAGAACGTGAAGAAGCGGTTGGCTATAATCTTGGACAACGTGGTTTATTCTGCTCCTGTTATCCAGGAGCCCATTCCCAACGGTAGGGCTCAGATTACAGGTCACTTCACCTCTGAGGAGGCACACGACCTCGCCTTAGTCCTTAGGGCTGGGGCCCTCCCTGCACCTGTCCAGATCCTTGAGAATCGCACTGTGGGGCCTTCCTTAGGGAGGGATTCCATTAATAAGGGGGTAAAGGCAGCTATAGTGGGGCTTATACTGGTGCTCCTCTTTATGGCTATCTATTACCGTCTCTCTGGGATGCTGGCGGATGCGGCGTTGCTGCTCAACATGGTGCTTATCATGGGAGCATTGGCTGCCTTTGGAGCAACCCTTACCCTGCCAGGCATCGCTGGCATCATCCTTACTATCGGCATGTCGGTGGATGCCAATGTCCTTATATTCGAGCGCATTAGGGAGGAACTTAGGGTAGGAAGGACTGTTAGGGCTGCTGTGGATGCGGGTTTTTCCAGGGCGTTCATTACCATATTGGATGCCAATGTGACCACACTTATAGCTGCCTTGGTTCTTTTTCAGTTCGGCACAGGTCCCATCAAGGGGTTTGCCGTTACCCTAAGCATAGGGATTGCCGCCAGTATGTTTACTGCCATTGTCTTTTGTAAGGCTGTCTATGACCTGGTGCTGGATCGTTTCAGGGTAAAGTCCCTGAGCATATGAGGAGGGCCGGATGAAGCCCTTTCAGTTTATCAAAGCAGGAACGGCCATTGACTTCATGAGGGCCAGGAAGATCGCCATTCCTACATCCATTCTCCTTATCCTTATCGGGCTCGCAGCTATGGTCTATAACAAGGTCACTACGGGTAAGCTCTTTAACTACGGTGTAGACTTCGCTGGAGGCACCTTGGTCCAACTCCGCTTTCAGAGACCTGCCAATCTCGATAGACTCAGGGATGCTTTAAAAAAGGTGGGGCTTAGGGATGTCGTGATCCAGGATTTTGGGAGCACCAGAGAGGTCTTGATCAGAATGGAGAAGTCCTCTACATCCTTAAGGGGCCTTCAGGATCGGGTGTCGGCAGGGGTAAAGCGATACTATCCAGGTAACCCCTTCGAGGTCCGTAGGGTGGAGATGGTGGGACCCAAGGTAGGGAAAGAGCTAAAGGAGAAAGGGTTGGAGGCTATCATCTTCGCGCTCATTGGCATTCTGATTTATGTTTCTTGGCGGTTTGAGTTTCGTTTTGCGGTGGGGGCTGTGGTAGCCTTGTTTCATGATGTGACCATTACTGCTGGGGTGTTTGCCCTTCTCCATAAACAGATGGACTTACAAATCCTGGCGGCCTTACTTACCATTGTTGGATACTCCCTCAATGACACTATAGTGGTATATGACAGGATCCGGGAGAACATGGCTATGAAAAGGGGTGAAGGCTTTGTCCCCCTTGTAAACAGGAGTATTAATGAGACCCTTTCCAGGACTATCCTTACTTCCCTTACTACCTTGCTGGCTGTGCTTGCCCTTTTCGTCTTAGGGAGCGAGGTGATCAAGGGCTTTGCCCTTGCCATGATCATTGGCATCATTGTAGGAACTTACTCTTCTGTTTATATTGCCAGCCCTTTGGTAGTGTGGTGGGAGGAATTAAGGAAGGGCAGGCCCCTGAGGAGGGGAGCGGCGAAGGCTACGTCATAGAGGAGGTAGTTTCGTTGTGTATAACAAGATAAGGATGATGAATGAGGCCCTCTCTAAGGTGGATAGTAGATATCGCCTGGCGGTTATAGTGTTTAAGAGGGCAAGGCTCCTGGCGGCTGGAGATGAGCCTCTTATCAAGAGTCGTTACACAAAGCCCGTCTCTATCGCCTTAGAGGAGTTTGCCAAAGACTACTTAGAGTATAAGGCACCTGGGCAGGAAGACTGGTCCGAGTCTTAGGGGAAGCACCAGAAAGAGGAACGATGGTTCGATGGGAGAGCCGCTGTTTAAGGGTGTTTTGTGTTCTTATTTTGACGCTGTGGATCCCTAAGGCCCTTCATAGTGCCCGGGTAGTTTGCCCGTCTTATGGGGGTGCTATCGTAATAGGCTCTATTGGAGAGCCCAAGCGTCTTTTGCCCCTTTTGGCTTCCGATTCTGCTTCTGCTACCATTGCAGGATTTATTTTCAATGGTCTCCTGAAATACGACAAGGATGGAAACATTACCGGGGATCTCGCCACTAATTGGGAGGTTGAAGATGGAGGCAAGGTGATCACGTTTCACCTTCGGAGGGGGGTGAAGTGGCAAGATGGGGCGCCCTTTACCGCATGGGACGTGCTGTTCACCCTTCAGAAGCTGAGGGATCCTAAGGTGGCCACCCCTTACAGTGGAGACTATCTTGAGGTGCAGAAAGCCAAAGTAATAGACGATTACACATTCCGGGTGTATTATGCCAAGCCTTTTGCACCTGCTCTATCGAGCTGGACCATGGGAATCATTCCACGCCACTTGTTGGAACATGAAGACCTCAACACCACTACATTTAACAGGCACCCAATTGGTACGGGTCCTTATAGATTGGTGAAGTGGATCACTGGGCAAGAGCTCATTTTAGAGGCCAACCCTATGTATTTTGAAGGGAGGCCTTGCATAGACCGAATCATCTACAGGATCATTCCTGACTCCTCCACCATGTTTATGGAACTCAAGGCAAACAACTTAGACTACATGGGGCTCACTCCCTTTCAGTACAAGAGGCAGACTGATTCGCCCTTTTTCGCTAAATATTTTAGGAAATTCTGCTATCCCTCCTTTGGTTATACATACCTGGGTTACAACCTGCGTCTCCCAATGTTCAAGGACCCACGGGTGAGGAGGGCCATCACGTATGCCATAGACAGGAAGATGATTGTGGATGTGGTCCTCCTGGGTCTTGGGAAGGTATGTACCGGGCCCTTTCCCCCTTCCCTCTGGGCCTACAATCCCCATGTGAAACCTTATCCCTATGATCCCCAGAAGGCCAGGGAGCTTTTGAGGGAGGCGGGGTGGAGGGATACAGACGGGGATGGCATTCTGGATAAAGGGGGTAAACCTTTTCAGTTCACTGTGCTTACCAACCAAGGTAATCTCCAGAGGAGTGCCGTAGCAGAAATTATCCAGTACCAGCTTGCCCAGGTGGGGATCAAGGTGAAAATAAGGATCTTAGAATGGCAGGCTATGCTACACTCCATTATGGAGAGGAACTTCCAAGCAGTAATCTTGGGATGGTCACTCGGATTTGAGCCAGACCCCTACGATATCTGGCATTCCAGCAAGACGGGCCCAGGGGAGTTTAACTTCATAGGCTATAAGAACCCTGAAGTAGACCGGATACTAACGGAGGCTCGGGCCACCTTCGACAGAGAGAAGAGGCAAAGGCTCTATTGGCGATTCCACGAGATCATCGCCAGGGACCAGCCTTACACCTTTCTCTATGTGCCTGACTCCCTGTCTATCCTTAGCTCCAGGTTTCAAGGGGTAAAGCCGGCAAAGACGGGGATCTGGTACAATTTCATTCATTGGTACGTGCCCAGGGGGGAGCAAAGGTACCGGATAGAGGGAGCAACACCTTGATACTACTCGCTATAGAAACATCCTGTGATGACACGGGGGTGGCTATACTCCAGGGAAGGGAGATCCTTGCTAATGTCCTCTCATCTCAGGTAGACATGCACGCCCTCTTTGGGGGCATTGTACCTGAGTTGGCTGCCAGAAAGCACTTAGAGGCCCTGCTTCCACTTACCCGCCATGCCTTAAAGGAAGGGGGTGTCACACTGGATGAGGTGGACTGTATCGGCGTTACAGTGAAACCCGGTCTCGTCCCTTCTCTGCTTGTAGGACTCTCCTTTGCCAAGGCCCTGGCCTTTGGGCTCAACAAACCCATTGTCGGTGTAGACCATCTGGAGGCCCATACCTTCAGTATTTTTCTGGAGCATCCGGTGGCATACCCCTTTATCTCGCTGGTGGCTTCGGGGGGGCACACAGCCCTCTTTCTGGTCCAGGGGGAGGGGGACATGTACCTCTTGGGCCAAACAAGGGATGATGCTGCAGGCGAGGCCTTTGATAAGGTGGCCAAGCTTCTTGGGTTAGGCTATCCTGGTGGTCCGGCCATAGATGCAGCCACAGAGGGGATTGTACCTGCAGGTCCAGAGCTACCGCGCCCCCTGCTGCCCAATAGCTGGGACTTTAGCTTTAGCGGGTTAAAGACGGCGGTAGTCCAGCTTTGTAAAAGGGGGACGATAGACCTTTCCAAAAGGGGAGAGGTGGTTCAGGTGGCTGCTGCCTTTCAAATGGCTGTAGTAGAGGTGCTTGTGGAGAAGACCATAATGGCTGCTAAGAGCTTTAGGGTACCTCGTGTGGTGGTCTCGGGCGGTGTATCCGCAAATAGGCTCCTGAGATCCCTTATGGCAGAGAGGGGCAAGGAAGCAGGGATAGAAGTGTACTTTCCACCCATGGGCCTGTGTATGGACAATGCTGCAATGGTGGGCTATGTTGCCCATTACCGCTTTTGCAGAGGTGAGGTACACGGACTGGATCTTGATGTCTCCTCTCGATCCCAGTATCCAAGGTGGAATCCATGAAGGTGGAGTGGTATCAAGGGCATGGTTTGGTGAGGCCCCTGGCCTTATGGAGGGAGGGTATGCGCCTCCTCGTGATAAGATGGAAGCCCTTAGGCATCAGGAGGGATAAGGATAACCGGGAGTACAGGGAATTTATGGTAGAGTTGGAGGATGGTGTCTCTTATAGGATCTCCCTTCATCCAGGTGATGTGACTATCATCATGCCTGTGCCAGGCGGTTGGGACTAACAGATCACTTCCTTAATTTGAATTGACGCTGCGATATCCAGCAAAACTCAAGTACCAATCTTTTTATCTCTTCCTTTTACCTAAGGAGTTTCTGGGAATCAGCTCAGAGATGGAGGTGATCCGGTCTATGAATAGCACCCCATCGAGGTGGTCAATCTCATGCTGTAGCGCCACCGCTTCCAGGTTCCTGGCCTCGATCTCTACCTCTCTCTCTTCAGTGGTCCAGCCCCTCACCACCACGATCCTTGGGCGCTTCACAAAGGCTACAAAGTCAGGGATACTCATGCACCCTTCCCTGGTCACCTTCTCACCGCTGGCCTCCACGATGGTGGGATTGAGGAGTATTAATTTACCATGGTTGCTCTTCTTGTAGTGAGGGTTTCTGGTGACGTCTACCAGGATGATCCGGAGTCCCTCACCGATTTGAGGGGCAGAAATGCCAATGCCATGGGGAAGAGCGTACATGGTTTCCACCAAATCATCCACAACCTTCATAGTAGTCCCATTGAGCTCCTTTACCTCGTTGCTCCTCCTTCTAAGGAAGGGGTTTGGATAGGTTATGATTCTTCTTATACTCATAGGAACTACATCCTTACCGTGGGGATCTCCCTCAAATTGATATCCACGTCTAACTCCTTAGCTGTGTCTGCAAGAGCTGTGCGTAGCTCATCCACATCTACTTCTGGTGGTACATCAACCTCAAGGATCATGGTGTAGATATTTCCTTCCTCTTGGTTGATCATTTTTGTCTTGACGTTAGCTATGTTGATCTGCCTATCTGCTAAAACCTTGGATACCTTGTATACGATACCCACTTTGTCTGCCCCAAAGACTGTGAGGAGGTACCGCTGTGCCTGTTTCCACATACTGGTGTCCAGCTCGTCACCTGCTACCTCGTTGATGGTAACCTTTAGCCCCAATTCCCTTCCTGCCTCCCTCAGTTTTTCCATCAGTTCTTTCTTGTTTGTCTCAGGCCCAGGCTCCACAATGAGGATCATGGCAAACTGATTCTTTAGGATGGTCATGCTGGAATCCTCAATGTTGCACCCCGATAGGTAAAGTACCTTAGAGACACCAGCCACTATTCCAGGCCGGTCTCTCCCCACGGCAAAGATAACCACGTGTCTCCCGTCCATTAGGACCCCCAAATTCAAACATAAACAAAAGCATATCAAGTAATGTGGATCTCATCAACACACCTTGCCAAGGAGCCCTTTTTCCCATATCTGATGTGAAAACGCAAAGGAGGCTTGCAGTGCATCAGGGGATCACCTTGGGGTTCTCCCCCTGTCCCAATGATACCTTTATTTTTTATGCTGTGAGTTGTGGGAAGGTGACGCTCCATGAGATGGAGGTGAGAGCCATTATCAAGGATGTAGAGGAACTGAATAATTTGGTGCTGAAAGGGGGCCTTGATGTGAGCAAGGTCTCTATTCATACCCTGGGGTATATCTTGGATAAGTACGTGCTCCTTGACTCAGGTGCTGCCCTGGGAGAGGGATGTGGGCCCCTCCTGGTCTCCAAGGGGAAGAGGATTGACGAGATTTCGCAGGTGGCTGTGCCTGGGCTTCACACCACTGCTGTTTTGCTCTTGAAAATCTTTTATCCCCATATTCGGGACATGGTGGTGATGGGATATCACGAGATCATAGAGGCGGTGGCTATGGGAAAGGCGGAAGCTGGCCTCATCATCCATGAGGGCAGGTTTACTTATCCCTCCTATGGCCTCTCCCTCTTGGCCGATCTGGGGGAAGAATGGAAGAGGTCCACAGGGCTGCCCATTCCATTGGGGGGTATTGTGGCAAAGAGGTCGTTGGGGAGGGAGGGGATCCTGGCCATTCAAGGTGCCATATCACAGGGCCTCGAGTACAGTGAGGCGCACATGGACGAAGTTTGGCCCTTTATCAAGGCACATGCTCAGGAGATGAGAGACGATGTGATCAGGAGACACATCTGTCTCTATGTAAACCGGTACACCTATTCCTTAGGTGAGGTGGGGAGGGAAGCGATCCTGAGGTTGATGGAGATGGCAGGGGGAAGGGGCATGATTCCAACTATGCAGCATTCTCCCTTTCTTGGGTGAAGAGGGAATTTATGTGCAGAGAAAATAGGACCTTAAAAGGTGTTATTCCCCCCACCTCAGTTTTGCACGCAGGACCTCGAAGTAATTTCTGTATGGACTCTTGATAAGCTTTATAGCGTGAGGGGCCTTTCTTACTTCCACCGTGTCCCTTACCCTCAGGGCGAAACCCACCTGGCCATCAAGGGTGAGAAATACATCCTCATTCTCGGTGAGTAATGTCACCGAGACTTTGCCCAAGCTATCCGGGATAACTAAGGGCCTCTGGCTCAAGGTAAAGGGGCATATAGGGTTCAGGATGATGGCCGGGAGGGAAGGATGAACTATGGGACCCCCGGCGGCCAAGGAATAGGCAGTGGAACCCGTAGGCGTGGAGATGATGAGGCCGTCAGCCTTGTATGTGGTGAGGTAATATTCTTCTATGAAGGTCTCCAACTCGATAATCCGGGCAAGGGTACCCTTGTGAATCACCACGTCGTTCAATACTCGATATTGGGCTATGCGCTCCCCCTGACGGTGTACGTGTGCCTCGAGTAGGGAACGCTCATCTAAGGAGTAATCCCCTTCTGTTACCTTCTCCAATACGGGGTATACCTCATCCAGGATCACCTCAGTGAGGAAGCCCAAGGCCCCTAAATTGATGGCCAGGATTGGTACCTCCCTGTCACCCACCAACCGGGCCACAGAGAGGAGGGTCCCATCACCTCCAAGGACCACCATTAGGTCCACAAGATCTGGCAACTCGGACTTCTTGTATGGGGATTCCACACCTGCCATGGCCCCGGTATCCTCATCAAATATGGGTTGATGCCCTTTATCAGAGAGCCACTCCACCAGACCCTTTACTACCTCGCCAGCAGGTTTCTTTGGCTTCGCTACAATACCTACCTTCATGTCATCATCACTCCTGCGTCATCAATGCCCACACGGGCCTCCCCTTTTTGCCCCCTCTGAGGAAGAGGTTACTCAACACCCTGTAAAGGCTCTCTTTGTCCAATTGCCTGGTAAGCTTACCTCCTATAGCTACTGAGATAATCCCGCTCTCTTCCGAGACCACAATCACTACAGCGTCCGTTTCCTCGGAGAGTCCAAGGGCTGCTCTATGTCTGGTTCCAAGGACCTTGCTGATACGCGGATCCGTGGACAGAGGGAGGAGGCAAGCAGCTGCCATAATCTTATCGTATCTAACGATGGTGGCCCCGTCATGGAGCGGAGAGTAGGGAAGGAAGATGGAGATGAGGAGCTCCTTGCTCACCTCAGCCCTCATGATTATGCCTGAGTCAATGTAGTTTTTTAGGCCCATCTCTCTTTCCAGCACTATTAGGGCACCGATCTTCCTGGTGGCCAGTGTGTGTGCAGCCTCCACAATCTCCTTTAGCACCAATTCTTCTTTAAGCGTGCCACCTAAGTAAAAGGGCGTGGTTCCCATCTGGGCAAGGGCCCTCCTCAATTCGGGCTGGAAGAGTATCACCAGAATGAGGACTCCCATCTGCCAGAAGTTGGAAAAAAGCCAGTTGAGGGCCTGGAGCTTCAACAACTGAGAAAGGATGGTAATGAAGACTATGACCCCCACACCTACTAGCATTCGGAATGCCCTTGTCCCTTTCAGCATAAGTAAGAAGTGATAAATAATAAAGGCTACCACAAGAATGTCTAATACATCCTGCCATCGCATGGATAAGAATGATCTGGTTAGATAGGGTATGATCTCTTTCATATCTTCCTCCTCATAGCCCATGCCAGGTCAGCTGCCCTTTTGGCTGGCCTGACGTCGTGAACCCTGATGACCTGTGCTCCCTGAAACACGGCGATAGCCACGGCTGCCAGGGTACCCTCAAGCCTCTCCTGTATAGGCAGACCTAATATGTTGCCTATGAAAGATTTACGGCTTGGCCCCACCATGATGGGGCAACCCAAGGAGAGAAACCGTGGGATGCCTTGAAATAAGGCAAGATTGTCCTTCAACCTCTTTCCAAACCCAATGCCCGGATCCAGGATAATTTTCTCCCTTGGCACACCGTGCTTCTCTGCGAACCTTATACGCTCCTGAAAGAATTCATGGATCTCTTCTACTACGTCCTTGTAATAAGGTGCCTCTTGCATATCCCTTGGTGTTCCCTGCATATGCATCACCACCACCCAGGCCCTGTGCCGTGCCACCACATCTGCCATCTCAGGGGAGAAGCGCAAACCCGAGACATCGTTCACCATGACAGCCCCTGCTTCTAAGGCTGCCTCTGCGACAGGGGCCTTGTACGTGTCTACCGAGATTGGCACGTCCACCTCTCTTGCAATGGCCTCTATCACAGGGAGCACCCGCTCCATCTCTTCTTCCAATGGCACAGGGTTGGCACCTGGCCTGGTAGATTCACCCCCTACATCGATGATGTCTGCCCCCTCCTCTGCCATCTCTCTTGCATGTTTCAGGGCTGCATCCAGGTCCACGTACTTCCCTCCATCAGAAAACGAGTCAGGGGTCACGTTCAGGATTCCCATGATTAGGGCCCGTTTACCCAGCCTCAGCACTTGCCTTTGCTTCCTCAAAACGGGTGCTCCTCTTCAGTTCATACTGGGATAGGATATCGTCTATCTCATTTGAGGAGAGCACCTCTTTTTCTAAGAGTGCCCTCGCCAGCGCCTTTAAGGCTTCGATATTGGCTGTGAGCAGTCCCTTTGCCTCTTCGTAACATTCCCTAACGATCCTGCTCACCTCTTCGTCTATCTCTTCAGCCGTTCTCTCACTGTACTCTTTGTGTGTAGCAAGTTCTTTCCCTAAGAAGATCATCTCATCCTTCTTCCCAAAGGTAAGGGGCCCCAATCTTTCGCTCATACCAAACTGGCACACCATCCTTCTGGCAATTTCTGTAGCCCTCTCTAAGTCGTTAGCTGCCCCTGTGGTCTGATGGTGGAGTACCACCTCCTCTGCTGCCCTTCCCCCTAAGAGTACGGTGATATTCTTCAGTAATTGCTCTCTGGTGTAAGTGTATCTGTCATCTGTGGGAAGCTGTTGGGTAACCCCTAAGGCCAATCCTCTGGGTATGATGGTCACCTTGTGCACTGGGTCTGTGCCTGGGATGAGCTTGGCCACCAGTGCATGACCCCCCTCATGGTAAGCGGTGTTCTCCTTTTCTTCATCACTTATAATCATGCTCTTTCTCTCTGCCCCCATGAGTATTTTATCCTTCGCTTCCTCAAAGTCATCCATGGAGATTTGTTCCTTCTCTCTCCTGGCCGCAAGGAGAGCGGCCTCATTCACCAGGTTGGCCAGGTCAGCCCCGGAAAAACCGGGCGTGGACTTGGCAAGCACTTGGATATCTACATCCTCGCTTAAGGGTTTGCCCTTTACATGGACCTTAATGATCTCTTCTCTCCCCTTGACATCGGGTCTGGGGATCACCACGCGTCTGTCAAAGCGGCCTGGCCGTAAGAGGGCAGGATCCAATATGTCGGGTCGGTTGGTGGCAGCTACTAAGATGATGCCTTCACTTGTATCCATACCGTCCATCTCTACCAAGAGCTGATTAAGGGTCTGCTCCCTCTCGTCGTGTCCCCCGCCCAGGCCGGCGCCTCGATGGCGCCCCACGGCGTCGATCTCGTCCACAAAGATGATGCACGGTGCGTGGCGCTTTGCCTGGTCGAAGAGGTCCCTTACCCTGGCTGCACCTACGCCTACAAACATCTCCACAAACTCCGATCCGCTAATAGAGAAGAAAGGTACCCCTGCCTCCCCTGCTATTGCCTTGGCGAGGAGAGTCTTCCCTGTCCCAGGGGGCCCCACCAGAAGCACACCTTTGGGGATCTTGCCTCCTAACTTCTGGAACTTTTTGGGATCCTTAAGGAATTCAATGATCTCTTGTACCTCTTCCTTGGCCTCCTCGATGCCAGCCACATCTGCAAATGTCACCTTCTTACCCTGATCCGACATCAACCTGGCCTTACTCTTCCCAAAGGAGAGGGCCTTTCCGCCCCCCACCTGCATCTGGCGCATGAAGAATATCCAGATGGCTATAAGAAGGATGAACGGCAGCCAGGATCCCAGTATGCTTACATACCAGGGGGTCTTCTCTGGGGGCTTCACATAAATCCCCACGTGGTGCTCTCTTAGCTTCTTGATAAGGTCTCCATAGTCAGAAGGGATATTCACCTTTATCCTCACTGTAGCCGGAGGTGGGCCTCTCCTTGCTTGTTCTTCTCCTAAGGCCCTTCTCCAAAACGGAAGGGTGGTTTTCTTAATACCCATCTCCTTCCGATACTCCCTGAAAAGCTTCCTATTTACCTCTGCGGTGAGGGCATGCTCCCCTATTACAGTGCTCTTGATTGCATTTCTCTCCAGCAGATCAAGAAACTGGGAATAACTCACCTCTTCTACTACCTGATGGGGAGCATTAAAGAGATTGAAGGCTACTATCATCACAATGGCTACAAGAATCCACATAAGGATGTTTCTGGTGAAGTTTCGCATATGCGGCGGCATATTCGGGGGAGCCGATCTTCTCAATGCATCCTCCTATCCCTCGTATATTTCAATATTGGGCAGATTCCTATATTGTTCATTGAAGTCCATCCCATATCCCACTACAAACCGGTCAGGAATGGTGAAGCCCACATAGTCGGGAATGAAATCCACTTTTCTTCTGGAAGGTTTATCCAGCAGCACGCAAAACTCTACACTCTTTGCCCCTTCATTCAAGAATTTCTTCCTCAGGAACTTTAAAGTCAACCCTGTATCGGCGATATCGTCCACCACCAGGACCCTTTCTCCCCTGAAGTCCAGGTCAGGCCAGTAGAGGAGACACACCTCTCCTGTACTTTCTGTCCCCTTTCCATAGGATGCTACTCTCACAAAATCGCAGAAGAGCTCCATATCCATAAACCTCACGAGATCTGCCATAAAGATCCATGCCCCTTTCAATACCCCGATCACCAAGAGCCTTTCCCCCCTGTACCTCTCAGTGATCTGCTGCGCCAGCTCCTTTACCTTTTCCCTCACCAGATGGTCGGTATATAGTATTTTTCCCATTTCATATGACCCCCTTCACCGTTACCAGGAGGAACCGGCGGGTTCCACCATTAGCTACTATCCTTGCATCCCAGCGCAACCCTGGTATCCAGATTACCCTGCCTTTGCACTCTGCCAGCACGGGCCTTCTCTGCCTTTCCCTTCCAGGAACCTTGGCATCCACGAAGATGTCTTGGAGTTTCCTGTGTCCTACCTTCTGAATAAACATCTTATCCCCGGGCCTCTTATACCTGATGATGAGAGGGAATTCCACCTTATCTTGGTCTAAGAGGAGGGACCATGGGGTCCTGGCCACTACCCCTCCACTTGCCCCCAGCTCGACGAAGCTGAAGAGGTAATCGCCTATCGCATATAGGCCGGGGCAGAACACCAATACCTCTTCTGCCTCACATCTGCGTACATCAGCATTGGACCTGGTAAATCTGATGTGTTCTCCTTCCCTAATGGCCTTCAGCCCCCCAGGCAGGTGTATCTCTTTTGCTCCTTGACCCTCAACGAGCCTCTCCAGGCCCTTGAGGTGACCCCAATAGGCATCGCCACCCATCCCATGGATAAAATCCAACAGTACCCGTCTCCGGAGTCCTGGAGGCAGGTGACCCAGGGAGGCCTTTGGCATGCCATCTTCTTCGAGGGGCATGTTCTTCAGTATACTGAGGGCCTCCTCTTCTAAGACCTGGTTTTCCTCCTTCAAGATCTCCATGAATCGAGCAAGTGCCTCTTCTACCTTTGGGTTCCTTTCTTTAAGTAGAGGCAGAAGGCGCCAGCGCACCCAATTCCTGAAATGGCTCACATCGCAGTTAGACGAGTCCTCCACATAGGGTAGTCCTTGGGCCTCACAATATATCTGGACCTCTTCTCTGGTGACCTCTACTAAGGGGCGGATCACTTCGCCTCTTTTGGGTAGGATACCTCTCAAACCATATGGGCTTGCCCCTTTGATGAGGCGCATAAGGAAGGTCTCAACAGCGTCTGAAAGGGTATGTGCCAGGGCAAGCCCACGCAGCCCACGGCTCACCAAGACCCCTTTGAGGAAGGCGTATCGAGCCTCTCTGGCAGCCTCTTCAATGCCTCTGCCCCTCTTTGCAGCCAGGGCTGGGACATCGCCCCTCCCTGTTTCCAGATGGATCCCCCAATTTCTGCAGAGCTCTTCTACAAAGGCTTGGTCTCTGTCACCTTCGGCGCCGCGGATCCCATGGTTAAAATGGGCTGCCTCTATCCGTAGGGACAGGGAGGGGGCCAGTTGTAGCAGGACGTGGCATAGGGCCACTGAATCCTGGCCCCCTGACAGACCAACTAATACACCATCTCCCTTTTCAAGGAGACCGTATTTCTCTATGGTATCCCTGACCTTCCTTAAGAAGTCACTATGAGCTGTTTTTCTGCCCATTCCTCGTTAAAGGCCTTTTTTTGTAAAAGATCTGCCCTCCGTGCCTCACCAGCTCTAATCTTCCCTCCTCTAACAACTGACCCAGGTACTTGGTCACCTCCATGGGATTGAGGCCCAGTACCTTTGCAATGTCCTCTCTGGAGCAGGGTCTTCGGGCTACCGTCCCTACAATAGCCTCCTCGAGGCCTTCCCTTTTTTTGGCCTTCTTCTTCGTGGGATACACTACCACCTCGGCTTTAGGGCCAAGCAGCGGGAGGATACTTTCCATCTCTTCTTTGGTTAAGGGCTTACCCCCGTGGGCAGGGGGTCTCACCACAGTGTTGAGCTGGACCCTATGTGGAGAGATTCTCTTTATAAGTTCTGCTAAGGCTTTTAGCTCCTCTGCGGTATCGTTGATCCCTTTCACCAGGAGCACTTCCAGCCAGACCTCCCCAGGAAACTCCTTTGTAAATATCTCCAGTCCTTCCACTAAGCCTTCCAAGGAGATAGATACATGTGGCCTATTGATGATCTTGAATACCCTTTCGGTTCCTGCATCTAATGATGGCAGCACAACATCGGCCATCATTAGATCGTCCCTGGCCTTTGGATCTTTCAACAAGGATCCATTTGTGAGCACAGCCACTGGGAAAGTGCTCCTCTTCTTAATCCATGCAATAAGTTCGCCTATTCTGCTGTGAAGCATCGGTTCTCCAAAACCTGAAAAGGTGATAAAGTCCGCTTCCCCTTTGGATGTTAGGAATGCCTCCAACTCTTCCTTGACCTTATCCAGGGGCACATATTCCTTGCGCTCTACTGTCTTGATGGTGGTAGCCCCCACCTCGCAGTATATACAATCATAGGAGCACACCTTATATGGGACCAGATCCACGCCCAAGGAAAGGCCTAATCTCCTGGAAGGCACAGGGCCAAAAAGATATTGAAATCCTCCCATCTGCAACCCCCTTCTTTCACATTCGATATCACACCTCTATCCCCAATGCAGGCTCTCATCCAAAGGATCGGGCCTCTGGGACAGTTGTTTCCCAAACTCCCTTCTCCATGCTTTCCTTACCCTTTCTAAACCAAATGGGATCATTTGCAACCTCATCCTTCAATAGGCGTATCGCTTTAATTGTAACCTGGCCAAGTGGTCTTGACGCACCAGGGTGTGCCAGAAAGTGGCTGTACGCTGCATGAGAGGATAAGGTTGGGCTCTTTCGAGCATCTCTTGGCGGAGAGGGTGGGATTCGAACCCACGGTGCCCCTATAAGGCACACTCGCTTAGCAGGCGAGCACCTTCGGCCACTCGGTCACCTCTCCGCGAATGTAGTCATCAAGATACAGAGGGAGAAGGATGAAATCAAGGTACTGGTTTTGAGTCCCCGTTGACTTGCCCCTTGGAGGGGGTTATGAATAGATATCCATGCCCCCGTAGCTCAGGAGGATAGAGCAACGGATTCCTAATCCGTAGGTCAGAGGTTCGAGTCCTCTCGGGGGCGCTAGAAAATCAATAACTTACAAACCATAAATCAAATCTCAAAATTAAAATTTCTAACATATTTCTAACAGATTATTTGAAGCCCATTAAGACTTTATAGACATAAAATTTCTCGAATTGTAGAATATTAAAAGTGCTCATAATAACTGATTTTTTGACAATTATATATAATTCAAGCGCTCCAGTGAGGTGTGCATATCTGAAAAAAGCCGCATCAAAGTCTTTCGTTAGGGACTTCAGTTCATCCGTTACAGCAATTCCTCCTCAAAAAGACAAAACGGCGGCTGACGTTCTCAGCATAAAAGAAATTTTTGCGAAGCAAAAATTTGAGCGAGTCCGCCTCTGGCGGACGAATCTTCTATGCTGTGATAGATGCTGTTTCGGGCTGAATATTTTTGAAGGCATCTCCAACCCATTCTGGCGATTTACCTTTCCATCGAAACGCACGGCGAAATCCAAGCGCTTCTGCTTCTTTCACTGTCCAAACATAACATTCATTTCTTTCATATTGTTGATCGAAAGGAAGATGATAAATTTTTTCACCAGTCCGTCTAGAAACATTACACTTAATAGGGGGGTATGGCTGAAGTGGGAAATTTTCTATAATCTTGATGCCTAACGCTTCTGAAAATTGTTTTGCTGTATCAGAAAGTTTTGTAGATGTAATAAAACATGGTGTAATACCACCTTGTTTCAAAATCTGGGGAAACAACCCCATTTGCAGATTTTTAACTCTGTGCGATTGAACCCAATACATCACTGTAGTGCCAAATAATTGATTTATATGCTTCTCATGGATCGTTTTATCTTGCGACCAATATTTACATTGGACAATTTCAATTTTATTGACTTTAACGCAAATTAGATCCCTTCCAAGGTCCTTTAATCCTTCAATAATTCCTTGATAATAGACCCTAAAACCATCTTTTTCATACAAGTAGCCGATGTATCGTTCATAATCCCTACCAAGTTCCCACGGCGATTTCTTCTTTTTCCGATAGCGATCGAGAGCTAGTTGGTATTTCTCAACTCTTGGAAGTTTGTCATATTCCGCTGCAGTTAACCATTTCTTCGCTGGGTCACCTGGTTCCTCGAAATAATCTTTGCCCTTCTTCCTTTTCTCTAGTATTTGTGTAATGAGGTTATCAATATCTTCACCTTTGAAATCTATCAACCAAGGAAACAAATTCTCGTAATACTCTAATTGGTACCTCATAATCCTATAAAGCTTCTCAGCGATTCTTCGTTTGGTGGCTATTTCTCTGACATGCTCAGCAGCTTTCTTGGCAGGGTGAGACTTGTGTTGAAGATAACTAGCCCTCTTTAGATCTTCGAGATAAAAGTAATCAGCGTAAGTTTGTGCCAGCCAAGGAAACCCTTGAGATTTTTCTTTTGCTAAAGTATTAATGGCTTCGACATCAAGCTGGACTTTTCTCTCCCATTCTACTTGTCTTTTTTTAAATTAAGCTCGGCTGCATCTAAATTATCAAGTCTTGGTTTAAGCTCATCATACT
>WFSL01000024.1 GCA_015486015.1 Aquificota bacterium | reverse complement strand
GCCCCTCCCCCTGATAGCCACTAAGTGGAGGATTCTAAGCGTTGAGGAGTTCCCCATATACCCCCTCCCCCTGGGCTACAGTCTTCTCCAGATCGAAGAGCTCCTTCACCCTTTCGTATCCCTTTTCCCCCATCTCTCTGCGCCTCTTCTCATTCCTCAAGAGCTCCACAATAGCTCTCGCCAATGCCTCAACATCCTCGGTGGGTACCAAAAGACCTGTCTCGCCATCCTCCACCACCTCTGGAATACCACCGGTTCTGGTAGCCACTGTGGCCTTCCCCATGGCCATACCTTCTATGAGGACCCGACCAAATCCCTCACGGGCTGAGTCCAGAGAAGGCATGATAACCAGATCAGCGGCCGCATACATGGCGGGCATATCGCTTCTGGCCCCTGTAAATATTACCCTCTCTCCTATTCCTGCCTTTTGAGCCAGGTTTTTTAGATCATTCATAAGCCCTGCCTCCTGACGGGATGTTTCTCCTACAATAGCCAACACCGTTCGGGGGACCTCTCTTACCACCTTTGCCATGGCCAAAATGGCCTCTTTATGGCCCTTGGTACTGTCCACACGCCCAGGCAAAAGGACCAGCAGGGCCTCCCCCAGTCCAAACTCCCAGCGGACTTGCCGGCCTGAGACTCTTTCCCTATCAAAGGCCATTAGGTCCACTCCATTGTAAATCACCTTATGCGGGAGGCCTGCATCTCTCAAAGGCTGGGCCACGGCCTTGCTCACAGCGATGATAAGGTCTACCTTATTGAGCCAGTATTTCTTAATCTTCTCATGTTCGAGGGTGTTGCGGATGTGGGTCACTACAGGCACCTTAAGGAGCCGGGCCAGAATAACGCCATAGGGCGTATCCCACAAGGTATTGCAGTGGACGATGTCGGTCCCTCCCTTTTTCGCTCCTTTGTAGACCTGGTAGATTGTGTAAGGAAGGCAAGGCCAGGTCCTGGCCTTGCGCCACATATCCATCTTTACAGTGAAAAACTCCACCCCTGCGTGAGCCAGCCTCTTGGTGAGCTCTCCCTCCCGGGATGTAACCACCAGAGGTTTGTAACCTTTTAGTCGGCTGGCCAACCTGTAAAGGCTTTCGGGTGCTCCCCCATAACGGGCCACCCCTTGAATGTAGAATACCGTCTTCCTGTCCATGGACATGCCCCAGAAACAGGGGAGAGGATGCCCCAAA
This sequence comes from Aquificota bacterium, assembly GCA_015486015.1. Classification (GTDB taxonomy): domain Bacteria; phylum Thermosulfidibacterota; class Thermosulfidibacteria; order Thermosulfidibacterales; family B14-G1; genus WFSI01. The sequence continues at coordinate 184,453 of WFSL01000024.1, read as the reverse complement.
TAAAGGGTCAGGGTCAAGAAAATAGAGGACAAATGTGATACCCTCCCGTGAAGCGAAGAAGCACTTTAACGCTCAATGGTTGACATGAAATAAGGGAGATAATATGCTCCTACCCGTTTTGTGTTGTGAAAACTTTAACTTGCAGGAGGCAGGTGATGGAGGTAAAGATATCCCCACGCATGTCCAAGATCAAACCTTCTCCCACCTTGGCTATCACTGCTAAGGCTAAGGCCCTTAAGGCTCAGGGGGTAGATGTGGTAGGCTTTGGTGCTGGTGAGCCCGACTTCGACACCCCCGAACACATCAAAGAAGCAGCTGTAAAAGCCATGAGAGAAGGGTTTACCAAGTACACTCCTGTGCCTGGCACTGATGAACTTCGCCAGGCTGTGGCCAACCAACTCCTCAGGGACTATGGACTGAGATATGAAAAGGAGGAGATTATTGTCTCTTGTGGTGCTAAGCATTCTCTTTACAACATTGCCATGGTCCTCTTGAAACCTGGGGACGAGGTGATCATCCCTGCCCCTTATTGGGTTACCTACCCTGCCCAGATCTATGTGGCTGAAGCTACACCCGTCATCATAGATACTACAGAGGAGAATGGTTTTAAGCTCACACCCGAACAGTTGGAAGAGGCTATTACTCCAAGGACAAAGGCCCTCTTGTTGAATTACCCCAACAATCCTACAGGGGCCTCTTATAGCAAGAAAGAATTAGAGGGACTTGCACAGGTAGTGCTTAAACATGAGATCTGGGTGATCTCAGACGAGATATACGACAAGATTGTTTATGACGGCTTTCAGCATGTGCCCTTCGCCACCCTCTCTCCAGAGTTGAAGGCCAGGACCCTGTTGGTGAACGGTGTGTCCAAGACCTACTCCATGACGGGATGGCGTATCGGTTGGGTGGCAGGGAATAGGGAAGTAGTGGCGGCCATGAGCAAGCTCCAAAGCCAATCAACATCCAATCCCACATCCATTGCTCAGTCAGCTGCCCTTGCAGCTTTAACAGGGCCTCAGGATTGCACGGCCCAGATGGTAGCCGCCTTCAAGGAGCGGAGGGACTATATTATTCAGCGTCTCAATTCTATGGAGGGGGTCACCTGCTTCAACCCTCAAGGGGCCTTTTATGCATTCCCCACCTTTGCTGGCCTTTATGGAAGGCACTATGGAAACAGAGTGATTGGCAACTCCTTAGACTTCGCAGACTATCTGCTCAACGAGTTCAAGGTAGCCATAGTACCTGGTGTGGCCTTTGGGGAAGACAGGTGTGCCCGACTCTCCTATGCCACTTCCATGGAGAACATCAAAAAGGGCTTGGACAGAATAGAAGAGGCCATAGCAAAATTGAAATGAGATGCTGTTGGAGGGGCCTTCCCCTCCAGCCTGCCTTTGTCTTTATCCCAACCTTATGCTACACCTTGCTTAAAACAGACTCGAGAGGTTGGCTATGGAGCAGGTCTTTGTTGTTGACACTACCCTTAGGGATGGGGAGCAATCCCCCGAGATCTCCTTCAACCCTGAGGAAAAACTCCGCTTTGCCCAGCAACTGGCTCGGTTGGGTGTAGATGTGATCGACGCTGGGTACCCCGCTTTGGGTAAGGACGATGCACAAGCGGTGGCTATGGTGGCCCAAGAGGTGAAAGGTCCCGTCATCATGGCACTTGCTCAACCTGACCCGCAAGAGATGGAGGAGGCCATGGAGGCCCTTAGGAACGCTGAAAGGGGAAGGATACATCTCTACATACCTGTGTCTCCCATACAGTTGAAATATATGCTTAACCTATCCCCGGATGAAGCCATAGATAGGGCCTCAACATCCATAAGGTATGCGAGGGGATCTGGATTGGAGATCGAGTTTACCCTTGAAGACGCCTTTAGAGCTGACAGGGGATTTATACTGGAAATGGCCCGCACAGTTCAAGAGGCAGGTGTGAACTTTATAAACCTCTCCGACACTGTTGGTGGGGCTATCCCCTCACATGTGGGGAAAATGGTCTCCTGGCTGAGGGATGAGCTTGGCAGTGGGCATCCTATCCTAAGCATCCATTGCCACGATGATCTTGGCATGGCTACAGCCAACTCGGTGGCTGCCCTGGAAGCCGGTGCAAGACAGTTCCATGCAACCATTGGGGGGGTGGGAACACGGGCGGGAAATGCCGCCTTAGAGGAGATTGTAATGGCCTTGAAGATCTGGGACGATTTGGGTCTCACTACCCAGGTAAATACTCAGGAGTTGTACCGTACAGTGCGCATGCTCATGGCTATAACAGGAGTAGTGATTCAGCCTCACAAGGCCATCATTGGTAAGGCGGCCTATGTACATAAGGCAGAGTCCCATCTTATGGCCGTAGTTAGAGAAAAGCGCACCTTTGAAATTGTGAAACCCGAGGATGTGGGTTATCCCAGGAGCCCCATGATCCTCTCCAAATATTCTGGACGCTTGAGTTTTGAGGACAAACTGAGGGAACTGGGTTACTCCCTCGACTCCGACAAACTGGAGGCGGCATACCAGCGCTTCCGTGAATTGGTGGGAAAGAAACGGGAGATCTATGACGAAGATGTGGTAGCACTTGTGGAAGATGTGCTCGCGAAGAGGCCAGGCGCCTTTACACTCCATGAGTTCTCCATCTCCTCAGGATCCGGGCAAGAGCCCATGGCCCGTGTTGCCCTTCTTCAAGAAAACTCCCTAAGAGAGGCCTCTTCTAAAGGCTCAGGCCCAATAGATGCTGCCTTTAAGGCCATAGATGAGATAACGGGTTTCAAGGGAAGGCTCCTGAATTATGCCATTAAAGCGCTCACGGAGGGGAAAGATGCCTTGGGAGAGGTGGTACTTAGGGTGAGGATTAAGGGAGAAGAAGTAGTGGGAAGGGGGGTAGCCACAGATATTGTAGAGGCCAGTATCAAGGCCTATTTGGACGGGGTCAACAGGGTACTAAGGGGAGAGGATTAGTGGCTATGACCATCGCAGAAAAGATCCTGGCTGACCACGCTGGATTGAGGGAGGTGGTTCCAGGGGAGATTATCAACGCCAAGGTTGACATCGCCCTTGGCAATGATGTGACAGCCCCCATCGCCATAGAATCCTTTAAAGACCTTGGCGCCGATGCGGTCTTTGATCCTGAAAGGGTAGTCTTGGTACCGGACCACTTCACCCCCAACAAGGATATCAAGTCAGCTCAGCAATGCAAGGTGATACGAGAGTTTGCCAGAGAGCAAGGGATCCAGCATTATTTCGAGGTGGGACGCGGGGGTATTGAACATGCCCTACTGCCAGAGCAGGGAATTGTAGTTCCAGGGGACTTAGTTGTAGGGGCAGATTCCCACACCTGCACATACGGCGCAATAGGGGCCTTCTCCACAGGGGTAGGTTCTACAGATCTGGCAGCAGCTATGATCCTGGGAGAGCTATGGTTCAAGGTGCCAGCATCCATGCTGTTCATCTATTATGGGCGCCGAGGAGACTTTGTTACTGGCAAGGACTATATCCTTTACACCATCGGGCTTATTGGTGTAGATGGTGCCAGGTACCGGGCCATGGAGTTTACAGGGGAGGCCATTAGCACTCTCCCGATGGATGAGCGCTTCACCATGAGCAACATGGCCATAGAGGCAGGGGGAAAGGTAGGGATTATTGTCCCTGACAAGGTGACCTTAGATTACGTTAAAGTCCGTGCCAAGCGCCCCTACAAGGTTTACAAGAGCGATGAGGGGGCTTGTTATGTAGAGACCTTAGAGATAGACGTTTCCAAGCTTACTCCTCTGGTAGCCTTGCCCCACCTTCCCGAAAACGTGAGACCCGTAGAAGAGATAGGCAATATACCCGTAGATCAGGTGGTGATAGGCTCCTGCACCAATGGACGTATCACCGATCTACGTCAGGCTGCTGATATCCTGAAGGGCAAGAAGGTACACCCCTATGTTCGTCTCATCATTATCCCTGCCACCCAGGAGGTATATAAAGAGGCAATGAGAGAAGGCCTGTTTGAAGTCTTTTTAGAAGCCGGGGCAGCTATTTCCACTCCTACCTGTGGCCCCTGCCTGGGTGGACATATGGGTGTCCTTGCTGAGGGGGAAAGGGCGGTAGCCACCACCAACAGGAACTTCGTTGGCCGTATGGGGCATCCCAAGAGCGAGGTATATCTATCCAATCCTTACGTGGCTGCTGCCTCTGCAGTAGCAGGGCGCATCGCTCATCCCAGAGAGGTATTGTGATGATTAGAGGGAGGGTTTGGAGGTTTGGCGATCACGTGGATACCGATGTGATCATCCCTGCCAGGTATCTCAATAGTTCAGACCCGGCAGAACTGGGGAAACACTGCATGGAAGATGCTGATCCTCAATTTGCCTCCAAGGTGAGGCCTGGGGACATCATCGTAGCCGGTGAAAACTTTGGGTGCGGCTCCAGCAGGGAACATGCCCCCATAGCCATTAAAGCTGCAGGGGTAGTTTGCGTGGTAGCCAAGTCCTTTGCACGGATCTTTTACAGAAACGCCTTCAATATGGGGCTGCCCATTGTGGAGTGTCCCCATGGTGTAGATAGGATTCAGGAGGGACATGAGATAGAAGTAGACTTGGAGCAGGGTAAGGTGAGGAACCTCACTTTGGGTGAGGTATATCCCTCTGCCCCAATTCCTCCCTTTATGCAAGAGCTGCTCAGTAAAGGCGGCCTGCTGGGGTATGTGAGGGAAAGGATGGGGAGATAAAAAGGGATAGGTTCTTTCTTCACCTTCATCCTTAGATTGTTGGGGGTGATGTGTGACATACAGGGTGGCGGTATTGCCAGGTGATGGGATAGGTCCCGAGGTGATGGAGGAGGCCTTAAAGGTACTGGACGCTGTGTCCAAGCAGTTTGGATTGGAGTTTGAATACCGTGAGGCCTTAGTGGGTGGTGTGGCCATAGATGAGAAAGGCCATGCTTTTCCAGACGAGACTAAAGAGGTATGCGATTGGTCTCAGGCCATCCTCTTTGGTGCCGTGGGAGGACCAAAGTGGGAGGATCTACCTCCAGAGGAGCAGCCTGAAAGGGCAGCCCTCCTTCCCTTGAGGAAACGCTATGAGCTCTTTGCAAATCTGCGGCCTGCCGTGGTGTTTCCAGCTCTCATCTCTTCGTCTCCCCTGAGGGGGGAGATCATGGGAAGGGGAGGATTCGATATTTTGGTGGTGAGAGAACTCACAGGGGGGATATACTTTGGCCAGCCCAAGGGCATATTCCTGGAGGGCGAAAGGAGAAAAGGGATAGACACCTTGATCTATTATGATTGGGAGATTGAGCGGATAGCGCGGATAGCCTTCGAAGCCGCTATGAAGAGAAGGAAGAGGCTGACATCGGTGGACAAGGCCAATGTGCTTACCTCTATGGTGCTATGGCGGGACGTAGTGAAAGAGGTGTCCAGGGACTATCCAGATGTGGAGGTAAACCATTTCTTGGTAGACAATGCTGCTATGCAGCTCATTCGGGATCCCCTCCAGTTTGACGTGATCTTGGCAGGAAATATGTTTGGAGACATCCTTTCTGATGAGGCAGCTATGCTTACGGGCTCCATTGGTATGTTGCCCTCTGCCAGCATAGGGGAAGAGAAAGGTCTATATGAACCTGTTCATGGCAGTGCACCAGACATTGCCGGCCAGGGTGTGGCCAATCCCTTGGCCACAATCCTTTCAGCAGCCATGATGCTGCGTTACTCATTCAGCCAGGAAGAGGCTGCCAGCGCTATAGAGTCTGCCGTGGTTTCTGTGTTGGGAGAGGGGTACCGCACAGGAGACCTCTATCGGGGCGAAGGTATAAAGGTGAAGACCAAGGAGATGGGAGACCTGGTGGCGGAGAGGATACTTTAAAGATGAAAGTCTGAAGGATGGAACAAGGCGATTTGCTCTGTTGGTAATAAAGCTCTACCCCTCTGAGAGGGAAACAACCTTAGTGCTCTGGCACATTAGTTGGCGCCCATTATTAAGGAATAAGGGCTCGTTCTGATGCTGAATTCATTAGTATTAGGGAGCGTGGAGGGTGGAAAATGAAGGATGAAGGTAGAGATACAAGGGATGAATTGGGAGGAATTAAGCCGAAAGAAAAGAAACAAAAAGCTATATCCCTCATCCCTTGTCCCTCGTCCTTTGACTCCAAGCGCATTGTCACCGGCTTGGTCCTCCTGACGCTGGCCCTGGTAGTGCTCTTTGTACCCTACCCACTTCCGTTGACCATCTTGGTGTGGTTCCTGGGGGTAATGGGGCTGTGGGAGTATTCAAGGCTCATAGAGGTTGGGGAGTTGCCCCGCCTTGCAACCTCCTTCTTTACCTTCACCTTACTGATTGTAGGGTGTTACTTCAAGAACCTGGGCTTGGTGTTGAGCTCCCTTTGCCTGCCCTTTGTGTGGTTTGTTTGGGATCTTTTCATGTTCAGTAGAGACCCTGAGAGTTGGCCTGAGAGGCAGCCAGGGTTGGGGCTCTTTGTGGCCGGTCCAATATATCTGGGCTTGGCATTGGGGCTGGCCGTTCACTACAAGGTAGAGGGCAACCTTTGGCCTCTCATCTTTGTGGCCTCCTGTGTGTGGACAGGTGATACAGGAGCGTACTACATTGGAAGGGTCATGGGGAAGCATCTCCTACATCCCATAAGCCCCAATAAGACTTGGGAAGGCACCATAAGCGGCCTGGTAGTGGGTGCCATGGCAGCTATGGTGGTAGGACTCATAGGGAGGCTCTTCCCATGGTGGGAAGGCCTGATTCTGGGTATCCTGGTAAACCTATCGGGTCAGATGGGTGATCTCCTTGAGTCTTTCCTAAAGCGGGTGGCAGGTGTAAAGGATTCAGGGACTATCTTCCCTGGGCATGGTGGAGTGCTGGATCGCATAGACAGTCTCCTCTTGGCCCTTCCCTCCTATGCTGTAATCACGGGGGTCCTGTCCCTCCTCCAGGTGAGATAAGTGGAAAAGGAAACCCTGGAGAGGACAAGGGCACGGCTCGAAGACGCCCTCACACTTGTAAGCCCAGACAGAGAGGCACTGGGGAGGGTTTTGGGAGAGTTGGGCCATGTAAATCTCAAACTGGGTCGCGAAGTAGAGGCCTTGGTGCATCTCCTGGCATCCCAGATCCTCTTAACCTCTTTGAATATCCCCGAAGCCCGGGTTGTAGAGAGGTGGGTAGGTCGGCTCAGAGAGGAAATGGGAGAGGAGAGATTTATGGAGGCCTTTCATAAGGCCCTACCTCATGCGGGTTTCTTATTGGTCCAACATCTGGGTAAGGACGAGGCTGAGGGAGCCATGGACCGGTTTATCAGGATCAAGGCTGAGGGTATAGACTTCCATGGAGAAAAAGGATAATTTTTATCTAATCGTTTTTATAGCTCAATGGAGCGAAAGACCCAATGGAAGTGATAGTAATAATGCTCAAGCCTTCAAAGGAATATTTTTATGAATAGAGAGAAGCTCTGTGGCCCCTGAAGCACTTCGAGGCATAGCCCTTTTGGGTTCTACGGGTTCCATCGGGCGCCAAACCTTGGAGGTTGTCGCCCTCCATAGGGACAAATTCAAGGTGATAGCCCTGGCGGCCTGGGGAGGTCATATGGACCTCTTCCAGGAACAGGTAAATCGGTTCTCTCCCGAACTGGTGGTGCTGGGGAAGCCCCAAAAGGCCCAGGGGCTCACCCTTCCATCAGGTGCCAGGCTTGTTATGGGGGAGAAAGGGCTCTTGGAGGCCGTGGCCCACCCGCAAGTCTCTATAGTAGTGGCAGCCATGGTGGGTACCGCCGGTCTCTCCGCGATCTACCTGGCCCTGAGGGAAGGGAAAAGAGTAGCACTGGCCAATAAGGAGGCTTTAGTGGCTGCTGGAGAATTGATAATGCCCTTGGCGGAAGAGGGGAAAGGGGAGATCATCCCTGTGGACAGTGAACACAGCGCCCTCTTCCAATGCCTCTTAGGTCAAAAGAGGGAGGGGGTAGACTGTCTTTGGCTTACGGCATCTGGAGGGCCGTTCCTCAACGCTACTCAGGAGGAGCTGGATCGGGTCACTCCCCAAGAGGCCCTTGCTCATCCTGTGTGGAGCATGGGCCCCAAGATCACCGTGGACTCGGCTACCTTGATGAATAAGGGGCTGGAGGTGATAGAGGCCCATTGGCTCTTTTCCATGGAGCCTTCCAGGATCAAGGTGGTGATCCACCCTCAGGGATTGATCCATTCCCTGGTCCAGTTCAAGGATGGAGCCCTGTTGGCCCAGGTAGGGCCTCCTGACATGAGGCTTCCCATTGCCTATGCCTTGGGCTTCCCTGAGAGAATAGAGAGTGGTGTGAGACCCCTAAACCTCACAAGATGCCCTCCTCTCACCTTCCAGGCCCCTGATACCAGCCGATTTCCACTCTTGGCCTTGGCCTATAGGGCCTTAAAGGTGGGGGGCACGGCACCTGCCGCCCTCAATGCTGCCAACGAGGTGGCTGTAGAGGCCTTTTTAAAAAGACAGATCACCTTTCCCCAACTGGCCCAGGTAGTAGAGGGGGTGATGGAGAACTGGAAATCTGTCCCAGCAGACTCCTTAGACGTGATAAAGGAGGCCGATCAAGAGGCCCGTCACCAGGCCCGAGAGCTCGCCCATCGCTTAAGGGTATAGGCCGTAACCAGTCTTTTTGATTTCTGTAGCTCATAGGTGCTAAAAGGATACCTTCGATAGAACCACACTGGAGGGGAGATTGAAGGCTGCGGTTAAAGAGATAGTGGAAGGCGCTCTAAGGAGGCTGGGGATAGAGGAGGGCGTTCAGGTAGACTACCCTAAGGATCCCAGATTTGGCGATTACACCACCAATGTGGCCATGGTTTTAGCAGGGAAGCTAAAGAGGAACCCCAGGGAACTGGCTCAGGAGGTGGTAAGGGCCATCGAGCACCCAATGGTAGAGTCTAAAGAGGTAGCAGGTGGGGGTTTTATAAACCTGAGGATGAAGAAGGAATGGTGGCTTTCTGCCTTCTCCCACCTCTTGAGGGACCCTCAATCCTTTGGCACCCTGGACGTAGGTACCGGTAAGAGGGTACAAATCGAATTCGTCTCTGCCAATCCCACTGGTCCCCTTCACATAGGACACGGGAGAGGGGCAGCGGTTGGGGACTCCTTAGCCCGTATCTTAGAGAAGGCCGGTTACCAGGTGGAGAAAGAGTACTACGTGAATGACGCAGGAAGACAGGTCAAGGTGCTGGGGGAGTCCATATGGGCCAGGTGTCAGGAACTGATGGGAAGGGAGGTAGAGTTTCCAGAGGGGGGATACAGGGGAGGGTACGTGGTAGATCTGGCAAAGCAGGCAATGGCAGAATTCCCAGATCTGCTGGATAGCCCTAAGGAGAAGGCTATAGAAGAGCTCACCAGGTGGGGGGCAGAGGAGATCCTGAAAGGTATAAAGGGGGATTTAGAGGCCTTCGGCGTAAGCTTCGATTCTTGGTATAGGGAGCGATACCTCTACGATACCCACCTTGTAAATAAAGCCTTGGAGGTGCTCAGAGAGAAAGGGCTCCTCTACGAAAGGGAAGGGGCCTTATGGTTTGCGTCTACCCGTTTCGGGGACGACAAAGACCGAGTTGTAAAGCGGGCAAACGGGGATCCCACATACTTAGCATCAGACATCGCCTACCATGCTCTGAAGGCTAAAAGGGGTTTTGACATGTTGATAGATGTGTGGGGGGCAGACCACCATGGATACGTTCCAAGGGTAAGGGCTGCCTTGCAGGCCATGGGCTACAATGCCAATCTCCTCCAGGTGCTGCTCATTCAGATGGTGAGTCTCGTCAGGGGAGGGCAGAAGGTCTCTATGTCCACCAGAGAGGGAACGTTTGTGCCCCTTTCAGAACTGCTAAATGAGGTGGGGAAAGATGCGGTACGCTTCATCCTCCTTACCAGGAAGTGCGATGCCCACCTCGACTTTGACGTGGACCTGGCAAAGAGCCAGAGTGAAGAAAACCCGGTCTTCTATGTGCAATATGCCCATGCGCGAATCTCCTCTATCTTCAGGACGGCCCAGGAGAGGGGAATCTCTATCCCTTCTTGGGAGGAAGTGGATCTCACCCCGTTGGAACTGGATGAGGAGATGGCTATTGTTAAGAAGGTACTCCAGTTCCCAGATCTCATAGAGGCTATAGCCAGGAGCTTAGAACCCCATCGGATGACATATTATCTCCATGAGCTGTCAGCAGCCTTTCACAGGTACTACAATCATCACAGGGTCCTGTTAGAGAATAGGCCCATGAGAGAGGCAAGAATGGCCCTGGTGAAAGGGGTGCAGGTAGTGGTAAAAGAAGGTTTGAGGCTCCTGGGGGTCAACGCCCCCTTTAGGATGTGAGGGTTCAGAGATGAAGAAGGAGTATAGCCTTAACACAAGGGAATTGGGGGCTTTGGCTCTGGTAGTTGGTGCCCTCTTTATCATCGTTTTCTTCCTCGGAGTCAATGTAGGGGAGCACCACGAGAGGACAAAAAGGAGAGAGACTGTTCAGGCGCCCATGAAGAAAGTGCAAGAGGGAAAGACTGCAAAGGCGGAGAAGGTTCCCCTCACGCCTCCAAAGGTTAAAAAGGCCAAGGCCATACCTGCTAAGAAAGGGGTCTGCGTAGCGAAGACAAAGTATTATGTTCAAGTAGGGGCCTTTCGGGAGGTGAGGGGGGCCCAAAACTGGAAGGGAAAGCTTGAGGAAAAAGGGTACAAGGCGCTGCTCCTCCCCCCTGGCCCAAGGGGTTTTTACAGGGTGTTATTGGGGCCTTATGACTCGAAGGAGATTGCCTTGAGGGTAGCCAGGAGGGTGGACAGTACTTTTAAGGTGAGATCCAGTGTGGTGCAGGGTAGGCATTTGCCTTAGCTTCTTCTGCTTTCTTCTGGCGTGTGCTCCAAGGCCTGCTCCTCCACCCGGACAGGTGGCACCATCTGCCGCAGAGCTGCAAAGGGAAATGCAACAGGCCCAGGAGCTGGAACACCAGGGGAAGGCTCAGGATGCACTCCTCATCTACAGGCGGATAATAAGGGCAGCACCTTCTTCTCCCCTTGCCCTCAATGCAAGGATACAAGCGGCCTCCCTATACGAGAGGAGGGGCTATTTAGACGAAGCCAAGGGGCTGTTGGCCGAAACAGTCAGAATGGCCAATCCTCGGATGCCCATCTATCACAAGGCGCACCTTATGCTGGCAAGGATCTGGCTCCAGCAAGGTGACAGAAAAATGGCACTCTCTCACATGAACAAGGTAAATCCCTCTATGGTACCCGCCGAAGAATATCAGAAGATGAAGTCCCTCCTTACCCCAGTCCGTCAGTATGTGGTGCTGGCCACGGGTAAGACCCAGGGACTGGAGGAACTGGTATCCCAGATAAAAAGGGGCATGGAGGTAGCCTTGAAGGGCCTGGAAGTGCAGCTTGTTGAGGTGGAGTACCCTGATGAGATGGAGGGGATCAAGGGTTCTATTATAGGCGTAGTGGGTCCGCTACTCCCCAAGGATTTGCCCCGGGTGTTCTCATGGGCCCAGGAGAAAGGTGTACCTGTGATCACCCCGTTGATGGTAAGACCTGGAATCACCTTGGGCAACTCCCCTCTTTACAGGACCGCCATGCCATTAGACCAAGAGGTGACCTATACAGCCAGTTTCTTGGTTTCAAAGCTCAATGTGCATGAGATGGCCATATTTTTCCCAGACACGCCATACGGTAGGGTAGTTTCTGACTTGATGGAAAAGGATTTCACTAAGGAAGGCGGGAAGGTGGTGCTCAAGAGGTCCTATCCACCCACACTCAGAGACTTCACATCCGTGGTCCAGGAGCTGAAGGGGTGGAAGGTGAACCATGGGCTACCCCAGGTGCTCTACGTTCCAGATTCGTGGCGAAAGGTGGTGCTCTTAGCTCCTCAACTGGTCTTTCACGACCTCAGGGGCATCACCTTAGTGGGTACTGCCCTCTGGGATAGCCCCCGGCTCGTAAGTGAGGGGAAAGGGTATGTGGAGTATGCCTTTTTCCCGGACACTTTTGTCTCTAACTCACCTTACCTGCCGCCCCTTGAATTTTTGTATAGCTTTAGAATGACCTATGGTTTCGATCCATCGCCGCTGGCAGCCCAGGCCTATGATGCTACCAAGGCACTCTTAATAAGAGAAAGAATGGGGTGTTCGTTGAAGGATATAAAATTCATAGGAGTAACAGGGATGGTGGGCTTCGATGCACATGGGGATCCGTTAAGGGTGCCCGCCTTCCTCATGGTTGAAGGGGGGAAAATAGAGCAAATTAACTGAGGTTCTCAGTTAGCCTTCGCCATCCTTTGGACCATAGATCCGAGAAGGCGATTCACCAATTTTGTCAGGATGAGTTGAGGGGGTAAGGGAGAACTCTTGAGCGCTATCTCCGTCTCCAGGATGGAGTCCAATAGGGAAAGGGCCTCCTTTAAAGAGAGCCCCTTTGTACATCTACCTATCAGTTCCCTGTCTGAGGAATGCACGTTTATGAGGGCATCTTCAAGGGACACGCCCTCTTCTGTAACCATCTTCACCGCCACCACTCGCATTACGGAGGTAGCCAGGATGCGGAAAAGGTAGAGGTGTCCCCTTGTGACCATCAGATCCTCCAAGAACTCCAGAAGGGCAGGATCTCTACTATAAACCATCGATGCCACCTTCTGATAGTTAGGAGGAAGATTACAGGTCCTTATCTCAAGCTTACCGGATAGCTGTATCTTCTCCAGCTCTTGCTCCAAGAGGTCCATCCTGCCCTCTGTCATCTCTATGAGCCATCCAAGCCCTTCTTCATCAACATGGACCCCTGCCTTGGAGAGCCTCCTTCTTGCCCACCTCCTCAGGTCTTCCTGTTCCGCAATGAAGCGAACCACAGGGTAATGACCCTCTTCAAATATCTTCAATAGCTCCCTTGTCGGCTTGTCCTTTCCCATTTCACCTATGTGAGAAAATATTAAAGTAGTGTAAGGGGGAATATTGTACAACACCCTGATAATTGCTTCTTTGCATCCCCTATACTGCACCTTCCAGAAGTCCATGGCATTCCTTAGCACCACTACCCTCTTCTGAGAGCCAAAAGGGGACACGCCTATATTCTCCTTTAGTCCCTCAAGGGTAAGGTTATCTCCCTCCAGAACAGACCAGTTAAGCTCCCATGTCTCTCCCAAAAACCAGTCTTTTAAAGTGCTAAGGATCCTATTCATATAAGCCGTTTCATTCCCATAAAAGAGCACAAGAGATGGAAGTCCATCCTTTACAAGCCTCAAGAACTCTCTGGGTTTCATGTTGGGGTAACTAAAGGAGCATCCCTGCCAAGAGCTGGGCCAGTTCTTGAGATGCCCTTCTGAGAGCTTCTCTTTCTCTCTCTTTGTTTATCTGCACGTCTAAAGTAGTATGATACTCGGCATCCTCAGAGATGGGATCCCACTTCATAACCGCCTTACCAGAAGCATCTACCAGTTTTAAACGGAGTGTAATGATAAGACGATAATACTGTGCCCTTCCCTGATAGTCCAAGGCCAAAAGCTCCTTGCTATACCCTGTGACCTTGCCTTGTAACACGTAATCCGCCTCATTATCACTCCTCACTACTTTAACCCGGGGGGCACGAATGAGCTCTGCCACGATTTCCCGTGTAATAATATACTCAATATCTGGCTCGGTGGTGAGGTTCTCAAAAATGTGGACCGCTATGCGCTTCCCCTGAAGATCCACTGGACCTGGATTATGTGTTCTACCACTCAGGCTGTAGCCACACCCAAGGATGACAAGGACCACAAAAAGAGAAGCAAGCTTTATATTCAAGATCTTCTCCTGACTCACGAAATCTTGGAGCGGGCGACGGGATTCGAACCCGCGACTTCCAGCTTGGGAAGCTGGCATTCTACCCCTGAATTACGCCCGCTTCTTTGTAAAAGATGCCTAAGGATGCCCTGAATGTCAACCCCACTAAGGCCGAAGTGGCACCATACTCACCAGTGATGATTTTGAGGGTCACCCAAACCACCAAGCAGGGAGGTCACGCCCTTTCGAATAAAGGAGACTGCAAAGGCTGCGAGGAGGATGCTGGTAACCCTCGCTATAGCCTTAGTACCACGTGCCCCTACCACATCCATGATCAACCCACAGCGAGAGAGGATAAAGAACATCAGCAGCAGGTTTATCAGAAAGGCCAAAGTGGTGATCCAAAAGCCATAGAGACCCTGACATACCAAAAGGGCAGTAAGGGTTGCAGGACCAGCTATGAGAGGGGTGCCTAAGGGGACAACGCCCTGGTCTTCCTCTAAATGAAATGGGCTTGGTGTGCTGAGGAGATCTTTCAGGGAGAGGGCGAGGAGGAGCACCCCACCCGCCACTTGAAAGTCTGCTATGGTAATGCCCACGGCCTTGAATAGCCACTTTCCAACCACAAGAAAGCCCAACCCAATCCCAAAGGCAGTGACTACAGAGGCATTGAGTGTTTTCCCTCTATGCCGATCCCCCTGAGTAAGCTGAATGTAAATGGGAATAAGGCCCAGTGGATCAATGGCGAGAAAGAGGGTTACAAAAGATAGAAAAAATGGCTTCATGGAATAGTTTTTACTTCCCCTTGAGGAACCTCCCTATCCTCTCTTCATCGAGCTGTCCTACCATCTTCTCCTCAATATATCCCTTGGCATCTATGAGGAACATAGTGGGCAGGAACCTCACATTGCCGTAATCTATGGTCACCTGGTATGTACCCATGAGCACCTGATAGTGGATGTGATGTTCCTTCACAAATTCCTTTACCTCTTCCTTGCTTCTGTTCATAGCCACAGCTACCACAGTGAGGCCTTCCTTTGTCAGCCTGTTGAGTGTGGGGACTTCACTGCGGCACGCGGGACACCAGGTAGCCCAAAAGACCAAGAGGAAGGGCCTTCCTCTAAAGGCTTCAATAGTCACAGTATTCCCGGTGAGGTCTTCAAGAGAGAAATAGGGAGCCTTGGCCCTTCCCTTCTTCTTTACCCCTCCGCAGGCCACAAGGGCCAGAAGCATTACCACTGTTACTGCTGCCCTGAACCTCATTGCTCCTCTTCCTCAGTCATGCAGTTGGCCAATATCTTCCTAAAGCTCTCCTTCAACTCATCGTCTTGCAACGTCTTCACCATTTCCTCTATCTCACCCGATGATTTGGGCTCAAGACAAGGGGGAAAGGCATCTGGCTCTTCACTAAGGGGGAGATCAGGGTCAACCTGGAAGAGGAGGTCTTGGGGGGCTTTCCCCTTAGCCAACTCCTTAAGCTTCTCTATAATTAGGGGCTTCTGGAGTGCAAGCTCAGAGGCCAAAACGCTGTCTGCAACTGCAACCATAGCTTTCTTCCCCCTTGCTCCTACTATCTCTGTACGCTTAGAGATATATGGACCGACAGCCTTCCTCCACGCCTCTCTCCACCGGATCACCTGGGCACCTCTCCTCCACTGTTTCTGAGTAGTGATGGAGGCGATGATCTCTCCGATAGCCTTTGGACCCCCTCTCTTCAATTCTCCTCCCTCAGCCTGTTTACTTCTCTGTGGGCTGCCCTGATGGGTTCAGGGAGTCGGTACTTCTGACAGCACTTGAGGACTAAGTGTATGGCATCCCTAAGAGTAACCCTATAACCAACAGAGATATAGACAGGTTTTACCCTTTCTCTGGTCCTCACAACGGCCCCAATGGGCTTCCCCTTGTAGCTCCAGGGTACCCAATTACCCTTAAAGGGCCCAGGCTCTCCATGTTCCCCCAACAACCTGCTCTTGGCACATCCAACTGTTGGCCAATCCAGCAGTATCCCAAGGTGGGAGGCGATGCCTAACCCCCTGGGATGGGCCACACCGTTGCCATCAACCAGGATCACCTGTGGGTCCCTCTTAAGCTCACTCAAAGCCCTCAGGATGAGGGGCGCCTCCCTAAAAGAAAGGAGGCCTGGTATGTAAGGCATGTTGAGTAGCCCCTTCGCACTTCCTACCTCTACTATCTTGAAGGTAGGATACTCCATCACCACTGCTGCGGCGAAGCCTATTGGAGATCTCCGAGAGGAGGATACATCAACCCCGGCTATAAGCTTCAACTCCTCTAATGGTAACGGAGACTCCTTTACCAACTTTGCAAGATGCCTCTGTATCTCCATAGCATCTTGATATCTAAGGTCCCATGGATGCAAGGTTTTGGCTCTCATGTTGGAACCCTTGGGAAAGAATGGCCTTTCATCACACCTGTACTTGGCTCTTCAGGCCAAGTCTCTCCTTGTAAGGTCTCAATGCAGGGTAAAGCTCTTCCTGGAGGAACGCTGAAACCTGCGAAGGCGCACGTCCCACAAAACGGGATGGCTGCAAAATCTCTACCAACTCCTCCCTATCCAAACCAAAGAGGGGATCAGAGGCGACAAGCCCTATGAACGGATTTGATTTGCCATTCTTCACGGCATTGGACGCCTCTATGGCATATCTCCTGATTCTATTGTGCAAGGCTTGTCTATCACCTCCCCTCTTCACTGCCTTCATCATAATCTCCTCAGACGCCAAAAATGGAAGCTCCTCTTGGAGGTGTCTTTCAATTACCTTGGGGTAGACTACCATCCCAGATGTCACATCTATCAAGAGCTCCAGTATAGCGTCCGCCGTGAAAAACGCCTCGGGTATCACGATCCTTCTATTTGCTGAATCATCAAGTGTCCGTTCCATCCACTGGATGGAGGCTGTATAGGGCAAGTTCTGGGCCAACGAGAGTAGGAACCGTGAAAGGGCGCAGATGCGCTCGCTGCGCATGGGATTCCTTTTGTAAGGCATGGCAGAGGAACCCACCTGTTTCTCCCCAAAGGGCTCCTCTACCTCCCTGAGATGCTGGAGGAGACGTAGATCTGTAGCGAACTTGTGGGCAGACTGTGCAAGCCCTGCCAGGGAACACAGAACCAAGGCATCCTGTTTGCGGGGATAAGTCTGGCCAGTAATCAAGAAAACCTTCCCAAAGCCCATCTTTTCCGCAACTGCCCTGTCTAACGCCTCTACCTTCTCCTCATCCCCATCAAACAGCTTGAGGAAGCTGTCCTGTGTGCCTGTTGCGCCCTTAACACCCCGAAAGTGTAACTCCTCCCTTCTCCTCTCCAATTCCTTCAGGTCCATCAAAAAATCCTGAGCCCAGAGACAGGCCCTCTTACCCACCGTCACGGGCTGGGCAGGCTGAAAATGGGTGTATCCAAGGGTAGGCAGGTCTCGATACCTCTCAGCAAAAGAGGCAAGATGATCCAACACATTTGCTGTCTTCACTATGAGAAGGTCTATGGCCTCCCTCATAAGGATCACATCAGTGTTATCAGTAACGAAGCAACTAGTAGCCCCTAAATGAATGATGCCCTTAGCTTTGGGGCACTGGTCCCCATACGCCTTGATGTGAGCCATTACATCGTGACGGATCTCCCGCTCGTACTGCCGGGCCACTTCCAGGTTCAAGTCACTTATGTAGACCTTCATCTCCTGTACCTGTTCCTGGCTGATGGGGAGTCCAAGTTCTCTTTCTGCTTCTGCCAGGGTTACCCATAGCCTCCTCCAGGTGGAGAACCTGTGCTCCTCAGAAAAGATCTCCACCATCTCCTTGCTGGTATAACGCTCTATTAGGGGATGCGTGAACATCAAGCGCCTCCTCAGCATCGGATAGAATCAATTTTTCAATGTTAGACCTTAGGGGGAAGAAAAATCAAACCCCACCCTGGGACCTTCATTGCCCCCGTAGCCTATCTCTGGCAGCATGGAAAGCTAATGCCTTAATCTCCCTCAGCATACGCTCCAGGAGCATAGCATCCATCCGCTTTTTCCCAAACTCCATGTGGTAGTAGAGGACGACGGCCTCATGCATCTTCCTACCTAACCGAGGTTGATCGCTGGATATCCTATGGGCCATCTCCAAGAGGGTTTCTCCCGATGATCCAGGGGTTACACTATCCTCAAAACCAGACCTTGCAACCCTCCCTCCTGCCCTATCACTGTTCGGAAGTGCTCCCCAATCCTGGAATGATGCGTGATCTCCATAATGTAATCCATGATCCTTAAAGACACATCCACCTCTACCACCCTATCCTGTAATAGGACGATCCAATTGGGCCTCTGGCAGTGGATAGGTCTCACCACCAACAGAAACCTTCCCCTCGCCCATAGCCTCTAAGAGGGCGCTCTGTGTCCGGGGTGTGGCCCTATTGATCTCGTCCGCCAGCAGGATGTTGTGAAATACTGGACCTGGCCTGAATTGGAAACCCCCCTCTCTGGGTAAGAATACCTCAGTGCCCACCACGTCAGAGGGCATAGGATCATTGGTAAACTGGACCCGGGCAAAGGTGCATCCCGTGAGCCTGGCAAGAGTCAAAGCAAGGCTGGTTTTGCCAGTCCCAGGGAGACCCCCCAATAAGGAGGTGCCCACCGGCAAGTAATGGAGCCATAGATACATGAATTTCGCGCTCTTTGTCCCTTACCACCGTTCCGACAAGCCCTATGGCCTCTATCAGCCTCTGCCTCACATTAAGTAAAATAAAAAAGAATAAAGGACTTTCAACATAGGTTAACTATACAAGTTGAAAGCTCAACTCAAAAGTGTTAAGCAAGGCTTAAAATCCAGGAGGTGGGTTATGGAGATAGGGGACATTGGAACTGTAGGAGTGGTGGGTGCAGGAACCATGGGTTCCGGCATAGCCCAAGTAGCAGCTACGGCAGGATTCAAGGTGGTCCTCAGAGATATATCCGATGCAGCCTTAGACAGGGGAATAAAGATTATAGAGAGGAGCTTGGGGAAACTTACCAAGAAGGGTAAACTCTCAGAAGAGGAGGCCAGTGGAATCCTCAAAAGGATCAGCAAGACCTTAGATCTCCAAGAGATGAAGAGGGCCGACTATGTGATAGAGGCAGCCTTCGAGAAGATGGAGGTAAAAAAGGAGATATTCGGGGAATTGGACAAGATATGCAGGCCCGATGTGGTCTTGGCCTCTAACACGTCTAGCCTCTCTATTACAGAGATCGCTGCCTCCACCTCCAGACCTGAAAAGGTGGTGGGTATGCACTTCTTTAACCCTGTACCGGTCTTGCCATTAGTGGAGATTGTCCAAGGGCTTACTACCTCTGACGAGACGGTGGAGTTGGCATATGAGGTGGCCAAGAGATTCGGTAAGTCCCCCATCAAGACTAAAGACCAGCCTGGATTCATTGTGAATAGGATTCTTGTACCTTATATGAACGAGGCAGCCTTCGCCTATATGGAGGGTGTAGGTTCGGCCGAGGAGATAGATCAGGCCATGAAGTGGGGGGCCAATATGCCTATTGGCCCCCTGGCGCTCTTCGACCTGGTGGGTATCGATGTAGCCTTGGATGTGCTGGAGGTGCTTTACAGGGAATTCGGCGACCCCAAGTTCCGCCCAGCCCCTATACTGAGGCAGATGGTGCGGGCAGGCAGATTGGGGAGGAAGACAGGGAAGGGGTTCTTTGATTACACCGAGAGGGTATAAGGAGGTGCATAATGGCCTATGAAACGTTAATGTATGAGGTAAAGGAGGGAATAGCCTATATCACTATCAATAGGCCGAAGGTGCTAAACGCCTTAAACGACACGGTGATCAATGAGCTGGAACATGCCTTTGCCGCTGCAAGGGACGATAACGAGGTGAGGGCTGTGATTATCACAGGCGCAGGGGAGAAGGCCTTTGTTGCAGGGGCTGATATCACCCACCTGGTAAACCTTGACACCTTACAGGGCAAGGGCTTCGCCAGAAAAGGCCAAGAGGTCTTCCGTGCCATCGAGCACTTAGGCAAACCTGTGATCGCTGCCATTAACGGTTTTGCCTTGGGGGGAGGCTGTGAACTGGCCATGGCTTGTACCTTGAGGGTGGCCTCCACCAATGCAAAGCTGGGACAGCCTGAAGTGAATCTGGGCATTATCCCCGGCTATGGGGGTACCCAGAGGCTTTCCCGCCTCGTAGGCAAGGGGAGGGCCATGGAGCTGATCTTGACAGGCCGGATGGTGGATGCGCAGGAGGCCTATCAAATAGGACTGGTCAACAAGGTGGTGGAGCCAGAAAGGCTCATAGAAGAGGCAGAGAAGCTGGCTAAGACCATAATGAGCAAAGGCCCTGTGGCTGTGAGATTAGCCATGGAGGCAGTGAACAGGGGCATAGAGGTGAGCTTGGAGGAGGGCCTTTGCATCGAGGCAGACCTCTTCGGCCTCTGCTGTTCAACGGAAGACAAAATCGAAGGCACCAAGGCCTTCTTAGAAAAGAGGAAACCCAGCTTCCAAGGCAAGTAACAACATAGCTTAGATCAGGAGGGGGTCTATAAATTCAGTGATCCAATCTTTACCCACCCCCTCCACCCTCTCTTTACCCACTGAAGAGGTTAAGAGGATAACTTGTTGCTCAAAGCCGCAATAGCATCCTTCAAGTCACTACCCGTAGGTATCTGGACAACCCTTAGATCAAACTCCCTTGCTGCCGCCAAGAGATGATCAAAGATGTCGGCTTGCACCCCTTCATACTGGACCCAACGGGTGTCTGCCACAAAGCAGTAAACCTCCAAGGGTATGCCTTCTGGGGCAGGCTGAAGCTGACGAACCATGAGGGTCAAATCCTTCCGTATTTTTGGGTGGTGCCTTAGATATTCTTCTATGTAAACCCTAAAGGTTCCCAGATTAGTCATCCTACGTCCGTTCACAGGGGAAGCCGAGGCGTCTATCCCATGCTTCTTGTTATATTCCTCAATCTCTTTGATCCTCTCCTCTACATATGACGCAATAAGATGGATCTTTTTGAATCTCTCAATGAGCTCATCATCGCAAAACCTGACTGTGGATTTATCCACATGAAGGAAGCGTTTGATGCGTCTTCCCCCAGCCTCCTGCATACCCCTCCAATTTTTGAAGGACTCCTCCAGTAGCCTGTATGTGGGGATCACCACGTACGTTTTATCCCAGTTCTGGATCTCGATGGTGTGAAGCGCTATATCTACTACTTCCCCATCTGCTCCGTATTGAGGCATCTCTATCCAGTCACCCACCCTGATAAGCTCCTGAGAAACCACCTGAAAGCTCGCCACAAAGGAGAGAATCGTGTGACGAAAGACAAGGATGAGTACGGCACTGAGGGCACCCAAGCCACTGATAAGGCCCCAGGGGGATTTCCCCAATAGGGCGCAGAGCCCCACAATGATAGCTGTCAAATAAATAAAGATCTTGAGTATTTGAACATACCCTTTGAGGGGCCGCTTCCTGGCAATGGGATGTCTATCATAAATGGTGAGTCCCACGGAGAGAAGGCGATCTGCAAGGAGGGCAAGAAACGCCACCCAACCCACAGAGACCGCCTTCTCCAAGGCACCGGCAAAGGAGGGCACCAGGAACTCCCCATAGTGGATCACAAAGATGGGAAAAAGGAAGGCGAGTAGATCTATAACCTTGTGCTGTATCAATATATCGTCCAACTCGTTCTTGGTCTTCCTGGCAAGCTTGACGGCGGTGTATACAAAAATTTTCCTCGCAATCCAGTAGGAAAACCCTGCCAGACACACCACAAAGATCACCCTTATAATGGGGGAGGCTGTCAGTTTCTCTGCTATCAGCATTACCCGATGAGAGACCTGCATTATCGCTCTCCGTATTCATCCCGGTACCAGGCAGCGAGATTGGCATAGTGCCTGGCCACCCTTTCAATCTCTGCAATATCTTCATCCGTGAGTTTCCTCACCACTCTGGCAGGGAAACCCATCAATAGGGAACGGGGCGGCACCTTCGTATTCGGCGGTACCAAGGCCCCCGCAGCCACCAAGCATTCATCCCCTATCTCCACGCCGTCTAAGATGATGGCGCTCATACCTATGAGACAACGGGAGCCTACTACACATCCGTGGATCATTACCCGGTGACCCATGGTCACCTCATCACCAATCACGGTGGGGTACTTGGCAGTAGTGACATGGACCACGGAATTGTCTTGGAGGTTGCTGAAAGAGCCTATTTTTATGTAGTTCACGTCCCCCCTCACTACAGCGCCAAACCATACACTGGAGTGATCGCCTATCTCTACGTTACCAATGACCGTAGCGTTCAATGCCACAAATGCGGATGGAGCTATCCTCGGATAGGCATCCTTAAACCACCCTATCATCTAAACCTCCTGAAGATCTCACACATATTTACCATAAAACATCGCCGCCAGCAGGGGTCAGATCTTGAATTTGGCAATTTCCCTGGCCTACAAGGCCTTGCCAACTATCGAATAGGAGGCACCGATCCTAATTCCCGATACCCAAAACCCCAACCTCCTCAATTATAAAGCCATGGCGTCTGGCAATCATAGAAATTTACCAAATTCAAGACCTGACCCCTACCAGGTTTTCATAAAGCTCCATGGTTTTTTGGGCTGTCTCCTCTATGGAGAATTGTGCCATCCTTTTTGAGGCCAGGATCACTATTTCTTTCCTATGTGCACAATTATCAAGCCCTTTCAAGATGGCTCTGGCCAATGCGTACGGGTTCTTGGGTGAAACGAGATACCCCACTCTGTTCTCTATAACGATCTCTTCCACAGGGGGTATCTTGGTGGCCACAACCAAGGCTCCCGAAACCATATACTCGAGAACCACATTGGGCAAGCCCTCTTTGGAAGATGAAAGGACACCTATCTTTAATTGTTCCATAAACTTTCTTGGGTCCTTCATCTGGCCCAACCATGCCACTTTTATCCCCTTCTCTTGGGCCCTCCCCTCCAGCCCTTTCCTGGTTTCTTCTTCTCCATCTCCAACTACCAGGATCTTAACATCCCTTTTGGCCTCTTGAACGATCTGGGATGCATCTATAAAGTCGCCAATCCTTTTGAAGTTTACCAATCTGGCAACCAGACCTACTTTGTTTGCCCTGGCAGATGAAAAAGAATCATTCAAAGCTATTCCATTATAAATAACGGAGCACTTGCACATCTCTATTTTCATGCTTTTTACAGTGTGCCTTGCCACAAATTGGGAAACCCCTATGAGCCTCTTGGCCCTTTGAGTAGCTACCTTTTCTAATAAAAGCTTCCTCTTGCTCATCCACTTATAAGGAAAATGGTGGTGGATCACTATCGCATTCACACCAGCAAGAAGGCTGGCCAATACCGTCATAAAAACGATATCTTCTGTTCTATGGACGTGAACCACTTGATAGCCCCCTTTTGTTATCTCACGGGTGAGTCTGTAAATGTCTAAGGGATTGTACTTTCCTTTGAGTCCCAGGACCTTTACTGTGCAGTACCTTGAGAACTCTTCTTCAAGCTCTCCAGATCTTCTTATAGCCAATATGTCCGTGGAGACCCTGTTGAAGTCTAAGTACTTAAGAAGACAGAGTAATTGTCTTTGAACTCCCCCAATTCCCAAGTTGGAGACGACTCTAAGAACCCTGATCCCCAAGGGACCTCTCCATTGAGTACAAGATAGCTGAAAGAATGAACATGTATGAAATGAAGGGTTTTTGAAAAACATCAGTTACAAATCCATGGATCATTAAAGCCAGTATACCTGCCATGATCCCCAAAGCGATTAGCTGAAGTTCTGAAGGTGAAGCTTTTCTATAAACCCTTATTCCATCATAGAAAAACGCCCCTAAAAAGAAAAGAAAGGCCATCAGTCCCATAATTCCAGTTTCTAAAGCGAGTTCCATGTAAGAATCATGGCAATGATGAGTAAAAGGTTTAAGTTTCCTCTTTAAGAACCACCCATGCCCCAGCTTCTTTTTGATTTTTCTTGGGATTTTTCTACCGTAACCCCATCCCAAGACAGGCCTCTCTTTAATCAGATCTATGCCCGTCTTATAAAATTGGAGTCGTTTTAATAAAGATGGATCAGTTTTAAGGGTTTTATTAACTTCAACCACAGATGCTACTCTGTGGAGAAGCTGGCCCTTCGAGGGAACAAAAGGTAAAATTAGAACAATAGCAATCCCAAAAGTTAAAAACATATACCACCTTTTAGCCGAAATGAAAAGGGTCAACGTTGCGAAGGAGACCCCCACCCAAGCCCCCCTGGTCATAGTGCGGACTAAGCTGTAAGTCCCCAAGAAAAAGGTTGCCAAAGGTAGAAGGAGCCAGGGGATTTTTTCTACAAAGAACCCGGAAATAGCAATTGGTAAAACAAGATCCAAAAATTTCCCATAGCGGGTACTATGACCTATCACACCAGCGAGCCTTCCACCAGGTGAATCATAGATATTGATGCCCCATATCATTGCCAAAAGGAACGAAAGGAGGAGAGTTCTGTATATATGGATGGTGTTTTCCGGTTTTGTCAGATAAAGAGTGGAAAAGAAAAGAATTAAACCTATTAGGATATCTTTCTTAAAATATTTGAGGGTTAAGGTGGGATCTACAGAGGTGATAGTGGAGAGGAGAACGATTCCAGAAAAGAGAAGTACACCAGCCTCTAAGGGGTCTCTGCCTCTCCTCTTAATTCCCGCCAACCCCTTCATGGCTGGAATGACGAGTATCAATAGCATGAGTGATGAAAGGGTATTTGGAACTTTGAAGGGAATGGTAAACAGATAGAGGGTATAAACCCAGAAAACGGCATTACTCCAACTGACCTCTAACATAGCTATTTTGGGGTCCCCCTGATGCTGGATATCCCTTCCCATCTCTCCTTCGAGTATCTACTTTGAAATTTTCTGGTCCACCTGTAGCTGTCAGCTTTTACATCCCCCGGTAAGGGACCATGAATGGCATATACCTTTGGCTCGAATACTATCCTCACACCCACAATCTCTACCAGCCTCCTCTGGAATTCGTAGTCCATACCATAACAATAGGCATGAGAGGGAAAGCCATCCACAGCTATTGCCAGGTCTCTCCTCACAGAGATGAAGGCACTTGGGGCGTCTTTAGGTCGCAAATTTTCCTTCTTTCGGTAGAGTTTCTGGAACTTCTTATCCCGTTTCAGGGCCTTCTCTGGAGAGTAACCTTTCAAGGTAGTACCCTTGAGCCACATCCTTAGCGGGTGACGCCTTCTGGTCCACCAGGCCCTGATAAGGACCCTCTCCCCTTCCCCTTCCCATTGGCTGTGGGCCTTCAAAAGCTCCTCTAAAGCATCGTGCCTTGGCACCATGTCTGAATCCATAAAAACCAGATACTTCCCCTGGGACAGGGTTAACCCTTTATTGATGGCCACATGGTATCCATACACACCAGGGGATAGGCCTGTGGTGTCTACCTTCAGGGTCAAAGGGCCCTGATAGTCCCGGAGCATCGCCAATGTGCCATCGGTGGAGCCATCATCCACAGTGATCACCTCAAACTCTTCTGGCGAAAGGGTTTGTCCCTCAAGGGCCCGGAGAATGGCTCTCATGGTCCTAAGCCGATTGAAGGTGGGTATGATAATAGAAAGTCTCTTCGCCATCTTCTTTCCTTTCTATAGGATGTGCACCCCCTTTTCCAGAATGCTTTTCCTTTGGACTCCTTAAAAGGACTATCACTATGTCCCTGAAAGGGTATCTCTTTATTATCTTAAGATAAGGGCGTTCCCTCCTTAGGGACTTCAGCTTCTTTCCCCTGGTCATGACAAAATAGGGGCCCTTTGGTTCTTTGGCATCGGGAAGAGAGGGAATCCTTCCCTTCCCTATATAAAACAGGTCATGGGCCCTTATGGAGCCATAGTGATAGAGTGGTAGTGAGCCCACGGTCTTTTTAATGTCCGCGCAATAGGGCTTGGGGGATCTATAATATTGATCGAACAAGGGTTGGTAAAAGCCAGTGTATCCTATAGTCAGGACCAGTGCACCCGCGCATGCCAGCAAGGTCCCTTCTTGGAAGTTCTTCAATTTGGCTATAAAAGCGATGAAGCCCCCTATGATGAGGGCCAGCCCCAAGGAGGCCGTGGCCGTGGGGGTGTAAAGGGGGACATGACGGGAAAATGCAAGCACCAGCGCCACCACATATCCCATTATGACAAGGGCAAAGAGCCCCAAGGAGGCACGCCACGGGCCCACCAGCTCCTCTTTCATCTCTATCCCCTTCCCTATACTCCAAGCAGTAATAAGAGCGGCGGCTGGATAGAGTGGTAGGATATAGCTGGATCTCTTGGTGTCCGAAAGGGAAAAGAGCACAAATACCACAGCAAACCAGATAAGTGGGAAGGATATTGGGCCCATGCGCCCCCTCACCTTCCTCACTGTGGCAGCGGTGAGTGGCAAAAAGGCCGCCCAAGGGGTGAAGTGCACAGGAAAATTCCACAAATAAAACCAAAAGGGGGTCCTCCAGGCTGGATTGTTGGCGAAACGCCTTACGTTGCTCCTCCATAAAAACTTCACCAGGTAAGCCTTGCCCACCAAGAGGGGCCAAGGTAGCACAAGGGCTATGTATATGAGTATCCCGACTGGATGAATGAGCCCTTTTATCTTTCGCACATCACCCTGCATCCAAATGAAGAGGATGATGATGAGCACTGGGAGCACAAAACCCACAGCAGGTCCCTTATCCATAGTGGCCATTGCAAGGGCACCATACATGCCCAGCACGTATAGCCCTCTCCCTCCTCTATAGAATTGATAAAACCAGTAGAGGGCCAAGGTAAAAAAGAATGTGAGTACCATATCTGTTATCGAGAATCGGGCCTGCTTATAAAAGAGATAGGTGGTGGCCAGGATGAAGGCAGACAAAAAGGCCAGCACCTCGGAGCTTAGGAGGGAATAAGCCAATAGATACGTAATTAGGACCGTCCCCACGCCTGCCAAGAGGGAGGGGAGACGTGCAGAGAACTCTGTCACTTGTCCCCCATTGATCACCATGCTCGAAAGGGCCACCAACCACACCATAAGTGGAGGCTTCACTATCCTTGGATGGCCGTTATAGTATGGAATGATCCAGTGACCGTGTTCAATGGCATTCCTGGCGCACTCAGCGTACCTTGCCTCATCAGAGTCCCAGAATGAGACCTTCCCCAATGTGGGGAGAAGCGTCCCCAGTGTAATAGCCAACAGCAGTATAACGGCCAGAGGGCGTGTGGACTTTGTCTTGTTACGCATGGTAATCCATTTATAGGAGAAAAGAACGGTAAAGTAAACCGAATCACCCTGGCCTAATGGTTAAGGCTGATGGGTATATAGGAGGATCACTCTCCTGATGTTCTCTATGTTCATCACAATGGCTATGAGCGCAAGTGCAATTACAGGTATATTCAGAAGCGCTCCTGCGGAGATGAGCATAATGCGCAAATCCCTCCCGATCCTAAAAGGGGCCACCTTTCCCTGGAGCCTCTTCTCCATGAATCTGTCGTATTTGTCCGCGGTGTAGCTATTTATGAGGGACCCTGCAAGGGCAAGATAACCGACCAGGACTACCAGTAAGACTTGGCCTTTCGCCATGGAGTGTATAGAGAGCCCAAGGATCAGGAGGGCATCAGCATACCGGTCCAGTACTGCATCGAGCCAAGCCCCAAGGTCTGTTTGCAGGTATTTCAGTCTTGCAACTTCCCCATCGCAACCGTCTAAGATGGAGGAAGAATAAGAAAGTATGGCACCCAGTAAGAGAGGCAGGTACCCGGGAAAGAGAAAGCAAATAGCACCAACAATGGCGAATAGGAAAGAGACCATAGAAACAGCATTTGGGGATACCCGAGTATTGACCATCCTTTCTGTAATCCTGATGGAGATGGGGCGATTGATGTATTTAGATATTGGTCCGTCTGCACTTTTCCCTAAGGACGAGAGAAGTCCGTCCTTAGCCCTTTTGTAGGATGCTTCATCGTCTATATCGTACCAATAGGCATCCCCTATATCAACCGCCTTTACCTTCCCCTGAGAAGATAAAGTCCTAATAGCGCCACTCAGGGTACTGTCACCTTGCCTTAATCTTTCCTCAATAGCATCAAATATAATGGGGGTACACACAAAGAGGCCTGTATCCAACGCATTGAACCTATCAAGATGCTTCCCAATACTGGTGACCACATCCCCCTTAACATATACCTTCGTTGCCTCACATAAGCGGACATTCGAGTTACTGCTAATCCTATAATCCACACACATGAGCACCTGATCCCCAGCAATGTTGGAAGATACCATCTTTTCTATGGCCGTTTCCTGTATTACATGGTCGCTCATTACCAACAAGAAAGGGGCATCTATTGCATCCTTAGCTTTCAGGACAGAGAGACCATTCTCTTTGTCCCACTCATCATTAATCACATGTTTGATGACCAAATCCCTCCTCTTGCCAAGCTCATCCAAAAATCTCCTAACTTCCTTTCCTCTATATCCCGTGACAACGGTGAATTCCTGTATACCGCATGAATAAACACTGGTGATGACCCGCTCTATAAGTGCTAACCCTAAAAGCCGAATAAGGGGTTTTGGCTGCCCTTTCTCTGAGATTCTGCTTCCCTTTCCAGCAGCCAAGATGAGGCACTCAGTGACATTCATTACGATTCCCTTATGCCATTTATGAACTCTTCTGTCATTCTACGTGCCTCATCATCTGTGAACTGCTTTGGCGGATGCTTCATAAAGTAGGACGATGGAGAATAAAGAACACCTCCTTTCCCCCTGTTTAGCGCAAGCTTCAGGCACCTGATGGCGTCAATAACTACGCCGCCTGAATTTGGAGAATCCTCCACAGATAGACGGAGCTCAAGGTCCATGGCTACATCTCCAAACAATTTTCCCTCCATGCGTATAAAACATATTTTATTGTCTTTTTGCCATGCTACCCAATCGCTGGGACCGATGTGGATGTTTTCATCCTCTAACCGCAGTTCACCAAGCTGGGACTGAACCGACTCGGTTTTCGATCTCTTCTTCGATAGTAATCGACCTCTATCAAGCATATTAAGGAAATCGGTGTTTCCTCCTGTATTGAGCTGATATGTTCTCTCCAGTTTCACTCCCCTGCTTTTGAATAGATTCGCTAATACTCTATGTACAATGGTGGCCCCTACTTGTGATTTTATATCGTCTCCAATGATAGGTATGTTTTTATCTTTGAACTTATTTGCCCAATATGAATCGCTTGCAATAAATACGGGTATACAATTTATGAATCCGATGCCTGCTTGAAGAGCGCAATTTGCATAGAACTTTGTTGCCTCCTCTGACCCCACTGGTAAGTAGTTTATAAGCATATCAGCGCCACTATCTCTGAGAATAGCAACCACTTTATCCTCTTCAGGTTCCTCCTCATCAGCAACAACAAAGGTGTACTTTTCATCATACTTCGCCATGTGAGGAGCTACTCCATCAAGGATCCTCCCCATCCTTACTTTCACACCTTTTGGGGGTATGTTTTTAAAGATAGTCTTGGTACAGTTAGGTAGTTGAAATATAGCATCTGATATGTCCTTTCCCACTTTCCTCCTGTCAATATCGAATGCTGCTACAATATCAATATCACCTGGTGTATATCCACCTATGTCCCAATGCATAAATCCTACAGCATCGTTTTCCCCCTTATATCTGTAATATTCTATACCCTGTACGAGAGCACTTGCGCAGTTCCCCACACCAACAATGGCAATCTTGATTCTGTCCATGATACTGCCTCCTCCATCATTTCTTTATAGAGGGGCCTATACCCCCTTTTAAATTTGACATGTTATTTAATGCAAAATCCCGAGGTTTACGCTTGAAATTACTCAAAGTCAAAATATAAACTCAAACCCTAATATAAAAAGGGGCTCCCTCTCTGTCAAGTAAGCATTTCCCCAAAAGTCCCCCAATCCTGATAGAAAAATGGGAGCTTATGGGAGGTTTCTCCACCAATCGATCACGGCCTTACATAGGGCCTTCGGCTGCTCCAGTTGGACCATATGGCCGCTATCGGGAATGATCCTGAGCCTGGCACCTCTGATATGGGTTAACAATTCCTTAGAAAGCTGTGGGGGAGTCATAACGTCCCTATCACCAAAAATCACCAAAGTAGGCACATTGAGGCGCCCCGCACTCTCTTCTCCGGCATAGTTAGAGCAGGCAAGCAAATCCGCATGCAATATGGCCTTCCCGGCCTGGAGCATCATGTCCCTTACCTCATCCACAAGCTTTGATGGTGCCTCTTTGCGCAAGCACCACCTGGCCATGGTCTCCACCGTACTCAAAAAGTCCTCCTGCAAGCCTTTGATCAATTTTGGATTGACTTCGAGTCTCAGCCCCGTGCCCACCAGTACCAACCCCCTCACCTGGGAAGCCCGAGAAGCAGCATTTATTACAACGCCCCCACCCATAGAGTGACCCATTAGGATGGGCCCTTGGAGATCTAAGGCCTGGAGGCAATCAACAAGACAGCAAGCCACATCCTCTATATGCCTGTGGAGGAGGCAACTCGAATTCCCATGCCCTGGCATGTCCAATGCAATGATGCGAAAATCGTCCTTCAGAAGGCCCATAGCCCTTTCCCAGATCTTAGCATTACCCCCTGCACCATGAATGAGCACCAAGGGAAGATCCCCATTACCCCCTTCCAAATAGCTCATATAACCCCAATCCATAAGCGCTCGCTTCCTTTGCATTAAGGCCCTCCAGATATTCCTTGATGACCTTTTAAATCTACCTTTGCTTTCAGTCAAACTAATAAAACATTTCCTTTTCAGGAAGGTACGTATAAATTAAAAAAAGACGGGTGAGAGTGTCCGAGACGAACGGGCCCTTAGGAGGAAAGTAATGAAGTATATCAGCACAAGGGGAGGGGTTGAGCCCATTCCCTTTTCCCAGGTAGTAACGATGGGTTTGGCGACCGATGGAGGCCTACTCCTGCCTCAGGGGGTGCCCAGGATGCCCCCCTCAGTGATAGAGGATTGGCAAGGGCTTTCCTATCCCCAGTTGGCATTGGAGGTGATGGAGTTCTTTGTGGGTGATATCCCACGTAAGGACCTTTGGACTCTGATTGAGCATGCATACACCTCCTTTGATCATCCCCAGGTGGTGCCCATTGTCAAGGTGGATGGCGTTTCAGTGATGGAGCTATTCCATGGGCCTACTCTCGCTTTCAAGGATGTTGCCTTGCAGTTTTTGGGAAACCTGTTTGAGTATCTCCTCTCCCAACGGGGAGAGCGGATGAACATCTTGGGTGCCACCTCGGGTGATACAGGGAGTGCCGCCATCTATGGGATCAAGGGCAGAAAGAACATGGCCATATTTATCCTGCACCCCCATGGCAGGATATCCCCCGTGCAGGAACTTCAGATGACCACTGTCACCGATGCAAACGTTTATAACCTGGCCATCGAGGGGACATTCGATGATTGTCAGGCCATCGTGAAAGAGATATTTGGAGACCTAAGGTTCAAAGACCGTCATCGTTTAGGGGCTGTAAACTCTATAAACTGGGCCAGGATTTTGGCACAGGTAGTCTATTACATATGGGGATTCTTACGATTAAGAGAGAAAGGCATGAATGAAGTGACCTTCACTGTGCCCACAGGCAACTTTGGTAACATCTTTGCCGGCGTACTGGCTAAAAGGATGTTGCCGCATGGGGCCATAAGACGCCTGGTCTTGGCCACCAACGAGAACGACATCCTGCATCGCTTTATCACCTCGGGTGATTACTCCTTAGGACGCGTTGTACCCACCATTAGCCCCAGCATGGACATTCAGGTGGCCAGCAACTTCGAACGTTACCTCTACTATCTCTGGGACAGGGACCCAATGAAGGTAAGAAGGGCCATGGATAAGTTCAAGAAGACGGGGCGGCTCACATTTACCGCTGGGGAGCTGAAACGGGTGCAGGAGGACTTCGATTCTGTTAGGGTAGACCAATCCCTAACCCTGAAGACTATAGGTGAAATCTACAGAGAAACGGGGTATATCCTTGACCCTCATAGCGCTGTGGGGATGGCAGCAGCCCTGGCATCGAAGGAAGAAGGGGTACCCATGGTCTGCTTAGCCACAGCCCACCCTGCCAAATTCCCAAAGGCAGTTAAGAAGGCCATAGGCAAAGAACCACCCAAGCCGATGCGCATTGCAGAGTTAGAGGGGAGAAAGCGCCACTTTGAAGTCCTCCCTGCCGATGTGATCAAGGTGAAAGCCTATATAGAGGAGCACGCTATTTGATTTGGGAGGCAAAAGGACAGGGTATTTGTTGAGGTTGTCTCATACTCTCCCGGGTTAAAACCTCATGAGCCCTGGTTTCGATCTACTTCTCCATCGAAGAAGGCCGCAGGCTGCAGAGATCTCGTAACCCCTGCTCTCCCTAATGAAAGTGGAGATGCCCCTTTGCCTGAGACAGGCCTGGAACTCTAACACCTCCCTCTCCGAGGGGCGTTGAAAAGGGGATCCCTGAAATGGATTGAAGGGTATAAGATTAATCTTTACCCGGAGCCCCTGAATCAACTTTGCCAACCTCACAGCATCATCCTTACGATGGTTTATGCCCTTGAGGACCACATATTCTAAAGTAAAGCGCTTTCTGGGTGGTAGAGGATACTCTCTGAGGGTGCTCATAAGGTCCTCTAATGGGTACAGGAGATTGATGGGCATAAGGGCACTGCGGGTCTCATTGTCTGTGGCGTTTAGGGACACAGCCATTGTGACGTCCAGACCCTCTGAAGATAGCCTCCTCATCTGGGGTATGAGACCCACTGTGGAGAGGGTCACTCTCCTGTGTGAAAAACCCAGACCCTCAGTTGATATGAGCACCTTTAAGGCAGAAATGGTCTCTGTGTAGTTGTCCAAGGGCTCTCCCATTCCCATGAGTACCACATTGGTTAAGTCCCTTCCCTGGGTCATCACTGCCCTTCTGACCAAGGTTACCTGATCCAGTATCTCTCCTCGGGTGAGATTTCTACGGAATCCCTCTTGACCCGTTAAGCAGAAACGGCAGCCCATGCGGCATCCCACCTGCGTAGAGATGCAGAGGGTGAGGCGTTGTCTATCAGGTATAAGCACAGATTCCACCCTTTCCCCATCCCTGGCCTCAAAGAGGAACTTCGTGGTCCCGTCAAGGGCCATCTCTCTCCCTACCTCTACCAGAGAGTAGAGATAAAAGGCGTCGTCCAGTGCCTCTCGCAACCCTTTGGAGAGGTTGGTCATCGCATAAAAGGAGGGGGCACACTTCCTATAAGCCCATCCCTGAATCTGCTTCAACCTGTAAGGAGGTTCTCCCTCCTTCTCAAGCCAGGCTTGCAGCTCTTCCAACGGAAGTTCTTTAATGTGCCTCTTCATTCTTCACCAGAGGGTCCCATACCCTCCAATTCTCGGTTGAGGAGTTGCTCCCGATCTTCCTCCCCCTGGGCAAACGCCTTTGGCTCACTCCCCTCCCTAAAGACCTCATAAAAGGCCTCATCATCAGTAGGGGGTGCTAAGAGCCCCGTCTTGGGATCTATACGCGCAAATACCACCGTAGGTGGTGGAAGGAAGGGCTCCGATGGATCCAGGGCTGTGGCCGTTTTCATAAAGTCAACCCATATAGGAGCAGCAGCCCTTGACCCTGTCTCACCCTTTCCTAAGGGGGTGTGATCGTCATTCCCCACGTACACCCCTGTTACCGTTCTGGTAGTGAAGCCTATAAACCAGGCACTCCTGTACTCATCGGTAGTCCCTGTCTTTCCACCACAGGGTACCTTCAATGCCTTGGCCCTCCATCCTGTACCCTCTTTCACCACGCTTTCCAGCATAGAGGTCATGATGTAGGCAGTGGCCGGCGAGAGGACAGGGGTAAAGGTGGCCTTGTTCTCCTCAAGCACATCTCCATTTCTGTCCTCTACTTTAGTAATAAATATGGGGTCTATAAGCATGCCTCCTGTGGGGAAGACAGCATAAGCCCTGGTAAGCTCATAGAGGGTCACTTCGGATCCACCAAGCGCCAGAGAGAGATCACCCCTGAGGGGGGTGGTGATCCCAAGTCTTCTGGCATATTTGATGGCAGTCTTTACCCCTATCTTCTGGAGCAGCTTGACGGTCACCACGTTTCTGGAATGGGCCAGCGCCACCCTGAGCCGCGTGGGACCGTAGAAGTGCTCTGTGTAGTTCTCCGGCCTCCACAGCTTCAGCCTGGCTGATTCCTGAGGAGATTCCATCTCAAAGGTGATGGGGGCATCAATTATAATGGATGCAGGTGTAAAGGCGGTGTCCATAGCTGCAGTGTAAATAATGGGCTTGAAAGCTGACCCAGGCTGACGCATGGCCTGGATCACACGATTAAACTGGCTACGGGTAAAATCGTATCCCCCCACCAGGGCTCTGATGCCCCCTGTAGCCAGATCTATGGAAATAAGGCCACCATCCGCCTTAGGCTCTTGCTCCAAGGCCAAATGCAGGGCGCCATTTTGGAAGTCCCCTATGTACTTCACCAGGATTACATCCCCCGCCTGTAAGATATCCTTAGGCCCTTTGCCCGCCAACTCCCCCTTGAAAGCCCATGCCATATCCTGATACGTAATAATTCCCTTCCTTTTGCCTATGCACACTGTAACACCCTTATTGCTCACGTGTTCCACAACACCTTTGTATACCTCTCCGGGTATCAGAAGTTGAGGAGGCACAGGAGGCTTCTCACCCTTCCCTAAATGATAGAGGGGGCCTCTATAAGGATTTTCCCTCTTGTCCAGGTCTCTGAGCCCTTGCCTAAGTGCAGCCTGGGCAGCAATTTGCCAATTAAGGTCCAGGGTGGTGTAGACCTTAAGACCTTTATGATACACCTCTTCGGCACCATACCTCTTCATGAGGTACTGCCTCACAAGCTCAGTAAAGTAAGGAGCCTTATCTATACCCTTCCCAGTAGGGACCTTCGCAAGCTTAAGCTTCTCCTGGACGGCCTGGAGGTACTGCTGAGAGGTGATGTACCCCTCTTCCATCATGCGTTTCAGCACGTAATTTCTCCTCGCTGCGTTCTTATCAGGGTGGTTGAAAGGGGAGTAATAGGCAGGCGATCTGGGTATAGCCGCAAGAGCAGCGCACTCCACCAAGTTCAATTCCCCTACGTGTTTTCCAAAGTAGGTCTGGGCTGCCACCTCCACACCATAGGCCCCATGGCCGAAATAGATGAGGTTGAGGTAAAGCTCTAAAATTTCATCTTTTGAAAGAAGCTTTTCCAATTTTAAAGCCAAGAGCGCTTCCTTCACTTTCCTCTTTATAGAACGCTTCGGAGTAAGAAAGAGCAGCTTGGCCACCTGTTGGGTAATAGTGGATCCCCCCTGCACCACCCTCCCCGCCATAAGATCCTTCCAAGCCGCCCTAAAGATACCTCGGATGTCCAAGGCACCGTGTTTATAGAACCGATTATCCTCTGCAGCTATGAAGGCCTGCCTCAAGGAGATAGGGATCTCCTCAAGGGGTACCCATATGCGGCGTTCGATGAATAACTGGGAGATAAGCTGGCCATGAACATCATACACCTGAGTGACCTGATTCAAACCCGCCTTTATGGTCTCTCTTATCCTCTGGATATTTGGGAGTTCCCTGCTCCATTTCCATAGGAGCCCTCCCCCTAATCCTCCGCCTATTACCAGGCAGAGAATGGATACTATGAGAATCCTTTTGAGTACCTTCATCTATACCTCGCGATCAAAGTAAGGGCTCTTCCCCTTAGCACTCAATGGGATGCCCATAACCACGTCTGCGCTTATCATCTCTAATTTCCTGGCCAACACCCCCGCCCGATACATAACCCTGTTATCTACGTTGTGAAGGGAGGCAGTCTTCACGGCAGAGCCTATTGCTATCCCCAAGTCCAATAGGCGTATCATGCATATGGGAGCCCTGAAATCCCTGAACTCTTTCACGTCCTCTGGCCTGATGCAGCGTTCAAACCCGCACCCCCCACAGTTAAGGCCCACAGGCTCAGCATCCTTTAGGCCTATGAGCAGCACCGCATGAGAAGCCAAGACACTCTTTCCGTCCCTCACGTAAAACCTGTCTTTCACCTCTTCCCCATACTCTATCATGGCCTCTCCCAACCTCTTTAAACGCTTGCCTGTTATTAACTCCATCACCAAAAAATCGTCTCCCTTCCCCTTTGGAGCTGTCCTGGCTGAGAGCATCATGAGCTGTGCCACCAGTTCTATGGCCTCTTCCATCTCCTCTCCTTCTTCCTCAGACCAGATGCGAAAAGCCATGTCCCACCTCACCGGTTTAAGATATAATTGAACTGTGATGTCGCATTCTCTCGTTGGGAGTTCGCCACCACTCTTCTGTATTCCCCTTTCAGGCAGCGTCTTTGAATGCCCTTACCCCCTTAACCCTTGTAGATGAGCGATGATAGACTCAAATATCCTCTTCCCGTGGTCGCTACCCAGAATGGCCTCGCAACACCTCTCAGGGTGAGGCATCATACCCAATACATTACCCCGCTCATTGCAAATACCAGCAATACCTTCTATGGAACCATTAGGATTATAAGCATCATCCACTTCCCCATAGGGTGAAGAGTAGCGAAACACAATCTGAGAATGTGCCCTGAGATCCCTAAGGGTATCGCTGTCGGCAAAGTAGTTTCCCTCTATGTGTGCTATGGGTATCTTCAGCACTTCCTTTGGCTTGAGAAGGCAGGTAAAAGGAGTGTCTGTTCGCTCAGTCCTGATATGCACATACTGGCAAACGAACCTCAGGCCCCTGTTACGCATCATCGCACCTGGTAGAAGCCCTGCCTCGAGGAGGATCTGAAACCCATTGCAAATGCCCAGGACGAGCCCCCCCTTATCTACATACTCCTTTGTTGCCTCCATCACTGGAGAGAAGCGCACCAGTGCGCCAGCCCTAAGGTAGTCCCCATAAGAAAAACCACCTGGTAAAATGAGACAATCGAGGCCTTCGAGGTTTCTCTCTTGGTACCATACATATTCTGCCTTTACTCCCATCACCCTCGAAATCACCCAATGGCAATCATGATCGCAGTTGGATCCTGGAAAGACAGCAATTCCAAAGATCACTTCAATCCCCCATCACTTCATAGGTGAATTCCTCTATTACGGGGTTGGCTAAAAGCCTGCGACACATCTCTTCAACAGTGCGCTCCGCCTCTTCCCGTTCCCTTATTCCATCAAGGGTGACATCAATCACTTTGCCTACCCTCACCCCCTTCACCTGGTCAAAACCCAAGTTCTCCAAAGCCTCCTTGACTGCCTTACCCTGGGGATCCAGCACCCCCTTCTTCAGGGTAATGATGATCCTTGCTCTCAAACCTCCCTCCAACAACGTGATAGACACATGATAAGACCCGCAATAGAAAAGGGCAATCCCTATAACCTGCTTACGGCCTCATGCACAGAATCGGCCTGCATGGCAAATCTGTTATTCCCTTTGTCTTGGGGTATGGGTGCAATGTGCCGGTAAGTGATGAACGTCCTGGTGCTGGGTACAGCGGGCTCTATCCTCTCTGCTGTACCGCCTCAAGGACCCTGCCATTTATGCTTGGCCCATACCCTAATAGGATCTATTGCCTTAGAGGTGTTTGCCACCTTTTTATACCCTGCCTTACCTCTGTAGCGGTGTTATGGAGAGAAGTGGGATGAAGGGTGACCCTTGCCCCCATTGTAATAAACTCCTTCTGGCCCTGGTCTCTGCAGCCCGCATCGTGGGCATGGCTGTGCTGTGAACCAGCACCCTCGATAACTTGCCCATCGGGAGATAGGATGCTATTGCCCATAAAAAGCCGAAGGAGGAATCTATATGGCCCTGGTCTTTTATTGTCCAAACTGTGGGGCGCAGAACCTTGTGTCTGAGGAGCGTTTGCAACATAGGGAGAGGAAGGTGAGGTGTTGGGTCTGCAAGGAACCTTTTGATTGGACATTCATAGACGGCCTTGTGGAGAGTCAGGGCCATAGAACTGATCTTAGGGAAAAGAAGGGAAATCCATAGAGAAGAGTATCGATGGACTCTTCCATAGGATGCCGATTTAGAGATAAAGGGATAATGGCCCCCTCAAATTTTTTCGTCTTCCCCCTTGACAATCTATCCTACCCGTCCTATTAAATTCACCCGAAATTAGCACTCTATTCAGGTGAGTGCTAATACTTTCAAAACTAGGTGGAAGGAGGAGTGGTATGAAGGTGAAGCCCCTACATGACAGAGTACTGGTGAGGCCCTTTGAGGAGGAGGAGGAGAAAAGCAAAGGAGGAATCATCATCCCTGATACGGCTAAGGAGAAACCCCAGAAAGGGGAGGTGATGGCCGTGGGGGATGGCAGGATCCTGGACAGTGGTGAGAAAATACCTATGTGTGTAAAGGTGGGTGACAAGGTGATTTTTGGGAAGTATGCGGGCACCGAGGTAAATATTGACGGTGACAAGTACTTGGTCATGAGAGAAGACGATATCTACGCCATTATCGAAGAATAGACAACGAAAGGGAGGTGAGGAGCATGCCAGCGAAGGACCTTTTATTTGGAGACGAGGTTAGGGGAAAGATCGCCAAGGGTGTAGACCTCTTGGCGGAGGCAGTGAAGGCCACCTTAGGGCCCAGGGGAAGAAACGTGGTGATTGAGAAGAAGTTTGGCCCACCGGTGATCACAAAAGACGGGGTAACAGTGGCTAAGGAGATTGAGCTTGAGGACAAGTTCGAGAATTTGGGGGCCCAGTTGGTAAGGGAGGTAGCCAGCAAGACCTCCGATGTGGCCGGTGATGGGACTACCACTGCCACTGTGCTGGCTCAGGCCATCTTCAAAGAGGGCATGAAGAATGTGACCGCTGGAGCCAATGCTATGAGCCTCAAGAGGGGTATTGACAGGGCAGTTAGCGCAGTAGTGGAGCACCTCAAGGATATGAGCAGGGAGGTCCAGGACAGAAAAGAGATCGCTCAGGTAGCCGCTATCTCTGCGAATAACGATAGGGAAATAGGAGAGCTTATCGCTGATGCCATGGAGAAGGTGGGCAAGGATGGTGTCATAACAGTCGAAGAGGCAAAAGGCCTGGAGACCACCTTAGAAGTGGTAGAAGGAATGCAGTTTGACAGGGGGTACCTCTCCCCTTACTTCGTCACAGATCCTGAAAAGATGGAAGCCAGCCTTGAGGAGCCCTATATCCTGGTTCATGAGAAGAAGATCTCAAATCTCAGGGACATGCTCCCTCTTCTTGAAGAGGTAGCCCGTACTGGCAAGCCCCTCTTGGTGATAGCCGAGGATGTGGAAGGGGAGGCCTTAGCCACCTTGGTGGTGAACAAGCTTAGGGGCACCTTGAACGCCTGCGCAGTCAAGGCTCCTGGCTTTGGCGACAGAAGGAAGGAGATGCTTAAGGATATTGCTATTCTTACCGGCGGGCAAGTAATCTCCGAGGAGCTCGGCATTAAGCTGGAGAACGTGAAACTCTCCGATTTGGGTAAGTGCAAGAGGGTCGTGGTTGATAAAGAGCACACCACTATCATTGGTGGCTCTGGTGATACCAAGGCGATTGAGGGTAGGATCACCCAGATCAAGGCCCAGATTGAGAAGACCACATCCGACTACGACAGGGAAAAGCTCCAGGAACGCTTGGCCAAGTTGGTGGGCGGGGTAGCGGTCATCAAGGTGGGAGCCGCCACTGAGACAGAGATGAAGGAGAAGAAGGCCAGAGTGGAGGACGCCCTCAATGCCACAAAGGCTGCAGTGGAGGAAGGCATCGTGGCTGGTGGTGGTGTGGCGTTGCTGAGGAGTCAAAAGGCTGTAGACGAGCTCATCCAGAAGATGAAGGCAGATGGCTCTGACGAGGATGAGATCATTGGTGTCAACATTGTGCGGAGGGTGATAGAAGAACCCATGAAGCAGATCTGCAACAATGCTGGCGTTGAGGGATCAGTAATCGTGGAAGAGGCCAGGAAGCTTGAGGAGAAAAAGGGCTACGACGCTGCCGCCTTACAGTTTGCGGATATGATGGAGGCAGGAATCATTGATCCCACCAAGGTGGTCCGCTCTGCCATCCAAAATGCAGCCAGTGTAGCTGGCCTCATGATTACCACTGAGTGTGGTGTAGTGGAAGTACCCGAAAAGGAAAAGCCTGCACCCCCAATGCCACCAGAGTACTAAAACGTAACCCAGGCAGGGCCGCCAGAGACAGCTCTGGCGGCCCTGTTATTTACGATATAAAGGCCATCATGAAGGTATGGGCTGTACCCTTTGCCAAAGCCATGAGAGGCTGGGGATAGATGCCAAAGAGGAGTGTGAGGACGCAAACCACCGCTAAGGCCAAAGCCAATCCTCTCCCAGGCACAGGCTGTGGAAGGGGTTCGGGATTTTGCATATACATGACTTTAGCTACCCTGAAATAATAAAAGAGGGCAATCACAGAATTAAGAGCTGCGATGACCACCAACCAATAGAAACCCGCCTTTATTGCAGCGGCAAAAAGCAAAAATTTTCCAACAAAGCCTGCTGTGGGAGGTATGCCTGCTAACGAGAGGAGAAATATCACCATAGCCACTGCTGCCACCGGGTGAGTTTGAGCGAGCCCAGTAAAATCATCTACCTGATCTCCAACGATATCAGCCCTCCTCAGGTATATCGCAAGACCAAAGGCCCCCATATTCATGAAGGCATAAGCAAAGAAATAAAATATAATCCCCTGAATGCCTATCTGATTGGCAGCCACCACCCCTAAGAGGATATATCCGGCATGCGCGATGCTGGAGTATGCCAACATCCGTTTGAAATTCTTCTGAAGTAGGGCAGTCACGTTCCCTATAGTCATAGTGACAGCACATATGATCCAGAGGAGCAACTGCCAATGGGGCATCAACAATTGAATGCCATAGTAGAAGACACGTATCAAGGCCGCGAAGGCCGCTGCTTTGGGGGCAACTGAAATGAAAGCAGTGATGGGGGTAGGCGCCCCCTCGTATACGTCTGGGGCCCAGAAGTGGAAGGGGACCATAGCTATCTCCAGCCCGAAACCAGCAGCCAAAAGGAATATAGAAAGCATGAGTAATGGATTATTTAGCAGGCCCCTTTCCTTTATCACCTGAGCGACTTGGGACAGCTGCGTAGATCCAGTAGCCGCATAAATCAGGGCTATCCCGTAAAGCAGAATCCCCGACACGAAGACTCCCATCAGAAAATATTTCAAGGCCGCCTCGTTGCATTTTTTGTCAAAGCGCATAAATCCAGCCAAGACATAGACAGAAAGGGCCATGGTCTCTATGCCTAAGTAGATGACGATAAGGTCGGCGCCAGAAACCATGATCATCATACCCAGGGTACAGAAGAGCATGAGTACATAGTACTCCCCAAGGCTTATGCCTTCGATCTCCAAGTATCTGAGAGAGAGCAAAATAGTGATGGCTGCACAGAAGAGGAACACCTCTTTAAACATCAAGGCAAACCTATCCATCACAAAGGTGCCAGAAAAGGTAGTAACAGGGTTAGATAATCCCGGCCAGTAGGCAGCCGTAATCAATCCAATTGCTACAACCCCTATAAGGGCCAACACCCCCACAACCCCTTTGCGGTCCCTCGGAATGAAGAGGTCTACAAAGAGAAGCCCACACGCAAGTACTAGCACCAGTATTTCGGGTCCGAGAAGGGTTAAGTCAGGCGTAGGCACTAAGATTTTCATCTCTTATCCCCCTTTAGTTCAATACGTCAGCCTTTTTTGTGGTCTTGACCTTCAGCAGAGCTGCCCTCAGTTTAGCCTCGTGTTGAGCCTTCTGCTCAAAGTAGCTGGGATTCACCCTCTCTACCAAGTGATGTACGCTCACCTTCATAATATTAAAGAAAGGCTTGGGATAAATGCCTATCCAGATATAGCAAAGCACTATGGGAGTCATATAAATCCACTCTCTGAGGTTCATATCGGTGATGTGAAGATTTTTCTCATTAGTGATCCTACCAAACATAGTCCTCTGGTAGAGCCAAAGCATATAGGCTGCACCTAATACTACGCCTAAGACAGCAAAGGCAGCGTACACCCAGTAATGCCTAAATATGCCTACCAAACAGGTAAACTCTCCAATGAAACCGTTAAGGCCAGGGAGACCTATAGAGGAGAGCATCGTTATCATGAAGAAGGCTGCA
Organism: Aquificota bacterium; assembly: GCA_015486015.1. Taxonomy (GTDB): domain Bacteria; phylum Thermosulfidibacterota; class Thermosulfidibacteria; order Thermosulfidibacterales; family B14-G1; genus WFSI01. The sequence continues at coordinate 142,621 of WFSL01000024.1, read as the reverse complement.
AAGACGGGCACCACCTTAGATAAGCCACCAAACTCTCTTATAAGTCTGGTATGTCTCCTCTCGTAAATGATACCCACAATAAGGAACAAGGCCCCTGTTGATAATCCGTGATTCACCATTTGAAGGATGCTTCCCTCAATCCCTATGGGGTTGAGGGCAAACATGGCCAATATTACCAAGCCCATATGGGCTACAGAAGAGTAAGCCACCAGCTTCTTCATGTCCTCCTGCGCTAAGCAGCAGAGCGATGCGTAGATGATGGCTATAATCGCAAGGAGAGCCATAAAGGGTATGAAGTAGTTCGAGGCCTCAGGGAAGAAGGAAAGGCTAAATCTTACAAATCCATAAGTTCCCATCTTCAGTAAGATGCCTGCCAGTATCACCGATCCTGCGGTTGGGGCCTCTACGTGAGCATCGGGGAGCCACGTATGGAAGGGGAAGAGGGGAACTTTTATGGCAAAGCCCAAGAAGAATGCAAGGAAGAGCCAAAACTGCAGGCTTGGTGAGATATGCATATTGTTCACCCAATTTACGAAGTTAAAGGACCATTCCCCAGTAATATGGTGGTACAAGAAGTACATACAAATAATAGCAATCAACATAAATATAGAGCCAAACAAAGTATAAAGGAAGAACTTAATGGCAGCATAAAGTTTTCTATCGTAGCCCCACACACCAATGAGAAAGTACATAGGAACCAACATTACTTCCCAAAAGACATAAAAGAGAAACATATCCAGCGATGCAAAAACGCCAAGGCAACCCGTTTCCAATACAAGCATCGCAATGTAATATTCTTTTTCCCTCTCTTGAATATAGTTGAACGATGAAAGAATAGCTATTGCGCTAAGGAAGGAGGTAAGTAAAACAAGTAGTAAGCTTATCCCGTCAACCCCCAAGTAGTATTCAACGCCTAAGGCCTTGATCCAACTGAACCTTTCGATAAATTGAAAGTGCCATGTTGCCCTGTCAAAGGCAAACCACAATGGAACACACAGCAGAAGATCTAATAGTGAGACGCCAAAAGCGAAGTATTTGATAAAGGTGGTTTTCTCTTTATTGATGAATAAAATTACTATGGCACCCAACAATGGAAGAAACAAGACGAGGGACAAGATGGGAAAGCCAAACACATTCGATCCAAAGTTGCTATACATTGGTCCCTACCTCCTCCAAATTTTTCACAGAATGTGTGCGAATATATACACACTAACCATCGCAAATAGTCCTAAAACTATATAAAACATATAGCTCTCTATTAAGCCTGTTTGTATCCTCCTTAAAGTTCTGAACCCCAACCTCACCAACTCAGCCGATCCATTCACTGCCCCATCTATTATGAAGGGCTCCGTACATACCCTGGTAAGCCATGCAGCTGTCTTGGTAAGCCAAGAGGCCCCATTCACTGCCCCATCAATGATCCATTGATCGAATTTCCAACTGCCATAGGCAAGATCGAGCACCCTATGAACCACAAGCAGATTGTATATCTCATCCACCCAGTATTTATGATAAAGGAGCTTGTGTAACGCCCACGTTTTCTTGATGATTCGTACAGGATCAAACGTCTTCTTCAAGAACGTGAGGTAAGCAATAAGGATACCCAGCAAACCAGCTACAACAGAGATAAGCACAAGCAACATCTCCGGAAACTCCCCTTCTGCCTCCTGGGCGGCACCGGCCTTCACCTCCTCTCCACTGGGCTTGGCCCTATGAACCACCTCCTTGGTTTCTCGATAGGCCTCGTGGTGGACTGGATGATACTCCTGAATCACTGGGGCCAAGAAGGCATCAAAATAAGGCTTGTGCTCTGCGTTTTTCAAACCAAAGAATCCAGCAAAAGCTGCACCAAACGCGAGGAATATAAGGGGAATAGTCATCACCTTTGGAGACTCGTGAAGGTGATGCTGAATTTCATGTGGGACCCTCTCCCTCCCAAAGAAGGTCATAAAGACCGCTCTGAAGGTGTAGTAAGCGGTAAGGAAAGCAGTAAAGGTCCCCAGAAACCAGAGAAAATAGTGGCCTGTATAAAAGGTACGGGCCAGGATTTCATCCTTGGACCAAAACCCACCAAACGGTGGAATCCCAGCCAGGGCAAGGGCTGCCACCACAAAGGTGATTGTGGTAATGGGCTGCCACTTTTTGAGGTTTCCCATGATCCGCATGTCCAAAACATCAATCATGCCGTGCATCACAGAGCCGGCCGCAAGAAAGAGCAGTCCCTTAAAGAAGGCATGGGTCATAAGATGAAAGATCCCGGCAGCGTAGGCCCCAACACCACAGCCCAAGAACATGTAACCCAACTGACTGATAGTGGAATAGGCCAGGACCCTCTTCAGGTCATATTGAGCTGTACCAATGGTGGCGGCGTAGAATGCAGTGAGACACCCTATAATGGCCACTACTTCCATAGAGAAGGGGGCCATGTTGTAGAGCACATTGCTCCGCGCCACCATGTAGACACCAGCAGTCACCATGGTGGCAGCATGGATAAGCGCTGAGACAGGAGTTGGACCCTCCATAGCATCAGGAAGCCACACGTAAAGAGGGATCTGGGCAGATTTTCCAACAGCGCCTAAGAACAACAATAAGGTTATTATGGTTGCTACCTGTGGAGAGAGCATGTGGGCCTTCTCATAAACCACGTTGTATTCTACACTTCCAAGGTAGTACCACAACGCGATCATGCCGAGTATGAAGCCGAGGTCCCCTGTCCTTGTAGTGAGAAAGGCCTTCTTTCCCGCGTTGGAAGCAGTATCCCTCTCATACCAAAAGCCTATCAAGAGATACGAACAGAGGCCTACACCCTCCCAACCCACAAACATGAACCCGTAATTGCTGCCCATTACTAAGATGAGCATGAAGAAGACAAAGAGGTTTAGATAAGTAAAGAACCGCGGAAACCCTGGATCATGCTCCATATAGCCAATGGAATACACATGGATCCAGAAAGAGAGCGTGGTCACAACGGCCATCATCACCGCTGAGAGGGGATCAATCAGGAAGGCCGCTTTTATGGTAAAGCTCCCCGCAGTAATCCAATCGAAGAGATGGATATAGGCGGTTTTGCCACAAATCACATCCCACAGCACCAAAAGGGAAAATATCCAAGAGAGCCCTAAGGCAGGCACAGCAACAAGGTGAGCCTTCTTCTTTATGAATCTGATCCCAAAGAGACCATTGATCACAAAACCCACCAATGGGAAGGCGGGAACCAACCAAGCGTATTTCACCATCTCTTCTCCTCCCTCACCACTTCATCAGGTTGAAGGCATCCACGTTCACGGTAAACCGGTTTCTGTAAAGGGCAACCACGATAGCCATGCCTACAGCTGCCTCACCCGCCGCAACGCAAATGATAAAGATGGCCAAAACCTGGCCTATCAGGTTCCCAACAGCAGAGGATATGCCTATCAGGGCTATGTTCACTGCGTTGAGCATAAGCTCAATGGACATCAACACAATAAATACATTCCTTCGGCTCAAAGCCCCCACCACCCCGATGAAGAATATCACCAGGGAAAAGATTATTACGTGGCTCAAGGGGATCATCTCTTCACCTCTTCAGTTTATACTTGGCCAGTACAATGGCCCCGATCATAGCCGCCAGCAGGAGTACAGAGGCAACCTCAAATGGAAAGAGATATTTGGTATAAAGGACCACCCCCAAGGCCTCTGTGTTCCCTCCAGCAGGGACCATCTTGGAAGCTAAGGCACCTGTAGGCCTGAACAAAGTGCCCAACAAGATGAAAGCCACTTCCACCACTAACAGGAGGGCTACAAATCCAGCGATGAGCCATTGTCCATGGGTCTGCTTCACCTCGCCCTCCTCTGCCCCCACCAACATGATCACAAAGATGATGAGACCCACCACACCCCCTGCATAGACCAGGACTTGAATAGCCGCCAGTAACTCGGCGTTCATGATCACATAGGTAGCAGCGAAGCATATGAAGGCAAGGATGAGGAAGATGGCACTGTGAACAGCCTTCCTCCTGGTGATCACCATGAGGGCCATGATCACTGCGAGGATTGCAAAGACATAAAAGAAAAGCTGTGCCCAACTCATGGCTCAACCCCTTTCACTTTCTAAATGTCCTTTCCCAAGCCTTGTAGTCAGCCTGGAGCTTCTGAATATCGAATATGAACTCCTCCTTGTCGTACGCTGCTGCCTCATAGTAACTGGTCATCTCAATCGCCTTCCCTTTTACAGGGCATGCCTCAACGCAAAGACCACAAAAGAGGCACTGACCAAAATTTATGGTAAACTCTACCGGTTTCCTCTCCTTCCCCTTTCCCTCCCCCTTAACCGTGATACAGCCCACGGGACAGGCCCTGGCGCACATACCACATGCAATGCACTTCAGATTCCCTTCTTCGTCATGAAGGAGCCGGATTATACCCCTAAAGGCAGGGTAAGGGGTCCACTTCTCCTTGGGATACTGCATGGTAATGGCCTTATGGTAGTTATAGGTGATGGTACGTCTCAGGCCTATGGCCAAGTCTTTCATCAATATCTTGCTCACCAGCCCCACCTTAATACCTCCTAAACCAACCTCATTACCACGCCTGTGGCTACGATATTGGCCAGAACCACAGGCAACATAATCTTCCACCCAATGGCCATAAACTGGTCATACCTGTATCTGGGAAACGTCCCCCTTACCCATATAAAGAAGTAGAAAAATGCACATATCTTTATGAGAAACCAAACTATCCCAGGGAGTACTGGCCCCTTCCACCCCCCCAAAAAGAGGATCACTGCCATACAAGAGATAATTATCATATGGGCGTATTCTGCTAAGAAGAAATAAGCAAACTTAAAACCACTGTACTCGGTATGATGCCCAGCCACCAATTCATTCTCAGCCTCGGGCAGATCGAAAGGAATCCTCTTAAGCTCGCCCAAGGCAGCAATGATATAGATGACAAAGGCTACAGGCTGATACACGATATTCCACACCCTACTCTGGGCCTCTACGATCTTCACCAAATCCAAGGACCCTGAGATCATAAGTACCCCTATGATGGAGAAACCCAGGAATATCTCATATGAAAACATTTGAGCTGCAGATCTCAGCCCTCCTAAGATGGGGTACTTGGATCCAGAAGCCCAACCAGCCAAAAGGATCGCAATTGAACCCACCGAAGCTATAGATAGGATATAGAGCACCCCAATGTTGAGCCTGGTGACCATGAAGTGATAAGAAAAAGGTATTACTGCAAGGAGCACCAATGCACATACCAAATCAAAGACAGGGGCAAAGTAGTAGGTCCACTTATCGGCCTCGCGGGGGACAATATCCTCTTTAACAAACAGTTTCAGACCATCAGCGATAGGCTGGAGAAGTCCATGAGGACCCACCCTCATAGGTCCAAGCCTCAACTGCATATGGCCTATGATCTTTCGCTCTAAATAGGTGAGGTAAGCTACCACCAATAGGGCCAGAGCAAAGACCACTATCATCTTGATGATCGCTATCACTAACTCTTGTCCCATCTTACCCCCCTTACCTGTCTACTTCTCCCAAGACCACATCTATACTTCCAATGGCAGCGATCACATCGGCCACCAAGTGTCCTTTGATCATGACAGGAAGCGAAATGAGATTGGCAAAAGAGGGCGCCCGGATCTTAAGTCGATAAGGCTTAGGGGATCCATCACTCACGATGTAAAACCCCAATTCTCCCTTTGGGGCCTCTACCGAAGCATAGACCTCCCCCTCTGGAGGCCTTATCACTTTGGGGACCTTGCCCATTACGGGGCCATTGGTCTTTTCCAAAATGTCCAAACATTGGGAAACGATCTTACAGGACTCCCTCATCTCCTTGAGCCTCACCAAATACCTGGCATATACATCACAGCCGGACTCCACCGCGATCTCCCAGTCCAGCTTGTCGTAATTGGAGTAAGGCTCATCTTTACGGATATCCCAATAGACCCCCGAACCCCTGATGCTTGGCCCAGACAGACCCAAGTTGAGCCCATCTTCCGCAGATATCTTGGCCACATTCACCGTTCTGCTTAACCACATCCTGTTCTTTAATATGAGGTCATCGTAATCCTTAGCCTTCTTAGGGAATACCTTACAAAACTCCCTCGCCTGCTCAATGAAGCCCTCTGGTAAGTCGTTAGCCACACCCCCTATCCTGAAGTAGGTGGTAGTTAGCCTGGCGCCACATACCATCTCAAATAGGTCCAATATGGCCTCCCTATCACGGAAACAGTAGAGAAAGACCGTCATGGCTCCAATATCCAAGGCGTGGGTAGCCAGCCAGACCAAGTGGCTGGAGATCCTTGTGAGCTCTGCCATCATTACCCTAATGTACTGAGCCCTCTCAGGAACCTCTATCCCCATAAGCTTCTCCATGGCCAGAACATACCCGAAGTTCATGGCATTAGATGATATGTAATCTAAGCGATCTGTGTACGGGAGGAACTGGGGATAGGTAAGGGATTCTGCCAGCTTTTCCATCCCCCGGTGAAGATAACCTATCACCACCTCTGTGTCTACAATCCTTTCACCCTCTAACGCAAGAACAAGCCTAAGCACCCCATGGGTACTGGGATGCTGAGGACCCATGTTGATCCATATCTCCTTGGTCTTGAGGGTCTCTCTCATGAGATCCTCACTGACCCGACCTTCTACAACACCCCTCTCTAACATGGGCATCCCTCAGAGTTTATTGGTGCTTGCACAGTGAGAGCGAAGCCACTCCTCCCTGTATCCCTCAGGCCCCTGCAGTGGATAGTCCTTCCTCAAGGGATGACCTTCCCAATCCTCAGGCAACAGTATCCTCTTGAGGCCAGGATGGTTTGCAAATCTGATGCCCACCATGTCATACGCCTCCCGCTCATACCATGATGCCGATCGCCACACGGGGTACACGCTCTCCACCTCCTCGCCCTCTGCCAAACGCACCTTAAGCCTTACCCGGTGTCTCTTTGAAGTGGAATACAGGTGATAGACCACCTCAAAGGGCTTATCCCTTTGGGGATAGTGAACCCCTATCACCTCAGTGAGAAAGTCAAAGCTGGTCTCACTATCATCTCTGAGAAACCGGCAGACATCCAAGATATGCTCCCTTTTCACCAAAAAGGTGATCTCGCCCCTAAAGTAGCTCACATCATCTATGAACTCTCCCTTCGCTTCCTTAACCCTCCTAACCAAGGGTAGGGTTTCTACATCCACCTGGGGTTCCTGAGGAACCTCCCTCTTAGGGGTCTCCTTACTCGCTTCCTTGCCCTTCTTCTCTTTCTCCTCATCCATAGTACGGCCTCACTTCCTAAAGACCTTCATCCGGTCAATCTTCTCCTGGAGCTTAATTACACCGTACATCAGCCCCTCTGGCCTTGGGGGACACCCAGGCACATACACATCTACTGGGACAATCTGATCCACCCCTTGAACCACGTGGTAGGTGTTAAAGTTCTTACCCGTGTTGGCACATGTACCCATGGATATGACCCATCTGGGCTCTGGCATCTGGTCGTAAACCTTCCTGAGGACAGGGGCCATCTTCACAGTAACAGTGCCTGCCACGATCATCACGTCAGACTGTCTGGGCGTGGCCCTAAATATCACTCCAAAGCGGTCAAAGTCATAACGGGACGCCCCGGCAGCCATCATCTCAATGGCACAGCAGGCCAAACCAAAGGTCATAGGCCAAAGGGAAGACCGCCTTGCCCAATTCACCACCTTATCAACGAGCCGAGTTAAGGCATTGTCTGGTAGTTTTCTCTCCACTATTCCCATTCCAGAGCTCCTTTTGCCCAAGCGTATACATAACCCACCAGCAAGATCACAATGAAAAGGAACATCTCAATGAAGCCCCACCAGCCTATGTAATTGTAAACCACTGCCCAAGGGTACATGAACACCGCTTCAACATCAAAGAGCAAAAACAACAGCGCAATAATGAAAAACCTCACAGGGATCCTCTCCTTTACAGACATTAACGGGGGAATACCGCATTCGTACGGTGAGAGCTTTTCCGGATCGGGCTTATCGGGTCTCACCAGATATGCCAGTATAAGGGCACCCACCCCAAAACCGATGGCCAGGACGAAGAAGAGAAGCACCGGTGTGTATTGACTGATGTGCTGATACATCCTCCACCCCCTGCCAAGATTCAAGCCGGGGCATGGGTTAGCATATTGTGATTGTTATTTCAACCCTTCTTTTTGCCTATCGAGTAATATTTGCCTTTATGATACACCGTTACTGCCTGTTTCTCCCCCTGAAACAAGCGCAAAAAAATTTAAGGTACCAAAAGTTACGTTTATCTGAACCTTTATTTTGCCCTATATCGGCCACCTTGCACTTCACACCGCTTGGCCTCAGGATCCCAGCACAGGGGCAATATCCCTGGCAAAGTAGGTAATGATGATGTCGGCACCTGCCCTTCTGATAGATAGGAGCATCTCCATCATGATCTTTCCCTCATCCACCCATCCCAATTGGGCGGCTGCTTTCACCAGTGAATACTCTCCGCTCACATTATAGGCTGCAAGAGGCACTTGGGGGAAGGCGTCCCGAACCACCCGAATCACATCAAGATAAGGAAGTGCTGGTTTCACCATAAGGATGTCTGCTCCTTCTTCTAAATCGAGTTGGGCCTCCTTAATGGCCTCCCGCACGTTGCATGGATCCATTTGGTACGACCGACGATCACCAAAGCGGGGAGCAGATTCAGCAGCGTCCCTGAAGGGGCCATAGAACGCAGAAGCGTACTTTACAGCATAAGAGAGGATGGGGATATGACTGTAGCCCGACTCGTCCAGCGCCCGACGAATGGCCCCTACTCTACCATCCATCATGTCCGAAGGGGCCACTATATCGGCACCCGCTTCCACATGGGAGAGGGCCTCCTTTGCCAAAAGCTCCAAGGTAGGATCGTTCAGCACCTCCCCTTTCTCACTTACCACGCCACAGTGGCCATGATCCGTATACTCGCATAGGCACACATCGGTAATCACCACAATCTCTGGTACCTTCTCTTTGATAGCCCTCACAGCCCTTTGAATTATACCCTCTGGATCATACGCCCCCGAGCCCAAGGGATCCTTACGCTCGGGTATCCCAAATAGCAGCACAGCGGGGATGCCCATCCTATAGGTCTCTTCCACCTGAGGGACGAGCCTGTCTATGGAAAGTTGGAAGACACCCGGCATAGAACGCACTGGATTGGCCACGTCCCTCCCATAAATTACGAAAAACGGCTGAATGAGTTGGTCCACAGAGAGCCTGGTCTCCCTTACCATACGCCTTATAGGTTCCCGCTGCCTCAGCCTCCTGGGCCTCTGTACTGGAAATGCCATCTTGCTCCTCCTTAAGCAAAGATACCAAGGCAAGGTTTTATTAATTCCCCCTTCACCTTTCTTTAGAATGCTGATAGTGTATTTGCAAGATAGGGATTAAAAGGCAAAAGTGCATCTCTATAAACACTATACAAAGCGGAGGAGATATGAACGGAAAGGGATCAAGAAACCACTTTACATTGGTGCTCCATGGACACCTTCCATATGTTTTGTCCCATGGCACATGGCCTCATGGCACTGACTGGTTATATGAAGCCGCTTCAGAGACCTATCTTCCCCTCCTGGAAGCATTCTACCGACTATGGGAGAGAGAGATCCCCATAAAGGTGGTGGTGGGGATCACCCCGGTACTGGCAGAGCAACTGTCCCATGATTCCTTCAAAGAGAACCTTTTAGACTACCTCAACCTGAAGATAAGGGTCGCTCGAGAGAACGCAAAGGAGTTCAGGGAAAAGGGGCAGATGCAGATGGCCCACCTGGCTGACATGTGGTTCGACTTTTATAGGGGATTATTAAAAGGGTTTGTGTCTCAATGGGAGAGGGATATCCTATGGGGACTCAAGACGCTCCAAGACGAGGGGGAGATAGAGATCATCACCTCTGCCGCTACCCATGGATACCTTCCTCTCTTGAAACGCGATCAATCGGTGGACGCCCAGATTCGCACTGGAATAGAGGCATACGAAAAGCATTTTGGAAGAGAACCCAGGGGCATCTGGCTTCCAGAGTGCGGGTATCGCCCCTCTTACTCCTGGAGGCCTCCTATAGGGGAGGAAAGGCCCCACCTCAGGAAGGGGATAGAAGAATTCCTTTACGAGAACCGTATCCAATACTTCATAGTGGATACCCACATGCTGAAGGGCGGAAGGGCCGTTGGCACTTATATGGCACGTTTTGAGGCCTTAAAGCTTCTCTGGGAACGGTTTCAAAAAGAGTACTCACTTCCTCAGGAGGAGAGAAGTATCTACCATCCATACTACGTAGTCTCAGAGGGGAGGGAGAAGGGGGCTATCGCCTTTGGAAGGGATCCTCTAACAGCCCTTCAGGTCTGGAGCGGTGAGCACGGCTACCCCGGAGACTTCAGGTACTTAGAATTCCACAAAAAGCACTACCCTGGAGGAATCAGATACTGGAGTATCACGGGGGCCAAGACGGACTTGGCCTCAAAGAGACTCTATGAGCCTGAAAAGGCCCTTCAAGCAGTACAGGAGCATGCCAGCCACTTTGTGTCTCTCATAAAGAAGGCCCTCCAAGGCCAGCAAGGCGGCGTCCTGGTGGCCCCCTATGACGCGGAGCTTTTCGGACATTGGTGGTTTGAGGGACCGCTTTGGCTCGAGAAGGTCATGGAGGCAGCTGCCGCTGATAACACTATAAGCACCATTACCTTAAGCGAGTACATAGAGGAGCATCCTCCTATGGAGGTGATTACCATCCCAGAGGGCTCATGGGGAGAAGGAGGGTTCCACTACATATGGCTAAACGAGTGGACCCAGTGGGTATGGGAAAAGGAATACAAGGCAGAGGACCTTTTCTTCCCCCTGCTGGGGGCCACCAGAGGAAGAGACCTTCCACCCCTTTTTGCTGAGGCCATCGCCCAGTTGGCCAGGGAACTCCTCCTCCTCCAGGGTTCCGATTGGCCCTTCCTGATCACCACATGGAGTGCCAGGGACTATGCAGAGGCCAGGGTTGTTGAGCACTTCGAGGCATTCATGGACCTTTATAAAGCCATAGAAGAAGGCCTTATAAAGGGGGAGATGTCACCCCAGGGCCTGCGCCTCTTAAAAGGTCTGCAAGAAAAGGATTGCCTCTTTCCTGAGCTGGACCCATGGTCTTGGGAGATGAAGCAGTGAGACTAATCTTTATGGGTACCTCCCCATTCGCACTCCCCTGCCTGGAGGCACTCGCCAGCTCCCATTACCTGATCCCCTTGGTGATAACACAGCCAGACAGGCATAGGGGAAGAGGAAGAGAAAGGCAACCTACCCCTGTGAAGTTGAAGGCCTTGGAGTTGGGGCTCACTGTTTTCACCCCAGAAAGGATCAAGGATGCAGAACCTATCCTTAAGGCAGCTTCGCCTGACCTTTTTATTGTAGTCTCCTATGGCCAGATACTCCCCCTTTCTCTCCTCCAGATCCCCACCATAGGTTGCCTCAATGTTCACCCATCACTCCTTCCAAGATATCGAGGTGCGGCGCCTATTCAAAGGGCGTTAATCAATGGAGAAAGGGAGACTGGGGTAACCATCATGTGGATGAACGAGGGGCTGGATAAGGGAGACATCTTCCTTCAAGAGCCCATTGATATAGGTCCCAACGATACCTATGGTGAACTCCATAACAGATTGGCCTCTATGGGGGCCAATCTACTCCTGGATGCCCTGAATGCCCTAAGGAGAGGAGAGAAGAGGGCCATCCCTCAAGATGAGGATAAGGCCACATACGCTCCCCCTATAGAGAAGGGTGAGACAAACATCCCATGGGAGGAGGGCTGCTGGAAGGTCCACAACCTGATCCGGGGTCTCAGCCCTTCACCGGGGGCCTTCACCCCCTGGAGGACCTCCTCCATCAAGATACTAAAGAGCAGGGTGGTGGAGGGGGCTGAGGGAAGGCCCGGTGAGGTAGTGGAGGCAGATCCCCGAAAGGGGCGCTTGGTGATAGCCTGCGGTGAGGGTGGAATTGAGGCACTCCAGGTCCAGCCAGCAGGCAGGAGGAAGATGGACGGCGCCAGCTTTGTCAGGGGGTACTTGCCGCAGCCTGGAGAGCTCTGGGGGAAGAGATGAGGGTCTCCATCATGGCTGCCTTTGGAGGGGGGCTCCTCTCCTTTCTATCCCCATGTGTACTTCCCCTCATGCCTGTCTATGTCTCCTTTATCACTGGCTACACTGTGCAGGAACTGAAGGAAGGGAGGTCATCCCCCCTAAGGATACTGATCCCTACCCTCGCATTTATCACAGGATTCACCTTAGTGTTTGTAACCTTAGGGGCATCGGCTACCTGGATAGGGGATCTGCTCAACAGATACCTGCATGTGCTGACCAAGGTCCTTGGGGGGTTGGTGGTTATCCTGGGCCTCCACATCATGGGAATACTCCGCCTCCCCTTTCTGCAAAGGAGCCTCCAATTCAAGGGGGTAGAGACAAAAGGGGGGATGGTGGGCTCACTGATCCTCGGTATGGCCTTTGCTTTAGGCTGGAGCCCATGTACAGGACCCATACTGGCCTCCATTCTGGCCTATGCCTCCACCCAGCAGCACGTGGCTAAAGGGATCGCACTCCTGGCCGCTTACTCCATAGGCCTGGCCGTACCTTTTCTCCTTTTTGCCCTCCTCTTCAGCTACGCCATAAAAACCGTGCAGCGCTTCAAGAGGTGGTTTCGCTTTGTGGAAATTGCGAGCGGACTTGTCTTGATAGGGCTTGGTATTATGATGATAAGAGGAGGCATGTTTCTTTAGAAAGCCACCGGGAGGTGAGCCGTGAAGCTGGAGGAGGCTGAAAGGCTCATTGAAAAGCTGAGAGAGGAGATCAACTACCACAACTATAGGTACTACGTGCTAAACGCCCCTGTGATCTCAGATGAGGAATACGATGGGCTCATGCGCAGGCTCATGGAGTTAGAGGGCCAGTTCCCAGAACTGATCACCCCTGATTCTCCTACCCAACGAGTAGGTGCTCCTCCCAGGGAGGGCTTTGCCACTGTTACCCACTCCATTCCTATGCTCTCCCTCCAAGATGCCCGTAATGAGGAGGAGATAAGAGAGTTTGATGCCAGGACCAAGCGCTTCCTTGGCCTGAACCAGGGGGATCTCATAGAGTATGTAGCTGAGCCCAAGTTTGACGGCCTCTCCTGTGAGGTCGCTTATAGGAACGGGCGTTTCTCTCTGGCCTCCACCCGAGGAGATGGGGTAGTGGGTGAGGATGTGACCCCAAATGTCAAGACCATCCGTACTGTGCCTATGCGCCTTCTAAATGGGAAAGATATCCCCTCATACTTGGAGGTGAGGGGAGAGGTGCTCATGAGGCGGGCAGATTTTGAGAGGTTGAACAGGGACCTCTTGAGGCGGGGGGAGAAACCCTTTGCCAATCCACGGAATGCTGCTGCAGGCTCCCTTCGCCAGCTCGACCCCAACATCACTGCCCAGAGGCCTCTCGACTTCGTAGCCTGGGGCGTAGGAATAGTGGAGGGGATGGAGTTTAAGAGCCACTGGAAAGGCCTCAGCGTATTGGAAGAGCTGGGCTTCAAGGTCTCTCAGCCCAGGAGACAGTGCCATGGCATTGAAGAGGTGCTTGCTTTTTATAGAACCTTGGAGCGAGAGAGGGACGACTTCCAGTATGAACTGGACGGTGTGGTCATCAAGGTGAACAGCCTGGAGCTTTGGGAAAAGCTGGGTACGACAGCCAGATCTCCCCGCTGGGCCTTAGCGGCCAAGTTCAAGCCGCGTCAGAAGACCACCCGGATTGTGGATGTGAGCTACAACGTGGGCAGGACAGGTACCATCACCCCCGTTGCCATCCTTGAACCTGTAGAGGTAGGGGGGGTGACGGTGAGCCGTGCATCTCTCCATAACTTTGACGAGGTAGAAAGGCTGGATGTCCGGATAGGGGATACCGTGTTGATCCAGAGGGCCGGCGATGTGATCCCAGAGGTAGTGATGGTGATTAAGGATAAACGTACAGGCCGAGAAAAGGGGATCTCGTCTCCGGAAAGGTGCCCCGTTTGCGGTGCCCAGGCGGTGAAGGAAGGGGCCTACTATAAGTGCGTCAATGTCTCTTGCCCTGCCAAGTTGGTCCAGGCCATAAAGCACTTCGCCTCCCGTCGTGCCATGGACATAGAGGGCTTGGGGGGCAAAACGGCAGAGCTTCTGGTAGAAAGGGGAATTGTAAGGGACCTGGCCCAGATCTATTACCTTACCTTGGAGGAATTGCTCAGTCTCCCCGGTTTTGCCATGAAGTCTGCCCAGAACCTCCTTGAGGCAATAGAAAGGTCTAAGAGACCCACCCTGGCCCGGTTCATATACGCCATGGGGATACCCAACGTGGGAGAATATAATGCCCAGGTTCTGGCTCGATACTTAGGCACTTGGAAAAGATTGGAGGAGGTCTCTCTGGAGGAGCTTATGGCTATCAGGGGGATAGGTCCTGAGACCGCAAGGGGGGTGATCTCCTTCTTCCAGGAAAAGAGAAACAGAAACACTGTGGAGAGGATGTTCAAGTCTGGGCTCATTATCCAGGAGGAGAGAAGGGGAGAAAGCCCGCTCTTGGACAAGACAGTAGTATTTACAGGCGCCCTATCATCCATGAGCAGGGATGAGGCCAAGGCATTAGTGGAGGGGTTGGGGGGCACCGTCTCCAATTCTGTATCCCGCAAAACGGACCTGGTGGTGGTGGGTGAGAATCCAGGTTCCAAATATCAGCGTGCCCAACAGCTGGGCATAAAGACCATAGATGAAGGGGAATTCCTCAGGCTGGTGGGTAAAGCGTAACTTAAGGGCTAAGGAATCAGTTCCCTGTGCTTCACCTTTACTGTATAGCCCATCTCCCTGAGGGTCTCTGCCAGCCACTCACTGATCACCACCGATCTGTGAATCCCACCAGTACAGCCTATTCCTACAGAAAGGGAAGGCTTCCCCTCCTTCTTGTAAAGTGGGAGAAGATAGAGGAGAAAAGCCCTCAGATGTTTCAAGAAACGCTGTGTCTCTTCCTGTGCAAGCACATAGTCCCTAACCTCTTCATCCAATCCATTCTTCTCTCTTAGCCCATTCACAAAATGGGGATTAGGAAGGAAGCGTACGTCCAGCGCAAGGTCCAATTGGCTGGGTAGCCCCTTTCCAAAGCCAAAGGAGTAGATAAAAACAGGCATCTCTTTTTCCCCCTCACCAAAGAGGTCTAAAAGGGTGGCCTTGAATGTATGGGGAGTCATGTGGGAAGTGTCTAAGATGTGCTTTGCCATAGACCTCAAGGGCTCCAACACCTTCTTCTCCTCCTCTATGCTCTCCTCGAGAGGCGAACCTTTCAGGGGGTGGGGACGTCTGGTCCTCTTGAATCTTCTAATGAGATACTCTGTGCCTGCTTCAAGAAAGAGTATCTCTACTTGGATTCCTTCTTTCTCTATCCTCTTTACAACACTGGGGAGGGTCCTTAAGGTGTCACCCTCTCTGATATCAATGCTTAGTGCTACCTTGTTGATGGGTTGGGAGGAGGCAAGACAGAGCTGGGCAAAGACCTCCATCAGAGAAATGGGAAGGTTGTCTATGCAGTAGTATCCTATATCCTCCAACACCTTGAGGGCTGTGCTCTTCCCTGCGCCTGAGAGGCCAGTTACAATGAGGAAAAACGGGGTTGAGGGATCACTCCTCACCTTCATCCTCCTCCAATAACACCCGATACATCTCCTTACTGCCCGACGCCTGTAGGAGTCTTCCCCTAATATCCTGGTCCCGAAGGAGGGAAACTACACGGGCCAAAGTCCTCAGGTGCATCTCCGTGGCCTCCTCAGGTGTGAGCACAAGAAATATGAGATGCACTGGGGCATTGTCCACGGCACCAAACGGGATCCCCTCCCTGGATCTAAATAACGCCAACACCGGTGACTCCAAGCCCTTTACCCGCGCATGGGGGACCGCAATGCCACCCCCCACTGCTGTGGTGCCCAGAGATTCCCTCTCCACAAGGGCACTAAGGAAAGGTTCTTTGTCAGGAAGCCTTTCCCTCTCCACAAGGGGCTCCAGGAGCCTGCTAAGCACCTCCTCCTTAGAGACCCCCTTCATCTCCCCTATATCCATCACGTCCTCCTCTGTTAAATGGTTGGTGATCTTCATCAGTATTGAGGGTCTATGAGGCCGTATCTACCATCCTTCCTCCGGTAGAGCACGTTTACTCTGTTAGTCACCGCATTGAGGAAGACCATAAAGTGGTCGTCGGAGAGGTCCATCTGAAGTACCGCTTCGTCTAATGACATGGGCTTTATAGCGTATCTCTGCACTTCAACCACGTGGGTGTCTTCGCTATGTTCAGGGGACTCAGAAGAGAAAGCCATCTCTTCTCCCCTAAGCTCCCTGGAGCGCTGCTGCAACCTCTCCTTCTTCCTTCTCACCTGCTCCTCTAACTTATCCACCACCATGTCCACAGATGCGTAAATATCGTGAGACTCCTCCGATCCGTAAAAGCTCCCGGACTTTGAAGATACATTCACTTCCGCTATCTGACGGAACTTTTCCACATTGAGTATCACCTGGATGTCAATGGGCTCATCCAGGTACTTTTCTAAACGTTTAATCTTTTTGTCCACGTAATTCTTCATGGCCTCTGTAAGCTGAATGTTCCTTCCCGTTATCCTCACCTGCATATTATCCCTCCTAATCCTGGCATTGGTTCAAAGGGAAAATCCCTCCCCTAAGTAAATGCTCCTGATCTTTTCACTGGAGGCAATCACCTGGGGTGGCCCTGCCTCGACGATCTCCCCTTCATTTATCACATACGCCCTGTCTGTAATATGAAGGGTCTCCCGCACGTTGTGGTCAGTTATGATCACGCCTATCCCCCTCTCTTTCATGGATGTGATCACTCCTTGGAGCTCCCCCACTACAATGGGGTCAATGCCAGCAAAGGGTTCATCTAAAAGGATAAACTTCGGGGCGAGTGCCAAGGCCCTGGCAATCTCCACCCTGCGTCTCTCTCCACCTGAAAGGGTGTAAGCGAGGTTATCCTTCACCTTTTCCAGGCCCATGTCTCGCAAGAGGCGACGGGTCCTGGCCTCACGCTCCCCAACGGGGACATCAAGAAGCTCCAGCACCGCCATCACATTTTCCCACACTGTGAGTTTCCTGAAGGCAGAGGGTTCCTGGGGAAGATACCCTAAACCCAGTCGCGCCCTCTTGTACATGGGGAGATCGCTTATGTTCATATCACCCATGTATATAGCGCCGGCATCAGGGGATATGAGACCAGTGATCATGTAGAATATAGTGGTCTTCCCCGCGCCGTTAGGACCCAAAAGGCCCACCACCTCCCCCGTGGCTACCTCTAAGGAGACCTTATTTACCACCTTCCTATTTTTGAAGCTTTTTTCCAGGCCCTGGGCCCTTAACTTCATGCTTCAACTCCCCCTCTGGATAGATCACTGCATTGACCCGGCCCTTCCCACCAACCACAACGCTCTTGTCTTCCTTAGGATAGTAAAGCATCTTCTCTCCCAAGACCAGGTTCTTACCTTCCCAGGCCTTTGGGTGGCCCGTAAACTCCACCACACCATCCTTCAGTCTGTATTCTGCCCTGTCTGAGAGGATCACCTTATCTCCCCTCTCCACCTTTACATGGCCCTGGGCAAGGATCCTCTCTACCTTCCCGCCTTTGCGGGCTATGAAGACCTGCAACCTGTCAGTGTAGAGGGTGAGATCCCCCTGTACCGCCCTCACCTTGCCGATAAACAGGACCCATCCCTCCTTAGCGTGAGCCTCCATCTTCTGAGATGTGACTGTGATGGGTTTCTTCGCACCAGGGCCCCCCTTCGCCTTCCCCGAACACCAACCCGTCCAGGCAAGCACAATAACCATAAAGCAGATAAACGTCAGTACCCTCTTCATCGAAACACCGCCTTCTTCAGTGTCCTCACCTTTACCCACTCGGCGGATGGTTGAGCCACAAAACCCACCCCATCAACCTGATACCTCCCCCGCACATGAAAGGGAAGGGGACTGCTCACAAGGTTCCTCTTGGTATCCCAGTAGAGCCTATTAACTGTGAGGCACTCAGAGCCAAGCATCATACGTACGTCCCCCCATATCTCTCCCTTTTTCTGTCTCCTGTTCAGCAGTCCCTCTCTACCGTAGATAAGAAGGGGCCTCCTGGACTTGAGATAGTAGGTGATCCGCACATCCCACAGGTGTACCTCGTCCCCCACCAACTGGGCCTTCACAGCGTCTAATGCCCATATCACTTGCCCCCCTCGTGTGCTGGTGAGATGGATGTGTTTCATAAAACCCTTTTCCATTGTCTCGTTCTCATGCACAGCCCTCTTTCCCTCCTCCCTGTAAAAAGAAACCCCCCTCCACAGAACCCAGGCCGTCAATCCCAGCACCACCAAGCCCAGAAAGAGGATAAGCCTGCCTTTGGTAACCTTCTTCATCCCCTATACTGCCTCGTGGCCTCTTCCCACTTTCCTTGGGCCTTGAGGAGCGCCTCTGCAAATTCTCGCACGGCACCATGACCACCGGGGACCTTAGTCACAAAATGGGCTACCTCACGGACCATAGGATGGGCATCAGCAACAGCAACGGCCACACCTACCCTCATCATGATAGGGATATCTACCAGGTCGTCACCAATATAAGCCACCTCCTCATCCTGGACCCCTGCCTGACTCTTCAGTTCGCCGTAAGTAGCAAGCTTATCCATGCTCCCCTGGAAGAGGAAGGTTATTCCCAGCTCCTGTGCCCTCCTCTCTACCACTTGAGAGTGTCTGCCTGTAATAATGGCGGTCCTGATTCCCACCCGGTGCAAGAGCACCATGCCATGGCCGTCCCTCACGTGGAAGCGTTTGATTTCCTGCCCATGGGTGCCCAAAATGATCCCCCCATCGGTGAGTACACCGTCCACATCCATCGCCACCAATCTTACTCTCTTCAATCTCTCCACGCCCTGTCTCCTGCTGTTGTCTTAGGTTACCCTTAGGATATATTCCCAGTCAAACCATGATGGAAGACCGGATACCAAAAGAGGCATGGAGGATCTTGGCCTCCTTTCAGGCCAGATCTAAAGGGGACCTTTTCTTGGTAGGGGGGTTCCTAAGAGACCTTCTATTGGGGAGGGACTCCAAGGATATGGATCTCTTGTACTTTGGCAATCCTTTGGATCTCCTTGAGGGGATGCCTTGCCCATGGTTCCCTTTGGACCCCCTGAGAGGCATCTATCGGGCTATATGCGGTGGGTATCAGGTAGACATCTCGGCTCCCAAGGCTCCCACACTGGAAGAGGACCTTCAAGAGAGGGATTTCACCGTTAACGCCATGGCCTACTCCCTCTCTCAAAAGCAACTGGCGGATCCGTGGGGGGGGAGACGGGACATGAGGTTGAGGAGGCTAAGGGCCTTGACACCGTGGACCTTCAAAAAAGACCCACTTAGGTTGCTCAGGACCTACCGTTTATCCCTCTTACTGGGCTTTTCCCCTACCCCTGATACCTTAGAGATGCTGAGACGAGATGCCCACCTGCTTCCCCAGGCAGCCCCTGAACGCATCAGGGAGGAGCTATCCCTCATCCTGAGCCACCCCCTGTCTTCAAAGGCATTCTATGCAATGGATGCCTGTGGTGCGCTCTCGCACCTCCTCCCTGAGGTAGAGGAAGGACGGGGCATCCTTCAGGGGAAGTGGTGTGGTACAGACCTTAAAGGCCACCTCTTGGGGACCCTCAAGGCATTGGAACGGATACTCCCTTTCCTAAGCTACCTCTTTCCCAACCACACCTTCAGGATGAAAGGCATCTTGAAGAAGAAAGTAGAGGGAGGCATCTCTATGGGGGTTGTGCTCAAGTTGGCCTCCCTTTTACACGATATAGGCAAGCCACCAACCATGGCAGAGAGGGGAGAGGATCTCACCTTCTGGGGACACGACAGGGAGGGTGGGGTCATAGCGAAAGGGATAGGGAGGAGATTAGGCCTTGGCACAAACGCCTCTACCCTCCTCTCCCTCTTGATCGCACACCACATGTGGATACATCTGCTTGCCAGACAGGATGTAATAACCCCTAAGGCCAAGGGACGATTCTTCCGTCGGTTGGGCGACAAGGGGGTGTTGGTGGCCCTCCTCTCCCTGGCTGACACCTTGGCAAGTAGTGGAGAGAGGGGTTTCTTCTATTTCCTCCCCAAGGTAGAAGAGCTGCTATCCTTTTATTACACCACCTTCCTCTCCGACGAGAGGATGCAGCGTCCACTGCTCAATGGAAAAGAGGTGATGAAGATCTTGAGTCTCTCTCCCGGCCCCAAGGTGGGCGAAATCCTGAAGGCACTGGTAGAGGCTCAGGAGGAAGGAAAGGTAAGAAACAGAGAGGAGGCCGTGGCATTCATAACAAGGCTGTGAGTACGCCCCTTGAAGCCTCTATTCAAGGGATATACTTATATTTAGCTCAGCTCTAATGGCCCAGGAAAAGGGCGTGGTATGTATTAAGAACAGAGGCCTTGGGAAACTGAGGAGGTGGCCAATGGAGTTTCCAGAGGATTTATTGTACACACGGGAGCACTCGTGGGTGAGGCAAGAGGGGGAAGGCCAAGTGGTAATGGGTGTTACCGAGTTCGTCCAGAATGAGCTGGGAGAGATATCCTATGTGGAGTTGCCTGAGGTAGGCATGAGGGTACAACAGATGGAAGTGATAGGATCCTTGGAGTCCATCCGAGGCGTTACAGAGATCTATGCGCCCCTATCTGGGCGAGTGACCGAGGTTAATAGCTTCTTGCTGGATGACCCATCCATCATAAATGACGACCCCTATGGGGAAGGATGGATTGCTGTGATAGAGATGGAAGACCCAGAGGAACTCAAGAGGCTTATGGATGCCAGCGACTACCAAGCCCTAATTGAGAGGGAGCTGGAGACCCTTCCACTTGAGGAGGGAGAAGAATAGAACTTAGTTTGTATTATTTCTGCATTTCCCCATTGCCTGGGGAAATGCTGGGGAAAATCGTGTGAGTTTTGTCTCTATCTACACAGGTTTTGGGAGGGAGAGTAGCCTTGCATGAAATTTAAGCTCCCACCCTTATCGGCCATAACTAACTGATAATACATTCTTTTCAAGAATAGGGCGCAGAAAACTGCCCGTGATAGAGGCAGGTGAAGCTGCTACCTGTTCTGGGGGGCCCTGGGCCACCACATATCCTCCCTCCTCTCCCCCTTCTGGGCCCAGATCTATCACCCAATCGGCGTTCTTAATGACATCCAGATGGTGTTCAATTACAACCACTGTATTACCCATATCCACCAGACGATGCAGTATCTTCAGGAGATGGCACACATCCTCGAGATGGAGCCCCGTGGTAGGCTCATCCAATATGTAAAGCGTACTCCCATGGGATCGACGAGAGAGTTCTCGGCTCAGCTTCACCCTCTGGGCCTCTCCACCGGATAAGGTGGTAGCAGATTGACCCAACTTGATGTATCCCAACCCTACCTGCTGCAAGGTCTCCAGTCTCCGGCTTATGGCCGGTATGTGCTGGAAAAAGGTCAATGCTTCATCCACGGTCATCTCCAATACATCGTGGATGTTCTTCCCCTTGTAACGTATATCCAGGGTTTCATTGTTGTACCGCTTGCCATTGCACACCTGGCAGGTCACATACATATCTGGGAGAAAGTGCATCTCCACTAAGATCGCACCCTCTCCACGACAGTGTTCGCAACGCCCCCCTTTTACATTGAAGCTGAACCGCCCGGGTCTGTACCCCCTTGCCCTACTTTCGGGAAGACGTGCAAACACCTCCCTGATGGGAGTGAACACGCCAGTATAGGTGGCTGGATTGGAGCGTGGGGTCCTCCCAATGGGGGACTGGTCCACCATAACCACCTTGTCCAGGTGCTCGGCCCCTGAGATCCTTTTATGGGGCCCTGCAGGGAGTCTGGTCCCGGACAGCCTATTCCTTAGGGCCGGGTAAAGGGTCTCTATCACTAAGCTAGACTTACCCGAGCCCGAGACCCCGGTTACACACACAAGACACCCCAACGGGATGGTGACATCTATGCCCTTGAGGTTGTGTAGAGTAGCACCTTCGATGGTGAGGCAGGCCTTCGGAGAGCGCCGTTTCAAAGGCATTGGTACCCTCTTTTCTCCCCTCAGATACATGCCTGTAATGGAGGATGGCTCTTCCTCTATTGCAGATGGGGGGCCTGCAGCCACGACATATCCCCCATCACGCCCTGCCCCCGGCCCCAGGTCCACCACATAGTCGGCCGTCCTAATGGTGGCCTCATCATGCTCCACCACAATCACTGTGTTGCCCAGATCCCTGAGTCGCTTCAGGTTCTCCAACAAGCGGTGTTGATCCCTGGGATGCAAACCTATACTGGGCTCATCCAGGACATAGGTAACCCCTACTAACCCAGAGCCTATCTGGGTAGCCAATCTGATGCGCTGACTCTCCCCTCCAGCCAAGGTAGATGAGGGCCGGTCCAAGGTGAGATAGCCCAGGCCCACCTCCTGGAGAAACCTCAAACGAACGATAATTTCCCTGAGAATCCTCTCTGCTATAGAGGCCTTTTCCCCTGAAAACTCCATCCTTGAGAAAAGATTTAGGGCCTCAGTTACGGAAAGGGCAGCCACCTGGGCGATATTGTACCCCTGGACTTTCACGCAGAGGCTTTCGCGCTTCAAGCGGGTACCGCCACATTGTGGACAGGGGATCTCCCTCATGTACTGTTCAATTTCCTCTCTTACCCTCTCAGATTCCGTCTCCCGATAGCGCCTCTCTAAATTGGGTATCACCCCCTCAAAGTATGTATTGAATCCCCTACTTCTGCCCCTCCAGCGATACCTGAAAGAAAACCGCTCTGATGTCCCATAGAGGACAGCCTTCTGTTGCTCCTGGGAGAGATCGTGAAATGGGACGTGAAGAGGAATGCCTACATGGCTGGCCATCTTGAAAAGCAACTGGGTGTAATAATCGGAGTCCCGCCATGGAATCACAGCCCCCTCAGCGATAGAGAGGGAGGGATCCACGACCCTTTCAGGATCAATCTCCCTTCTGAATCCCAACCCATCGCATCTGCTGCACGCTCCATAAGGGGAGTTGAAGGAGAATATTCGGGGGGAGATCTCGGGCAGGCTTATTCCACAGATGGGACAGCTCAGTTTTTCGCTGAAGAGCACTTCTCTCCCATCCTCCCTCCATACGATCACAAGCCCATCTCCCTTACAAAGGGCCAGCTCAAGGGAATCTGCCAGCCGTGCTCGGGCCCCTTCCATCACCACCAGTCTGTCCACCACAAGATCAATAGTGTGCTTCTTGTTCCTCTCTAAGGGAGGGAGATCATCAAAACGATAGACCTCTCCGTCCACCCTTACCCTCACAAAACCCTCCCTCTTCAGGGCCGAAAATAGCTCCTTGAATTCCCCCTTCCTCCCTCGCACCAACGGAGAGAGCACCTGTATCTTCATAGCCCGAGGCCATGATAGCACCTCTTCCACCATCTCTTGGGGGGACATAGAGGTAATAGGCCCGTTGCATGAGGGACAGTAAGGGGTACCTAAGCGGGCAAAGAGGAGCCTGAGGTAATCGTATATCTCTGTCACTGTTCCCACCGTGGAACGAGGGTTTCTGGTCACCTTTTTCTGGTCTATGGCCACTGCAGGGGATAAGCCCTCTATGGCATCCACATCAGGCTTCTCCATGAGAGACAAGAACTGACGGGCATATGCAGACAAGGACTCCACATACCTCCTCTGCCCCTCTGCATAGATGGTATCGAAGGCCAGACTCGACTTTCCAGAGCCAGACAGGCCAGTGATCACCACCAATGCATTGCGGGGTATCTGAACATCGATGTTCTTTAAATTGTGCTGCCTGGCACCCTTCACATATATCCAGGATTCACCCATCACCTCCCCCTGACAAAGGGAAGATTAGGTCTGCTGCTTTTCCTTTGCAAGCTCTCGAGCACGGGACTCCGCCGCCCTGACCCCATCCATTACAATGCCTCTGATCCCAGCCCTCTCCATAGCATGAAGGGCAGCAATGGTTGTCCCTCCAGGGGAGGTAACCATCTCCATCAACTGAGCCGGATGACTTCCCGTCTCCTCCATGAGTTTCAGGCTTCCCTTCACAGTCTGAAAAACCAAGAGATTGGCCAATTCCCTGGGCAAGCCTACCCTCACCCCTGCATCCGACAGGGACTGCATGAAGAGATAGACATAGGCAGGCCCACTCCCCGAGAGGGCAGTGACTGCATCCATGAGACCTTCTTCAACCTCAACTACTTTCCCCAATGGGCTAAGAAGCGCCTCTACCCATCTCCTGTCCTCCTCTTGGGCATTAGGCCCCAAGGCATAGGCTAGTGCCCCTTCCCTTACCAGGGCAGGGGTATTAGGCATCACCCTTACTATCCGAGCCTCCGGAGAGACCCTGGCGTGGATGAATGCACTGGTGATGCCGGCAGCCACAGAGATCAGGAGCCTCCCCCCCACAAGGGGCCCCATATTATTCAGGAGGGCCTCCATCTGCTGAGGCTTTACAGCGACGATCACCGCATCGCTTTCCTCAATAGCATCTTCCAGAGAGGAGGCCAACTGGACATGATATTTCTTGCTTATTTCGCCCCTCCTTTGGGGTGAAACCTCGTATCCGGTGAGAGAGATCCCCCCCTCCTCAGCGAGGGATAAGAGGCCCCTTAGGATGGCCTCCCCCATCTTTCCGACCCCTATGATGCTACATTTCATAGCACACCTCCATAATCCCTATTTTATCAAATAATTACCTGTGCTACACATGTATAAAGAACCATGTTATTAGAATATCATAATATGTGAAAGATTCATCCTCACATTTTCACATACCTAATTTGAGAATTAGCCCTTGACATTTTTATAACTTTGTTGTTACCTCTCTTAAAGAAAAAGACCGAAGGGGCATAGAGGAAGTCAAAAAGCGAAAGGAGGGGAGTATGACAAAGGCAGAGTTGGTGGCTGTCATGGCCAAGGAGGCGGGCATCACAAAGTCAGCTGCGGAGAAGGCCCTGGGCGCCTTCATCGAAGGTGTAAAGGATTCCCTGGCCAAGGGGGGGAAGGTAACCCTGGTGGGATTTGGCACCTTCATGGTGGCTGAGAGGGCACAGAGGAGAGGGCGCAACCCCCAAACCAAAGCAGAAATTGTCATCCCTGCCAGCAAGGTACCAAAGTTCAAACCCGGGAAGGCCTTGAAGGACCTGGTAAACAGATAGGCGTTTTTTTATTGTTGTCGGGGCCCTTAAGGGGCCCCGGCCTTTTTAAACCCTCTTCCCACAGCAATGTTTGTACTTCTTGCCACTGCCGCAAGGGCAAGGTTCATTCCTTCCAATCTTTCTCCCTTCCCTCCTATAAGGTTGGAGGGCCTCCCCTGCCTCAGCAGCTGCAGCCATTTCACCCCGGTGTTCCCTATACATCCTCCTCTCCCTCCTGGTGAGTGGACGAGCTGAGGTACTCTCCTCCCGAACCTGGAGGCGAAAGAGGGTTTCCACTACCTGGCCCTTTAGACGATCTATCATGTCCATAAAGAGATCATAAGACTCCCTCTTATACTCATTGAGGGGATCCTTCTGGCCGTAGCCCCTGAGACCTATCCCTTCTCTCAGATGGTCCATGGCCAGGAGTTGGTCTTTCCAAAGGTTATCCAGGATATAGAGGGTGACCATCCTCTCCAGGTTCCTCAGTTGCTCTGTGCCCACCTCTTCCTCTTTCCTCTGATACGCCTCGGCGACCCGAGCACTGAGAAGCTCCCTAATCTCTTCTCTCGAGAGGCCTTGAAGTGCGGTAGATTCGATGGTTATGCCAAAACGCCTCTCCATCTCCTTCGCCACCCCATCGAGATTCCACTCCTCAGGCCTGCTCTTTTCAGGGAGAAATACCTCTATGGCAGCGTCAAGGAGATCCTGTGCCATCGAAAGGATGTCCTCTTTCAGGTCCTTACCCTCCAAAATCTCACGCCGCTGGGTGTAGACCACTTCACGCTGCTTGTTCATCACATCGTCATATTCCAACAGATGCTTCCTAATCTCAAAGTTATGCCCTTCTACCTTCTTCTGGGCATTCTCTATGGCCTTAGTCACCATCCTATGCTCTATAGGTTCCCCCTCTTTCATTCCCAGTTTATCCATCACTTTAAGGAGCTTGTCTCCCCCAAATATGCGCAATAGATCATCTTCCAACGAGAGATAAAACCGGCTGGAACCAGGGTCTCCCTGCCTCCCAGACCTTCCCCTCAACTGATTATCTACACGGCGAGACTCGTGCCGCTCGGTACCTATGATGTGAAGCCCCCCGAGGCTAACCACCTCTTCGTGCTCCTTTTCAGTGATGGCCTGGGCCTCTGCCAAGGCCTTCTTCCATTCCTCAGGCGGTATCTCGCTCCCCTTAGGAAAGCGCCTATTTAAGATATCCTTTGCCAAAAACTGGGGATTTCCACCCAAGAGGATGTCTGTCCCCCTCCCAGCCATGTTGGTGGCAATGGTCACAGCCCCCAATCTGCCCGCCTGCGCCACAATCTCCGCCTCCTTCTCATGATGCTTGGCATTAAGCACGTGGTGTTTGATCCGGCGCTTCTTCAGCATGGCGGAAAGCCTCTCGGAGTTTTCGATAGAGGTAGTACCAACCAGCACAGGCTGACCTCGCCTGTGTAGCTCTTCTATCTCCTTCACCACCGCCTCGAACTTTTCTTTTTGGGTCTTGAAGACCAGGTCGGGATAGTCCACCCTTATCATGGGCTTGTAGGTGGGCACTTCTATGACTTCCAAGCCATAAATCTCCACAAACTCCCCCGCCTCAGTGGCGGCGGTTCCTGTCATACCTGCAAGCTTGTTATACATTCTAAAATAGTTTTGAAAGGTGATGGTGGCCAAGGTCTGGTTTTCACTCTCTATCCTCACACCCTCCTTGGCCTCTACAGCTTGGTGGAGGCCATCACTCCAACGTCGTCCAGGCATAAGGCGGCCCGTGAATTCATCAACAATCACCACCTTCCCCTCTTTCACTACGTAATCTACATCCCTCTTGAAGAGAACATGGGCCTTGAGGGCTTGCTCCACGTGGTGGAGCACATCTATATTGGAGGGATCATATAGGCTCTCACCCCTTAAGACCTTCATCCTCCTGAGTTGGTCCTCCACCTTGGTCACGCCCTCATCGGTAAGGGTAACGGCCCTCTCTTCTTCATCCACCTCGTAATGGAGGTTCCCTTTAAGTTGACGCACCACCTTGTCCGCTACATGATAGAGCTCTGTAGACTCCTCAGAGGGCCCTGAAATGATGAGGGGGGTACGGGCCTCATCAATAAGGATAGAGTCCACCTCATCTACAATGGCGTAGTTCAGCTCTCTCTGAACACACTCGGACATATCCCAGGCCATATTGTCCCTAAGATAATCAAAACCAAACTCATTGTTCTGACCATAGGTGACATCGGCTTGATAGGCCTCCCTCCTGGAACAGGGCACCAGCTTTGTCTTGAAAACCCGGGGATCCTCCCACTCCACTAAGAAGGAAGCATCGTGCTGGATTACCCCCACAGTGAGACCCAATGTGAGGTATATGGGGCCCATCCATAAGGCATCCCTCTTTGCCAAATAGTCATTCACAGTAACGAGATGCACACCCATTCCTTCCAAGGCATTGAGATATATAGGCATAGTAGCCACTAACGTCTTCCCCTCACCTGTCTTCATCTCTGCAATCTTACCTTGGTGAAGCACAATGCCCCCCAGGATTTGGACATCAAATGGCCTCATACCCACGGTTCGCTTGGCCACTTCCCTCACCACTGCAAAAGCCTCCACCAAGAGATCGTCCAAAGAAGCACCCTTTGCCAGTCTCTCCTTGAACTCCTGAGTCTTAGCGGTAAGGCCTTCCATAGAGAGGCCCATCACTTCTTCCTCTCTTTCATTTACCTGGTGGACAATGGGCCAGAGCTTCTTCAGCTCCCTCTCGTTCTTTGTGCCCACTACCTTCTCCATCAATTTCACTATCATCCTTGTTCGCCCCTTCTGATCATTTCAAAAGCTATATATACCCGATGGCAGCCAAAACCAACCCCACCTCACCCCATCTGGAGAAAGAGATAGGTAGCCAGGCTTAAGTAGATGAAGGTCCCCGTGATATCACTGAGGGTGGCAATAGAGGGAACGGTAAGGGCAGGATCTACCCCTACCCGTCTGAAAGATATGGGGACAAGGACCCCAATGGCAGACGAGATGCTCATGGAGACTAAAAGGGATACCCCTACGGTCGCCCCAAGCATTACGTTTTTCTGGACCAGGATCACCAGACCCATAGCCAAGGCCCCCGCCACCAGGCCCATGATAGAACCCACACCGAGCTGCCTCCTGAGGATCCTCCATGCCATACCCTCCATCCTCCCGGTGGCCATCCCTCGTACGATGATAGTCTGAGTTTGGTTCCCTACGGCCCCCGTAAGGGCCATAATGAGGGGGACAAAAAAGGCTACCGAAACAAAGGTAGAGATGGTGTGATGGTAATGCTTGATCACCAGCCCAGAGATCATCTCCCCTACCAAGGTGAATGACAACCAAGGGAGCCGGTATCCAGCGATCTTGAGGGTTGACGCCTCCCACAGTTCCTCTTCGGAGGTCCCCACCATCTTATAGATATCCTCTGTGGCTTCCTCTTGTATAATGTCTATCACATCGTCCACCGTCACGAGACCTACAAGTCTATTGCTCTCATCCACCACAGGTACAGCAAGGAGGTCATAACGGGCCACTATCCTGGCGACTTCCTCCTGGTCCATATCCGCCCTCACCTTGACCACATCGGGATTCATCACCTCGCCAAGGGTGGCTGTAGGGTCATGGAGGATAAGTTGTCTCAAGGAGACCACCCCTACTAAATGGTTTCTGGCATCCACTACATAAGTGTAGAAGACCTCTTTCTCCTTAGAACGGCGGATCTCTTCTATGGCCTCCTCTACGGTCATATTCTCTGGCAAGGCCAGATAGTCCGTGGACATGATACGTCCAGCCGTCTCTTCTGGATAGCTGAGGAGATGGTCAACGTCCTTCTCCTTCAGGAATGGGAGGAGTTCCTCCCTCTTATCCTCTGAAAGAGTCTCTAATATCTCCACGGTCTTGTCTGAGGGAAGGTGGATGAGGATCTTGAGGATTTCTTGGGGCTCAAGGTTCTCCAGCACCTCTACCTGCAAGAGGGAGTCCATCTCTACCACTACCTGTGCCGACTTTGGGGGTGCAAGCAGATTAAAAAGGACCTGCCTCTCCTTGCGACTCAACTGACCCATGAGGAGGGCGATATCGGCTGCGTGGAGTTTCTCCAACACCTTCCTTAAATGCGCATAAGCCTCCTTCCTCAAGAGTCGCCTCGCCGACTCCATTGCAAGCCTATGATGATAATTCACTGGCATCCCATCTCACCTTGATATTCAAGGGCATAAATCCCCTTTAGACCTGTTCACCGATGCCAAAAGTTCAATGTCTCCTCCACGCGAACCGAAGTCTTTTACAACACCTTCCTCTTTCACAGCTCTCCCACTTCGCTCCACTAAGGAAAGCGACATAGAATAGAAGAATGAGGCAATATAAATCAACCCTGGATAGACAGGGGTTCCCTGCTTCTTTGGCTTTAGAAAACGAAGTAAAAGTTCTCGATTATCAAGGAAACATCAGTCCATCAGTGAAATCTCTGGGGAAACCCCTCTGGATAGATTGCCTACGGAAAGGCTTCTATAGTGGCAATCACAGAGTCTCTTAATGCAGAGAGGTTGTACCCCCCCTCAAGTACGGCTACTATTGGTGCCCCAACCTCCTTGCTTAGCTCAGCAATCCTCGAAGCCAGACCCTGGAAACCCTGAGTGGAAAGCCTTAGAGATGCCAATGGGTCCAAGCGATGGCTATCGTATCCTGCGGATATAAGGATGAGCTCAGGCCTAAAGGCATGGGCCTTAGGTAGAAAGACCTCATCGTATATACGACAGAACTCCTCGTCTCCACTGCCTGGAGAAAGGGGACAATTGAGGGTATAGCCTAAGCCTGGTCCTTTGCCAGTTTCATGGGCCATTCCTGTACCAGGATAGAGAGGGGATTGATGGGTAGAAAAATAGAAAACTGTAGGATCTTCGTAAAAGGCCTCCTGGGTCCCATTGCCGTGGTGGGCATCCCAGTCTACTATCAAGACCCTGCCTATACCCCGTTTCCTTGCATACTTCGCAGCTATGGCCACGTTGTTGAAGAGACAAAACCCCATGCCCCTGGACCGTAATGCGTGGTGCCCAGGGGGGCGTACAGCACAAAAGACGGAAGAGCACCTTCCATCCATTACAGCAGTGACAGCATCGAGTACACACCCCACAGCCCACATGGCAGCCTCAAAAGAACCCTGAGAGACCACCGTGTCTGGATCAAGGTAGCCTCCTCCTGCCTCACAGAGGGATTTCACCTGGTCAATGTAATCCACTGCATGATTCAGCGCCACTTCATCCACAGAGGCGGACCTACACCTTAGCATTTCCAGAGGGCCCGAAAATCTGGTCCCCTCGATAGCATCAACAATGGCCCTCAGCCTCCCCTTGCTTTCTGGATGCCCACCCGTCTCGTGCAATAGGCACATCTCACTGAATGCAAACCCCTTTCTTCCCTTCCCTCCAGCATGCCCTTCTTCCATCATTATTAGGATCCTCCTACCCTTGATTATCTCTATATTGGTATTCTAAACTGCAACCAATTAAAAGGAGAAGGAGGGGGTGTTATGAAGAGCTTCAAGTTTATAGCGGTGGCGATGGCGGTGGTATTGATGGCAGGGTGCGCTACTCTATCAAGGAAAAAGGCCGCTAAGACACCCAAGAAAGAGGCAAATGCAGTCCAAAGGCTCGCCAACAATATCCCCCTCTATCCCAAATTTACCTACCAACCGGACAAGAGTTTCTTCTTCGAATCTAACGGGGTGAAGGCTGGGGTGCTGGTATTTGAGGGGAAGGCCAAGGTGGGGGATATGGTAAACTTCTACAAGCAACAGATGCCTACCTATGGCTGGACTTTGGTCTCCTCCTATCAGTATGGGGACGAGGCCCTCCTGGACTTTAATGCACCCAACAAAACCTGCCAGATCTCCATTGATAAAAAGCCCTTCAGCACCATACTCACTATAAGGACGGGTACAAAGGCACCGGAGGCATACACCAAATAGATGAAGGCTCCCTGGCCATCGCTCCGCATAGGGGACATAGAGGTCCCCCACCCCATAATCCAAGGGGGCATGGGGGTGAGAATTTCCATACACGGACTTGCTTCTGCAGTCTCTCTCCATGGTGGGATAGGTACCATTGCTGCTGCAGCCATAGGACTGGAGGAGGCAGATGCGTTTCGCAATCTTCCCCAGGCTGACCTGAGGGCACTCAGAAGGGAGATAAGAAAGACCAGGGAGATAGTGGGGAAAAGACCTGTGGCAGTAAACATTATGGTAGCCCAGAGTGACTACAGGAATTTAGTGGGGGTAGCGATTGAGGAGGGGGCAGACATTATATTCTCAGGGGCAGGCCTTCCCATGAACCTCCCCAAGCTTGCCAATGGATCCCCCACAAAATTAGTGCCCATTATATCCTCTGCCAGGGCGGGTGTGCTTATCACGAAAAACTGGTTGAAGAAATATCATAGGCTACCCGATGCCTTTGTGATAGAGGGGGCCAAGGCGGGGGGGCACCTGGGGTTCAAATACGATGAGCTGGTAAAAGGCACATACACGCCTCTCCTCACCATCTTAAGGGAGACAAGGGAAGCACTCAGGCCCTATGAGAAGGACAGCCCTATCCCCCTCATAGTGGGTGGGGGGATCTTTTATGGATGGGAGATAAGGAGGGCTATAGAGGCCGGCGCTCAGGGAGTTCAGATGGCCACCCGCTTTGTAGCCACCAAGGAATGTGATGCAGCCCCAAGTTTCAAGGAGGCATATGTCAAGGCAAAAGAGGAGGATATACTCATTATCGAGAGCCCAGTGGGTATGCCTGGCCGCGCCTTGAGGAACCCCTTCTTAGAGGCCATGCTTAGGGGTGAAAAGAGGCCGGTAACCTGTCCTTATCGCTGTTTGAGGGCATGTGACCCCCTAAATGTGCCTTACTGCATTGCCCAGGCCCTCCTCCTGGCAAAGCGGGGGGACATAGAAGAGGGGCTTATCTTCGCTGGGGCCAGGGTGGCTGAGGTAAGGGAGATCACCACTGTGCCTCAGCTCCTTAAGCACCTTATGGAGGAGTATCAAAGTGGCCCAGACGCCTCTCCTGACCTCTGAGGGGGCCATGCTTTATCTTATAGATGGTTCCTCCTACCTCTATCGTGCCTATTTTGCCCTCCCCTTTCTCTCAAACTCCAAGGGCATGCCTACCCATGCTGCATACGGATTCACCCGGATGCTCCTCAAGATCATCAGAGAGGAAAGGCCAGACTATATGGCAATCGCCTTTGACGTGAGCCGGGAGACCTTCAGGAGGGACGCCTACAAAGAGTATAAGGCCCAGCGCCCACCCATGCCTGACGAGCTTGCTGTTCAGATCCCCTATCTCAGGGAAGTGGTGAAAGCCATGAGGATACCCATCCTGGAGCTGGAGAACTATGAGGCGGACGATGTGATAGCTACCCTGGCAAAGAAGGCAGAGACCAGCGGGTTCTATGTCGTGATAGTCACGGGTGACAAAGATATGCTCCAGATGGTTTCAGAAAGGATCAAGGTTTATGACCCTATGAAGGATGCCCTCTATGGTCCCAAAGAGGTGGAGAAACGTTTGGGCGTGGCCCCGCATCAGATACCCGATCTATTAGGCCTTTCAGGAGACAGCATAGATAACATCCCAGGCGTTAAGGGGATAGGCCTCAAGAGCGCCCAGACGCTGGTGCGGGAGTTTGGGACTGTGGAGGCGATCTTTGAACACCTCAACGGGGTGCCAACGCGGTTCAAAAAAAAGCTGGAAGATGCCAAAGAAATAGCCAAAATGAGTAAAGACTTGGTGAAGGTCCGTCAGGACCTCCCCATTCAGATCCCATGGGAAGAGCTAAAACTCCAAGAGCCAGACTATAATAGACTGAGGGAGCTCTTTAGAGAACTGGAGTTCACCACCCTCTTCAGGGAGTTGCCCCAGGGCGAAGAAGATAAAGGGGATTATCAGTTGGTGAGCTCTATGGATGAGTACCGGGAGCTGCTCCAACGTATTCGAAGCTCACCAGAGTTCTCCTTTGACTTTGAAACAGACTCCCTCTCACCAGTGGAGGCTAAGCTTGTAGGATTGGCCCTCACCTCTCAAGAGAAGGCAGGTTGGTACGTACCCTTCGGTCATTCCAAGGGAACAAATCTCAAAGAGAAGGAGGCATTAATGGGTCTCGCTTCTCTCCTCGAGGATCCCCATCAGGAAAAAGTAGGCCAGAATATCAAATACGAGTTGGTCATCCTATTCTCCAGGGGTTACCATGTGGATGGACCCATCTTTGATACTATGGTGGCCTCTTATCTCCTGAACCCAGGGAAGCGTTCCCACGGCCTGGATGAACTGGCTTTGGAGTACTTAGGGTACAGGACCACCACCTACAAGGAGGTGACGAGCAGGGGGAAAAGGGAGATCCCTTTTGTCCAGGTAGCCCCTGAAGTGGCAAGGGACTATGCCTGTGAAGATGCGGACATCACCTTGCGGCTGAAGCACATCCTAAATGAACAGTTGCTGGCAGAGGGGCTCATAGACCTCTTCAGAGACCTGGAGATGCCCTTAGTTCCCGTGCTGGCCAGGATGGAACTTGCAGGAATCAAGGTAGACAAGGAAAGGTTGGAGACCATAGCCAGATTCCTTGAAGGAGAAATAGAGCGCCTCGAGGGAGAGATCCATCGCCTTGCAGGTGAACCTTTTAACATAAACTCCCCACGTCAATTGGCCCAGGTACTCTTTGACAAGTTGAAACTGAAGCCCACAAAAAAGACCAAGACCGGTTACTCAACCAATGTGGAGGTCCTCGCCCAGCTTGCCTTGGAGCACCCCCTGCCTGCAAAGGTCTTGGAGTACCGCCAGCTTGCCAAGCTTAAGTCTACTTATGCGGAGGGGCTGATCAAGATGATCAATCCAAGGACGGGTAGGGTCCATACCTCCTTCAACCAGGCAGTAACGGCCACGGGTAGACTCTCCAGCTCTGATCCTAATCTCCAGAACATCCCCATCCGCACTGAGTTAGGGCGCATGATCAGGGAGGCCTTTGTGGCAGAGGGGGGCTGTTTGCTCCTCTCCGCGGACTACTCCCAGATAGAGCTGCGGATCATGGCAGCCCTCTCCAAGGACGAAAAGCTTATAGAGGCCTTCAAAAAGGGTGAGGATATCCACACCCGTACCGCATGCGAGATCTTCGATGTGCCATCTCAGGCGGTGACACCTGAGCTAAGGAGGAAAGCCAAAGTGGTGAATTTCGGCATCATCTATGGGATGAGCCCATATGGCCTCTCTCAGGAGCTCAAGATTCCAGTGGAAGAGGCGGCGGATTATATTGAGAGGTACTTCCAGCGCTATCCAGGGGTGAAGAACTACATTGACTTCTTAGTGAAAGAGGCCCAGGAAAAAGGGTTCGTTACCACCATCATGGGGAGAAGACGCTTCATCCCAGAGCTTTTCAGCTCTAACCGCAACACCAGAGAGTTGGGCAAGCGCTATGCCATAAATACACCTATTCAGGGTTCTGCTGCAGACATCATCAAGCTTGCCATGATCCGCATAGACAGGTACATCCGAGAGCACAGACTAAAAAGCAAGATGATCCTTCAGGTTCACGATGAGCTTCTCTTTGAAGTTCCCCCAAACGAGCTGGAGCAGTTAAAGGAGAACGTGAGGGAAATCATGGAAGGGGTGTATCCCATAGGTGTCCCCCTGGTGGTCCACGTAGGGATGGGAAGGAACTGGGAAGAGGCACATTGAGATGGCGCTGATTGTAGGCCTTACAGGGGGAATAGCCAGTGGAAAGTCCACGGTGGCCCGCATCTTTCAAGAGTTGGGGGCCTACGTGATCGATGCGGACGAACTGGCAAGGAGGGTGGTGGCACCAGGCACCCCTGGATGGAGGGAGGTGGTAGAGACCTTCGGTGAGGGTTACCTCACCCCTGATGGGGATATAGACAGGAAGCGGCTGGCAGGATTGGTGTTTCGCGATTATCATGCAAAGAGGCGTTTAGAGGCCATCATTCACCCTAAGGTGATCCAACTCAGGAGAGAGATTACCGAAGGGATCCTAAGAGAGGACCCAGGGGCCTTGATCATCTTTGACGTGCCCCTTCTCATAGAGTCAGGGCTCCATAAGAACATGGACAGGGTGATTGTGGTGTGGGTGCCTACAGAAGTCCAGATCGCCCGCCTTATGGATAGAGATGGGCTGGATCTTCAAGGTGCTGAACAGAGGCTAAGGAACCAAATGCCCTTAAATGAGAAACTCCCTTTTGCCCACTATGTAGTGGATAACTCCGGTACCCTACAAGAGACCAGAAAGCAGGTGGAAAAGATATACGGGAAACTGGCAGCTCTGGCTCAGAAGGCATCCCATTCCGGGTTTACTGTATAAATGAATATGCAGAGATCGTGGCTGTGCCCCATATAGTCGCTAGCGAGCCCAGGGATACAGGCAGCCTTTTGGAAACCCAGCTTCTCCAATGCATCCATTGCCCCTTTCTGGCTGGATAGTGCCTCAGCCATCACCTTTTCCACCCCTATTAGACGAGCAACATCGAGTAGTTCTCTGATCATGGCCGTCCCCAGCCCCATCCCCCTACACTCGGAGCAGGTGACCACCCTGATCTTGGCCACTGCCCTGGACCACCCAAACTCCCTCTTGTGAAGAGTGGCATTGCCAATGATTCTGCCGTCCCCCGCTTCAGCCACAATAGGGAAGACCCTGTCGCAGTCAATGTTTTTGCACCACTTCTCCAACACATAGTAGTCCTTCACATTGTCCCTGAGGAGCATATGGTCATCCTCCGTGACGCTGGTGAGGAAGAACTCGTAGAGTTTCTCAAGATCTTCCTCCTTCAGTGGTCTCAACCTCACCTTGCCTCCGTCACGGAGCCCCACATCCTTTGGATATCTCTTCAGTATCCTCTCATCCATTATATTCCACCTATCCAGAATCCCTTATTCAAGAAAACCTTTCCATTTTCAAACGAACAACCTGGCAGTTGAAATTTTGCTGCCCAGATGAGTAAAAGATGGGTATGGCAGTAGAGACCCACACCATAGAACTGAGTACCAAAGGGAGCGGCCACATAGTGGATCTTACCCCAAAGGTGAGGGAGATACTGGAGCATTCGAG
Organism: Aquificota bacterium; assembly: GCA_015486015.1. GTDB lineage: Bacteria > Thermosulfidibacterota > Thermosulfidibacteria > Thermosulfidibacterales > B14-G1 > WFSI01. The sequence continues at coordinate 106,302 of WFSL01000024.1, read as the reverse complement.
GATCGAATCTGGTATTGCCTGCCTCATCCTACCAGGGTCCACTGGCGTGGTCACCACCATCGAGTACGAGTCGGGGGTGCTCAGGGACCTCTCAGAGGCCATGGAGAGGTTAGTGCCCAGAGATCAACCATACCACCACGACCGTGCATGGGGTGATGGGAATGGGTTCTCCCACGTGCGATCTGCCCTCTTTGGGGCCTCGTTTTCATTCCCCTTTACCGATAGAAAACCCATCCTGGGCACATGGCAGCAGATCGTATTTGTCGAGTGTGACAACCGCCCCCGCAAGAGGCGCCTGGTACTCCAACTGGTGGGTTGAGACATTCATCTGATCCTTACTAACCCTACCAATTTATTCCGTGCAATCCTTAAATGGGCCTCATCGCTTGATATCCCTCCCATGGATAAGTGTAGATACCCATAGACAGAGAGGTACAAGCTATGAATAACGTGTCATTTGTTGACCTGAACGATTTTGTGTGGTAAATACAAATTTGTGCAAGCTCAGAACATAGGCGTAGATACACGATTAATACCCTATGAGAAAGCTGGAGCTGGGCAAAGGTGGCACATGCGTGGAGGGAACAAAAGATACGGCATCGTGGAAGAGCACAATAGGGCCATAAAATCGAACAGTTATAGGAGAGGCTGGTCATGGTGAAGCTACCTATAATCAGAGGAAATTTGCTATACTAAACATATTAGCATAGAAATGAATTTCATTTTTTGCATACCCCATGTGATTTCCTGCAGAAGCCATTCCAAGGTGAGAGCTTGGAATGGTTATCGTCTTGTATCATCCAACAAGGAAGACGAAGGCCACATAGAATCCCTCATGACTGCCCTCACCTCAGCAAAGAAAAAAAACAGCCATACTTTGAAAAAAAGTAGGGGCCGTCAGGTGAGCATGACAGTAAACACCGATAGAAAGAGAATCGTCAAGCTTTATGCCCCTAAAAGGAGGGGCCTTGGCCTCTTGCATGCGTTTCTGCCTTCCAAAGCCCTTATAGAATACTGCATGGCCCAGAGGCTCTTTTCTCTGGGCATCCCTGTCCCTCAACCCCTGGCGGCCATAGAAGAGAGAAAATGGTTCCCTGGCAATGGAAAATCCATCCTAATCTTAGAATACCTGGAGGGGTATGAGAGGGTGAGCAGGGTTTTCCCCTTGATGGAAGACTCCGAGAGGGGCCCCTTCCTTGAAGACTTAGCTTGTTTTATCAGCCGTTTACACTCTACCTGCTTCTGTCACTCGGACCTATGGGCCAGAAACATCCTGGTAAATGAAAACAAAAAGGGCTTTTTTGTTATAGATCTGGATGGGGGATACTTTAGCTGCAAGCTTCTTCCCATTCGGGCTCCTGTAAATCTCGCTCAGATCCTTTTCTCCCTGAACAGGGCATCGCGCCTTTCCAAAAAGGAAGTCGAGCGTTTTCTAAGGGACTACGGTGCCACTCCCAAGATTATCAAAAGAACTATAAAGGCTTACGGAAGAAAGTTTGGACCATGGCCGTGGAAAGAGAATAGCCCATGAAAAGGGAAAATCCCCAAAGATAAGCCCAAGGGACACATGGTTTATATTAAAAGGAACGTCTGACGAAAAAGAGAATCAAACCTGCCAAAACCATACCTGAAGACAGGATCTGCCCCATGGTGATGTGGTCTATAATAAACCCCAATTGGGGATCGGGCTGGCGAAAGCACTCCACAAATATCCTAAATACCCCATAGAGCACCAGAAACAGGGCCAATAGGTATCCCTTAGGCCAAAGGCGCTTCCTTAAGGACCACAGAATGCTGAAAAGCACCACCCCCTCCAACAAAAACTCATAGATCTGGGATGGATGTCTGGGAAGGGGGCCTGCCCCAGGAAATACCATACCCCAAGGAAGATTAGTCACCCTACCGTATAATTCCCCGTTTATGAAATTCCCCAGCCTTCCAAGGCCTAACCCTATTGGGACCACAACCACCACTGAATCCGCCATCTCCCAGAAATCTAACCCCTTTCTCTTACAGTAAATCCAACCGACTATCAGGGTACCCAGAAGACCACCATGAAAGGACATGCCACCATGCCAGAAAGCCGGTATCTCCAAAGGATGATGAAGATAATAAGGCAGGTTGTAAAAGAGGACATACCCTAATCTGCCTCCTATGATCACCCCCAGGACCACTGCCTCCAAAAGCCCCTCGAGTTGCCTGCCCGTGATTCCTATCCCCCTTTCCCTCACCACCCTTTTGAGGAGCAAGTACCCAAAAAAGAAGCCCAAGAGGTACATCACACCGTACCACCGGATCTGGAAAGGTCCCAACTTAACTATAACTGGATTGATCTTGGGATAAGCGATCATGCTTTGCCTCTTTCCACCCTCAGCAACAAGGGAACTGCAAGCATGGAACATACTACACCCTCTGCAAAGGCTGTACCAGCACCCCAGCGCTGCCACAGATAGCCAAAGAGAAGATTGCCGGAAAGCAAGGCCAGGCCCTTGATGCCATGAAACCAACCGAAGCCCTTATCCATGGCATGGGAGGGAACCAGCTCCGAGAGTAAGGCCCTTTCAGCCCCCTCTGTGAGGCCATAGTAAAGGCCATAAATGCTAAGAAGGAACCAAAAAATGGTGTGTGAACGGTTTATAGCCAAAGCCAAATAAACCCCACCATAGATCGCCCAGCCTCCCAGGAGCACCTCTCTCCTCCCCCAACGATCTGCCAATAGTCCACCAGGAAAGGAAAAAAAGGCCCGAGAGGCATGAAGGGCCGTCCACAAAAGGGGGATGGCAGAGGTGGCAAAGCCCAATTCTCCAGCCCTGAGCATGAGAAATGCGTCCGATGAGTTCCCCAGGGAGAAGAGACCCAGGGCCCCGAGATAGAAAAGCACCCCCCTGCCTGGGCCTTTCCCCCCTTCAAAGGAGATCCCTTCATCTCCCACAACCCGGAGGAGAGTCGAATTAGCCTTTAATGGCTCCGCTTCACTAACCCAGAAGACCACCACTAACACCGTAATAACTCCAGGCACGGCGGCCAACAGAAAAAGGTGCCTCAAGCTGTGCCAATGGAGTAGAAATAAAAAAGCCACAAGCGGCCCTATAAAAGCACCCGCATTGTCCATACCTCTCTGAAACCCAAAGGCGGCTCCCCTATCCTCTGGGGAGACTGAAAGGGCAATTAATCCGTCCCTTGGGGGTGTTCTGAGGCCCTTTCCAAGCCTATCGGAGGCCCTTAGCCCCATGATATGTCCCCAATGGCAGGCAATTCCCATAAGAGGCCGAGCTGCATTGGCTATCAAATAGCCTGTCAGGATGAAGGGTTTCTTACGCTTAACTTCATTACTAAGGGAGCCTGACAAAACGTTGGAGAAGCTCAATATCGCTTCCGCCACACCCTCTATGGCGCCAACGGCGGAGGCCCCAGCCCCTAACACCCCTGTAATAAAAAGGGGCAAGAGGGGATAGATCATTTCACTGGAGACATCATTAAAGAAGCTTACCACCCCCAGGGCAAGCACATTGGGGGATAATCTCGTTCTCTCCATCTGAAAACTCAATTAGGTAAAAAAACAAAATCTTTATACCACCTTTCGGGGCCTGATGCCATACTTTTTCATCTTATACTGAAGCATCCTCCTGGTGATGCCCAGCCTTTGTGACGCCCGAGTTTGGTTGCCGCCACACTCTCTCAAAGCCTTGGTGATCATCTCTTTTTCCAGGCCCTCCACGGCCTCTATAAGGGAACCTGAAGGGGCGACAGAGCCTCTGGTATCCCAAAGCCAGGATGGCAGATGCCTCTCCGTTATAACCCTTTCGTCTTCTTCGCAAAAGGCCAAAGCACTTTCCACTACATTCTCCAGCTCCCTCACATTCCCCGGCCAAGAATGGGAAATCAAAATGTCCAAGGCACCAGCCGAGGCCCGCTCCACCCAAGTTCCCAAACGGGCATTGTACTTCTTGATAAAATGGTCCACCAGAGGTGGTATGTCCTCTTTCCTCTCCCTCAAAGGGGGAATAAAGAGATCCAGAACCCTCAGGCGGTAGAAGAGATCCCTACGAAACTTTCCATCCTTTACAAGCCTATCCAGATCCCTGGTAGTGGTGGCTATAATCCTCACATAGGGCTCGTTTGGGACCCGCTGTTCCTCCAGAAATCGCAGAAGTTTGGCCTGAGCCCCAGAAGAGAGCTCATCCACCTGGTCCAAAAGCAAGGTACCTCCCCAAGCTAACTGGACCTTGCCGGGTTTTCCTCCTTCCCCACTGAAAAGGACCTCCTCAACCTTATAAGGCTCTAAGGAAGCACAGTCCAATAGGGTAAAAGGGCCCCCTTTTCGAGTGCCACTGGCGTGAATCACCCGGGCCAGCAGCTCCTTGCCCACCCCTGTCTCACCCCTGAGTAAAAGGGGGCTATCCACCTGAGAAGCCCTTAGCACAAGGGGCAATAAATTCTGCATAGCTCGGCTCTCTGCTACCAGAGAAAAATCTCGATAAAAGGCGCTAAGAGAATCCTTCAGGGCCAGATTCTCCCTTGTGATCTCTTGGACACGAAGGGCCCTGGCCACCACCATCTTTAGCTCATCCACATCCACGGGCTTAAGGATGTAATCGAAGGCCCCAAGCTTCATAGCCTGGACTGCCGTGTCCACAGTACCATAGGCCGTAAGCACAATAACAGGAAGGGTAGCCGAAAGGTCCCTGATGTGCTCCAACAAGGCCAAACCATCCATCCCTGGCATTTTAAGATCCGTGATCACTAAATGATACTCCCCACCCCTAAGACGCTCCAAGGCCTCTTCCCCGCTGGTGGCCGTAGCTACAATGTAGCCCTCATCGGCCAGATGTATAGCCATCACCTTGCAAAAATGGGGTTCATCATCTACCAGCAAGATCCTGGCGTTACCCTTCACCACGGCTCTTCTCCAAAACCCACAGTATCCACCAAATCCTCACCGCAATTATAGAAGGTTTTATTATCCTCATCTATGCCTCAAGTCTAATCGTATCACCCCTTCCTGGCCAAATAGAACCACCTATCGGACAAAAGGGGAAACAGGGGCTTCACCTTTACCACCTGGAATCCCGCCTCTTCTAACTCCCTCTTGGTCTCCCTATCGCTCAGCTTTACATGGCCCAACGGGTGTTTAGTGCTTTTCCAGTCAAAATCCCCTCCATGGAAGGTTCTGGGGGATCTCCTCCTTAAGCCCAGTTTTTGCCTGAGTTTACGGGAGATGTATTTAAAGGTATGCTTGCTCTCATAATGGATAAACAGGAACCCTGAGGTTACCCTCCCCATCTCCGCAAGGGCCCCTCTTCTGAATTCCCTTGGGAAATGGCAAATGAACCTCTGATTCATCACAAGGTCAAAGCTGTTCTCCCTGAACGGAAGAGCCCTTATGTCACATACTACCAGCGGTACATCTGGTATCAACCAGCCCCACTCTTTCCTAAGCATAGATGGGGATATGTCAGCACCAACTACTTGAATGCCCTTGGAGTAAATTTCAGGCAGAAACCAGATGCTCTTTTTGCCGCTCTCCGCACAGGGAACCACCAGTACCCTACGGGGTTGGCAATAATCCAATATCCCTTCCACCACGCGCCGAATAGAGTCTCGCTTCCCTTTCAACAATGGGTACCTTCCCAATAAACCTATAAGCCCCCTATCCCTTTATACTCCAGAGCAAGATAGGGATTGAACATAGCACCGGTACAGGTAAAGACCACCTGGACACCCTCATTCATGTACTCTGAAACATCCGCAGGTTCCATCACCCCTCCGCAACCGCATATCACCAAATCATACCCTTCCCTCTCCTTGAGTGCTGTAGCCTCCCGTACAAAGGCAAGGCCACACCGTCTGATTGCCCAACCACACACACCACTTACCTCCCTCCCCGGTCCCAACGGGGGCACTCCCTCATCGTCCAACACAGGAAGGGCCACAGAATTTATGCCCACTAACCCTTCTGCCCATGGTGCGACAGATCTCATAAGCTCCCTCAGCTCCTCTCCCAAGAGAAAACCTACCTTGATGAACAGGGGAACCCCATTGAGAACCCTCTTTACCTCTCTTACTACCCACCCTGCCAATTCGGCATCAGTATAAATGGCCCCTTCCCCACCAGCCACATTTGGACAGGAGAGGTTAAGCTCAACGGCTGGGGCCCCCGCCTCCATAGCCATAGCGGCTACCCGTACAAAATCTTCCACAAGCTTGCTCTGCGTATCCTCAAAGGTGCCTGCCACACTCACAATAAGGAGCTGCCCCTCTCTCAGAGCCCCCTTTGCACGTTCCACATCCTCCTGCCACCCCTTAGGATCCAGACTGGGCATCCCAAAGGAATTGGTGATGGTAACCTGCTTGGGGGATGGGGGCTCCCAGTCCCTGGGGGCCAAAACATAAGGGGGAAGGCCTCGAGGTTCCATCATCCCCACCTTCACAAAGAGGCAGTTGGGCCAAGGATGGACAGGATAGCTACGGCTCCTTACAGTCTTATAGGTAAGGACATCAAACCCCAAGGAAGCATATAGCTCTACCCACTTAGCGTTTAGGAGAAGCCCTGCCGGTATCCCCAAGGGGGAGTTGAGGCGAAAGTCCAAAAAGGAAAATGAAGGCGCTGGAGACCAAGAAGGGATCCCCTCCAAAGACCTTGGTCCATTCTGGAAGTTCTCATAGTAGCTCCTGTCCAAGTCATAAGTAGAGAGATCCTTTATCTTCATAAACCTCCTCCCTTGGAGAGCTACTCGGTTTTGTTATAAATCTATTGAACATGAGAGGCAAAGGGTTTATCAACTCGCTCCCCTTAGTGGGATGGTTCCTCCTCTCCCGGTGTCGGGGGTGCGGCGTTCCGTCTCCATCCCTGTTATGCCCCCAATGCTTGAGAAAGATTCAGATTGTGGATGGGAGCTGCGAACGCTGTGGCTTACCATATCCGCAGGATGTGCCCATCTGCGGTTCATGCGTCGACAAGAGGCTGCATCTGGATTCGGTGATCGCCCTCTACCCCTACCGATCGCCCCTGAAGGAGGTACTTCATTCCTGGAAGTTTGGGAGAAGCTATCGCGCTTGGAAGCTGATAAGGGAGCTCTTCATCTCTGCAATGGAGGCTAAAAAGGAAAAGATAGAGGCAATATCTCCCCATCTCGTGGTACCTGTGCCACTCCACTGGAGGAGGAAATGGACAAGGGAGTTTAACCAATCCGCCCTCTTAAGCAGCCTGGCAGGAAAGCTTCTCTCAGTTCCTGTGGAGGAGGCAGTAAAGAGGATCCGGCATACCTCTCCCCAGAGAGGGTCGTCATTCCGGGAGAGGAAGAAGAATATTAAGGGGGCCTTTGCCTTAAAGGGAGAAGTGAGGGGAAAGAGGATCATAATAGTCGACGATGTAGCCACTACCCTTGCCACCGCCTCAGAGATAGGGAGAACCTTGGAAAAGGGCGGGGCATTGGAGGTCCATCTTCTGGTCCTGGCCCGGGTGGAGAAAATGTATGATACCAAGGATTAGCAAGACATCCACCCCATGAGAGGAAAGCCAAGGGGCATTGGAAAGGCTTCCCAGAAAGTGGAGAGGCGAAGCAGACACAACAGGGCGGAGGTGGAAGGGATATTTTGTCTGTGGTTAGGGTAATGGTAGAGAATATTCCATCCCCTGGAGAGGAGTTAACTCTCCCTCCGGAGGAATCCCACCACCTCAAGGTGAGAAGGGTGGTGCCCGGTGAGAAGGTAATTGTGTTAGACGGCAAGGGTAGGGAAGGAAGGGGTTGCCTAATGGCCTCTGGAGCATTGAGGATCCAAGAGGTAGGATGGACAGCAGAGAGAGAACCCCTTGTAAGACTTACCCTCTACATGGCACTTCTCAAGAGAGACAAGATGGCTTTTGTGATTCAGAAGGCCACTGAATTGGGGGTAGCCGAGATCGTACCTGTGATCACCAAAAGAGGCCTCCCACCACCCAGGGCCCCAAAGGTAGAGAGATGGATAGCCATTGCGAAGGAGGCACTAAAACAGTGCGGTGGGACTATCCTTCCCCAGATTCACCCTCCCAGGGCCCTGAATCTGATCGAGGGAAGAGGATGGATGCTCTGGGAAGGAGAAAAGGGGCGCAGGCTTCCAAGAGGGCTCACCCAGGGCCCTCAAGCCCTGGTAGTAGGTCCAGAGGGCGGATGGGAAATGGAGGAAGTAGAGTTGCTAAAGGCCAAAGGCTTTGTGACCGTCACCCTGGGTCCGAGGATCCTAAGGGCAGAGACAGCAGCGGTAGTGGGATCTGCATTGCTGCTCTGGGGATAGAGGGCGATGGGTTTTGACATCCACAGGGCCATAGAAGTCTTGGAGGGGAAGTACCATGAGTGGCAGGAGCCCATGGTTACCGAAATGGCCAGAAAGGGAAAGGACCCCTTCAAAGTACTGATATCCTGTATCCTCAGCCTGAGGACACAAGATAAAACCGCTAAGGAGGCTTCCCAGAGGCTTTACAGCTTAGCAACATCCCCTCAAGAGATGATGAAGCTTTCTAAGGAACAGATCATCCAGGCCATCTACCCTGTAGGATTCTACAGAACCAAGGCGAATAACATTAAAGAGATATGCCGCATTCTCCTAAGCGAGTACCAGGGAAGGGTACCCCATAAGATAGAGGATCTGCTGAGGCTTCCAGGGGTAGGGAGGAAGACAGCCAACCTGGTACTTACCCGAGGCTTCAATAGCCAAGGCATATGCGTAGACACCCATGTACACAGGATTTGTAATAGATGGGGATATGTAAAGACCTGCTCCCCTGAAGAGACTGAGATGGCCCTGAGGAAGAAACTTCCATCCCCGTATTGGCAGAGGATCAATGACCTATTAGTAGCATTCGGCCAAAATGTGTGCAGACCACTATCGCCCTTCTGCAGCCGCTGCCCTTTGGAGGATATATGCCCCAAGATAGGGGTGAATCGCCATCGCTAAGCAATGAAGGCGTTCCTAAAACGCTTAAACTCCTCTAATGCCCTGCCAGCCCCCTTCACCACACTGGTGAGCGGATCCTCCACCTTTCTCACAGGCACTCCTATGCACTCTTCAATGTACCGATCCATCCCTTGAATCAGGGATCCACCGCCGGTAAGAAAGATGCCGCCTCTATGAATATCTGACTGGAGTTCAGGGCTGGTTTCATCAAAGACCTCCCTGATGATATCCAGTATTTGATGGAGGGGTTCCTTTATGGCCTCGGCCACCTGGCTTCCAGTGATATGGATCTCCCTTGGCACCCCCCTCACCAGGTCCCTTCCCCTAACTGGATATGAATCCTCACCCTGGGGGTAGACAGAGCCCACCTGGATCTTCACCTCCTCAGCCTCCAAATCCCCAATGATCATATGGTGATGCTCCTTTACATACTGCACAATGGCCTTGTCCATCTCATCCCCAGCCACCCTTGCTGATTGGCTGTTAGCCACAGCACCCATGGATATTACAGCCACGTCTGTGGTACCACCCCCTATATCCACCACCATGAACCCCTGGGGCCTTTCCACTTCCAGCCCAGCACCAATGGCAGCAGCCATAGGCTCCTCAATGAGGTAAACCTTCCTTGCACCACATTGAAGCGCGGCATCTATAACCGCTTTCATCTCAACCTGGGTGATGCCAGAGGGGACACAAATTGCAAAACGAGGCTTCAGAATCCTCACTCGAGAGAGGCTTTTACTAATAAAGTGCTTAATCATAAGCTGTGCAGGCTCCATATCATTTATAACCCCATCTCTTATGGGACGGTGAATCTTGATCTCCTTAGGTGCCCGGCCCCACATGACCTTGGCCTCCATTCCCACCGCATGGATGGAGCCTGTCTGGATGTTGATAGCGATAAAGGAGGGTTCATTCAGCACAATACCCTCACCTTTCACATATATGAGGGTATTAGCCGTACCCAGATCCATTGCCAGATCTCTCGATGATGGGATAGAAAACCTCTCCACAATTCTTGATAAAAACCCCATCACCTGAGCCCCAAGATGCCCTTAGTGGAGTGGAGCTCCCTTAGCATATCCATAATCAAATCCTCACCCTTCACCCTGCGGGAAGGAGAGGAGAGCCTCCAAACCACCCTTACGACGGCCTTGCTCCCGTTAAGTGGCAGATTCTTCTCCATGGCCTTTCCTTCAGCCTCCAACCTTTTTCTGTCTCTATGAACCTTGTAACCCATAAGGACATGTCCCCTAAATAGACAAACAGGGGCGCCAAGATTTCGAACAAACTCATCCTGGAGTTCCCTGAGCAACTCCTCAGACTCCTTAAGGCCCCATTTTTTGTCTAAATCCTCCAGGTTCTTCACCCTGCACCCCACCAATAGCACAGATGCGCCTGTGAAAGTAGCCTCCTCAAGTGCCGTCTCCAGGCCACGAAAGAAATCCAAAGAGTTGAGGGCCATAGACCTATGAGGTTTGCCCTTCAGCTCTCTCACAGCCATCTCCAAAAGGGTGGAAAGCAGTGTGGCCAGATCCAGTACCTCAACAGTGAGCCCCCTTGGGTCCTTCGATGCCATCCCAAGCATACCAGAGACGCCTTTCATAGGTACAACAAGCAGAGAAGAACATGCATCTTTCCGAAGCCCCACTATGTAAGGAACACCCCTCGGGTCCCTCACTACTAAGGGGTCTCCAGTGGTCCACACCTTCTGCCATGGGGTATTCTGGATAGAAAGGTCAGAATGGAGACGCTCTGTAGAGAGGGAACCATGACTCAAGGCCACTGTGAACGCACCATTGCTCTCTAAGAGCACCATCGCCTCCTCAACGCCCATCTCCTGAACAATCTGAGAAAAGGCGGCCTGAAGCTCTTCAAACCCCGAAGGGGGAGGCACCAAGCGCTGTACCATCTCAGTGAGAAGGAGATACTTCCCACTTTCCAATAGCTTAGGTCTCAGTGAACGCACCCTATTAAGGAGGCGGCCCAAAAAAGAGGAAAACTGCTGGAGCAGCTTCTGGTGCTTCTCTGTAAAGCTGTAACTACGCTTAGAATCCACACACAGCAGACCCTTTCCCCCATCTACCTGAACAGCCATAAAGGCTTTTATACCCTCCTCACTATCATAGTAAGGGATTTCATAGGCTTGCCTGTCCACATGACTTGAAACAAAAGACCCTTTCTCCAAGGCGAGTGCCAAAACCCCTGCATCCGCCATATCCACTGCCAGAGGTGACCTCATCCATTGGCTTAAGGAGTGGTGGGCTACCAGGACCAGCTTTTGGTCCTTTACCAAGAAAAAGGTTGTTGTAAAGGCACTCAAGGTGTTGCTAATCAACTCAATGATCTCTTGGAACTCTTCTCCGAAAAGCATCCCTTCCCCTAAAAGCCAGAAATGTGCCTTTATACTAAGGGGAACTATCGTAGGGTGTCAATGGAGTAACCTATAGGGTTCTCCACTTCCTCAAGTTAACACGATAGCCGGCAACCAGATGCAGGGCGTAAATAAAAGGAACGCTACTTGCGCCTTCTTTCGTATTCTTGCTCGTCCCCCAGGTCGAAGGGGGTAACCAGCCCGGAGAACAACGCATACCTCACCAGACCTGCAGCGTTCCTCACCTCCAACTTCCTCATAATGTTGTTTCTATGAGTGTTCACTGTCTTTACACTAAGACCCAATATCTGAGCAATCTCCTTACTGGTCTTACCCAATGCGATAAACTTCACCACTTCCTTCTCCCTCGGCGTTAACCCCTTCCTCTTTCCCCTGGCCTCACCAAGCTGAGGAAAGTAGGTCTCCCCTTTTGCAACCCTTCTCAAAACATCCAGAAGCACCTGAGAAGAAACATCCTTATCCAGGTAAGCAGAGGCCCCAAATTTCTGAGCATCTCTTATATAATCTATGCGCTCATAAACAGAAAGGATGATTACCTTAATATCGGGAAAAGATTCCTTGATAAGCTTGGTCACCTTCAAACCATTGAGCCCTGGAAGGGCAATATCTATAAAAGCCACATCAGGATGATAAACCTTTGCTAAACCTAAAGCCTTGAGTCCCTCCTCTGCCTCTCCCACTACCTCAATGTCATCCTCCAACTGAAGCATTCTTCTAAGTCCTTCCCTAAACAAGGTGTGATCATCTACTATTATCACTTTAATCATAACGTCCCCTTACGTAATCCCATTCCATCCTTTAAACGGTTTCATTCCTATAACAACATAAACAACAGTTGGCAATTGGGGGAAAATGTGTAATTTGTGTTCACACTCCCACTCAATTTATCCTATTTAGACCGGACTAAGCTCACCTCCCTTTTTGTTATTAATATATAAAAATGAGTCAAAATAGATCCGGTCCCCTCCGCTGCGATTGAGACCCCTACGAAAGAAAGGAGAACACCGCCCCGATTTGGGTTGAAGGAATAGGGCCCTCTGAAATAATTAAAGGAGGCTCAGATTGAGGGGGAAGAGGTGATAAGATTAAAAAGAAACCCATGGAGCATAAGGAGAGGTCCCATCGTTCATACGAGTGGGGGATGGAGATGAACCATGAGCCAAAGATACTCGTGGTGGACGATGATCCCATGAACCTCATGGTATTGGAGGCAACACTCAAGCAGTTAGGATACGGCGTCCTCACTGCCTCCACTGGGAAAGAAGGGATAGAAAAGGCTCAACAAGAGAAGCCCAGCATCATCCTCTTAGATGTTATGCTCCCGGATATAAGCGGGTTCCAGGTGTGCGAAGCAGTGAAGGCACAAAGAGCACTGGCTAACACCCCTGTTGTAATGGTCACTGCATTGGGGGACAGGGAATCGAGGCTGAAGGGCTTGGAGGCCGGGGCAGATGAGTACTTGGTGAAACCCATAGACCGGGTTGAGCTCACCCTTCGCTTAAAAAACCTACTGAAGGTAAAGGCATACAACGAGTACCTGGAGGGTATGAGAAACATCCTCGAAGCAGAGGTGGCAAAGAGGACCCAGGAACTCCAGAGGGCCTATGAGAAATTGGATGAGGCCTATTTAGAGATCATACATCGCCTTGGTAGGGCAGCCGAATTCAGGGACGACGAGACGGGGGCCCACATCCAAAGGATGAGCCACTATTGCAGGATCCTGGCCAGGGAGATAGGGCTACCTCCAGAAAAACAGAAGGAGATATTTTATGCCTCCCCTATGCATGATGTGGGAAAGATCGGCATACCCGATGGCATTCTGCTGAAGAGGGGTCCCCTCAGCCCCGAAGAGTTCGAAATCATGAAAAAACACACTATCATTGGGGCCAAGATCCTTTCTGGCTCAGAGCACCCCGTTCTAAAAATGGCAGAAACATTGGCCCTTACCCACCACGAACGGTGGGATGGTAGCGGGTATCCCCATAACCTCAAGGGTAAAGAGATCCCGCTGGAGGGGAGAATCTGTAGCTTAGCCGACTTTTTCGACGCATGCACTTCCCCACGGGCTTACAGGCCCGCCATAAAGATAGAAGAGGTACTCGGCATCATCAAGGAGGCAAAGGGAAAGCACTTCGACCCCCTTGTGGTAAAGGCATTCTTCAAGGCCCTTGAGGAGATTCTCGCTACCAAGGAGAAATACACAGACGCTTCCGAAGGAGAGAGAAGGACAGAGAAGCTACCACCACGTTGAATCACTTTTCAAACACCAGCTTGCCTTCAGCCTCCAAGATAGTAAGGGTACCTTTGAGTACCGTATCTGGATTCAGAGATATGCTATCAATGCCACACTTCACTAAGAACTGGGCAAACTCAGGGTAATCAGAGGGTGCCTGACCGCAGATGCCCACCTTTCTATTATGTTTATGTGCCACCTCGATTACCTGGGCAATCATACGCTTTACCGCCTCATTCCTCTCATCAAATATGTCGGCTATGAGCTCTGAGTCCCTATCTACCCCCAAAACCAGCTGGGTGAGATCATTAGACCCTATAGAAAAGCCATCAAAAATCTCAGAAAAGGCATCCGCCAGAATCACGTTCACCGGAAGCTCACACATAACGTACACCTGAAGACCCCCCTCACCCTGACGCAGACCGTTCTTCTCCATCTCCCTGATCACCCTTTGACCCTCTTCAGGGGTCCTGCAGAAAGGGACCATCAGCTTCACATTGGTAAGCCCCATTTCGTCCCTCACTACCTTCATGGCCTTGCACTCCAATGCGAAGCCATCCCTGTACTTGGGGTGATAGTAGCGGCTGGCCCCACGGAAACCGAGCATAGGATTATGCTCATGTGGCTCAAACAAAAAGCCCCCTATGAGGTTGGCGTACTCATTAGTCTTGAAGTCGCTCATCCTCACGATCACATCATTGGGATAAAAACCCGCAGCTATAGTGGCTACACCCTCCGCCAACTTGCGCACAAAGTACTCTGTCTTCCTGGGATACCCTTGAGTTAGATCCTCTATGGTGCTCTTCAGCTCCTCAATCTGCTCAGAGGAGGCCCCTGCCAAGGCCCCAATCTCTTCCAAGCGGTGAAAGTAAGCAAGGGCCAAGGGATGGATCTTAATGTAGGAACTGATAATAAACTCCAACCTTGCAAGCCCCACCCCATCATTGGGAATAAACGAGTATTTGAAGGCCTCCTCTGGGTTGCCTAAGTTCATCATAATATGGGTATCGGGACGGGGCATATCCCTAAGATCCAAGCGATCCACATCGTACTTTAAAATACCCTGATAGACACGCCCAACATCACCCTCTGCACAAGAAACTGTCACATCCTGCCCGGTGCTGAGTACCTCAGTGGCGTTCCCTGTTCCCACCACCGCGGGAACCCCCATCTCACGACTCACTATAGCTGCATGGCAGGTCCTCCCCCCTTTATCCGTCACAATGGCAGAGGCAAACTTCATGATGGGTTCCCAGTCTGGATCTGTCATCTCTGTGACCAAGATCTCACCTGGCTGGAACCTGTGCATCTCCTTTACGCTCGAGATGACCCTCACCTTTCCAGTGCCGATCTTATCCCCAACACTCTTGCCCTCCACCAACACACGCCCCGTCTCCGTTAGCCGGTAAGTCTCCATCACGTCCATCCTCCTCTGAGAATGGACCGTCTCTGGCCTGGCCTGCACGATGAAAAGCTCATTGAGTAAACCGTCCTTTGCCCATTCCACATCCATAGGCCTTGGGGTCCCTGCCCTTTGGGAGTAATGCTCCTCAATAATCACACCCCACTTGGCCAGCGTAAGGATCTCCTCATCGCTCAAAGCAAACTGCGTCCGCTCTCCCTTCGGTACCGCTACCTTCTTGACGCTCTTGGTACCCACCTTGTCAGAGTAGATCATCTTGACCTGTTTCTTTCCCATTTGCTTTCTTATGATAGGCCTATATCCCTGGGCCAGAGTAGGTTTGAATACATAGTATTCGTCTGGATTCACCTCACCCTGCACCAACACTTCGCCCAACCCATAAGTGGCAGTGATGTACACCACGTCCCTGAAGCCACTCTCCGTATCTATGGTGAACATAACGCCACTGCAGGCAAGATCAGAGCGAACCATCTTCTGGATCCCTATAGAGAGCCCTACACTAAACTGATCAAATCCCTTGTCATGGCGATAGGATATGGCCCTATTGGTGAATAGGGAAGCAAAACATTTTTTGCATGCATCTATGACCTTTTCCACCCCCTTGATATTGAGATACGTATCCTGCTGCCCAGCGAAAGAGGCATCCGGAAGATCCTCAGCAGTAGCAGACGACCTCACAGCCACGTCCGTATCTTGTCCGTATTCCTGGCATAGCTCCTTGTAAGACTCCTCTATTTCCTGGGTAAGTTGCCTGGGGAAGTCAGAGTAATAGATGAGATCCCTCACCTTCTTCCCTCTGGCAGCCAGATCCTCAGTATCGGAAGTATCCAGGCCTTCCAATATTTCCATTATCCTTTCTCGGAGCTCATTGTGCTCAAGGATGTCCCAGTACGCATCTACTGTGATAGCGAATCCACCTGGGATGTTAATCCCCTTGGGCGAAAGGGCCTGAAACATTTCCCCCAGCGAGGCGTTCTTTCCCCCTACCAGAGGTAGATCATCCATGCCGATCTCTCTAAACCACTTTATATATCTCATCCGTATACCTCCTGAAAATTTCTACTTATTCCCTAACCTCCAACGCCTTGGCATGGGCTGGCAGGCCTTCCCAGTAGGCCAAAGTGACCGCACGATCCCTGAGACTCATAAATGTCTCCCTGCTGAGGGAGACGACGCTCGAGTATTTGAGGAAGTCCCTCACCCCCAAAGGAGAGGAAAACCTGGCCCGCCCCCCTGTGGGCAGCACGTGGTTTGGCCCTGCTGCATAGTCTCCCATGGGTCCGGGAGAATATGGTCCAAGAAATATTGCCCCTGCATGGTGAATCAGGGGCAATACACTCCAGGGATCCTTGGTGAGGATCTCCAAGTGTTCAGGGGCAATACGGTTCACCACGTCCACCCCATCCTTGAGGGTAGAGCAGATCACTATCCCACCATACCTGTCCAATGCCTGCCTGGCAGTATCGCCAGTGGCCAAGTCCTCCAGCATAGTATCGATCTCCTTCGCCACCTCCCTGGCAAGGGAGGACGAGGTAGTTACTAATACTGAGGAGGCCAAGACGTCATGCTCAGCCTGAGATAACAGATCGGCAGCCACATACCTTGCATAGGCATCCTCATCAGCCAAGACTACGATCTCGGTGGGGCCCGCAATCATGTCAATATCGACTACCCCAAAGACCATGCGCTTTGCAGTAGCAACATATACATTCCCAGGTCCCACAATCTTATCTACAGGGGGAATAAGGCGAGTCCCATAGGCCATAGCAGCAATAGCCTGGGCCCCACCAACCCTGAACATCCTCTCCACACCCGCTATATAAGCTGCACCCATAAGGGCTTCATTCACAGAGCCTAAGGGTGAAGGAGAACAAACGATCACCTCCTTTACACCAGCCACCTTAGCGGGTATCACGTTCATCAACAGGGAAGAGGGATAACTCGCCCTTCCACTAGGTACGTAGGCACCCACCCGCTCAATGGGAGTAACCTTCTGTCCCAAAATGCTGCCCTGGAGATCATACAAAAACCAAGAGCGCTCCAATTGGGCCTCATGAAACCTCCTTATCCTGCGAGCCGCCTCCTGGAGAGCCCCCTGGAGCTCAGTGGAGAGGGAGTGGAAGGCCCGCTCAAGCTCACCACTGGAGATGATCAATTCCTCCAAAGATGAAGGGGCAAACCCGTCCCACTTCTCTGTATACTCCAATAAGGCCTCATCCCCCCTCTCCCTAACATCCTGAATTATGGCAGCAACCTCAGATTCCACGCGAGACTCGATGTATTTGCCCCTGAGCCTCACCTCCTCCAACCAGGACAAAAAGGAGGGTTCCCCGACCCGAAGAATCCTCATAACCTACACCTTCTATTCGCTAAGGCCATCCTCGAGGGCCCCTATCCCCCAATGCTCAAGGGGCAAAAGAGACTTCCCTTTTCTATCCATCCCCACAAATGCAAGGACAAATCGAGTATCGCCTAAATTGAGTAACTCCGCTACCCCTTTTCCGTTAGAATCCCCCACAATCCACTGTTACCTGGTCTTTTATAAGTCCCTCTTAAGCAAAGCCCCTTCAACCCTCTGGGCATCATCTATGTTTTATTTAGCATCAACCCGATTCCCTGTCAAATCTTTACTATCATCGATTATCTCAAACGAGAGGGCGGTGGGAAGGGCCTTAGCCTGGCCCGATCCTCCTCCACATAGGGGGACAAGAGGGGGAAAAGGTGAGGAGGGAGAGATATACGCCTACCGTTGGGGTTGATGGGGATGTGACGGGTGTATCCCTCAGCCAGGAGTCTATCTCCCCTACTGATAGCATAGGAGAATGTGAGATCCCTCTTAGTGAGTTTTGCTATCCAAGTCTCTATAAGCAGGTGCTCATCGTAATAAGCAGGGGCCCTGTACTTACAGTAGCTCTCCACCACGGGGAGAATGCACCCTCCCTTTTCGAGCTCCTTATACGCACACCCAGCCTCCCTTAAGAGGGCACTCCTCCCTATCTCAAACCAGACAATATAATTGGCATAATACACCCCACCCATCTGATCAGTTTCGCCGTATCGGACCCTGAGGCTGGCCCTCGATTTCCTCATATCTCCTTCTCCACCTCCTCTGTGAGGATCTTGGGGCCCTCTGGACTGAGGTATACCATGTCTTCTATCCTCACCCCCCCCTTATTGGGAATATATATCCCCGGCTCAATGGTGAAGATCGTTCCTATCTCTAAGGTATCCTCCGAGACAGGGGACAAAGAAGGCGCCTCATGTACCTCCAGTCCCACACCGTGCCCCAATCCGTGCCCAAAGTAGGCCCCATAACCCCCTTTTTCAATTACCCTTCTGGCTATAGCATCCACCTCTTGCGCCTTGATGCCAGGTTTTAAGGCCTCCAATGCAGCTCCTTGCGCTTCCAACACGAGGGTGTATATCTCCTTTTCCCACTTTTCCCACGTCCCCACTTTTAGTGTTCTGGTAATATCAGAGTGGTACCCTTCCCACCTGGCACCAAAATCGAAGACGACCAAATCACCCCCATGGATCTCCTTCGAGGAAGCAGCACCATGAGGTAGCGCCGATCGAGGCCCCGAGGCCACAATGAAGTCAAAGGCCCCCGCCTCGGCTCCCCTTTTTCTCATGGTAAATTCCAGTTCGAGTGCCAGGTCTCTCTCTATTACACCTGGGCATACCTTCCCTTTCACCTCTCGAAACGCTTTCCAAGCCAATTCTACTGCCTTCTTTATCTTCAAGACCTCTTCTGGGGTCTTGAACCTTCTAAATCCCTCTACCACTCCAGACCAGGTCCGTAGTTGGACATCACTTAGTGAGCCTTTTATCCTATTATACTGAGCTAAGGTTATGGTGTCCTCAACAGCAATGGAGCGCCATCCCCCCTCAATGATTAACTGAGAGAGCCTTTGCCCTGGCTTAAGGGTAAGCCTTGTAAACGGCGGACCCACTTCCTCTTCCGCCTGCACCTCATACCGGGCATCTGTTACAAACAGGGCCTCCGATGGAGAAATCACCACCGCAGCAAATGATCCAGTAAATCCAGAAAGATACCTCACATTCACAAGATGGGTGACAAGAAACGCATCCACACCCTCGCAGGTGAGCTTCTCCCTTATAGACCCCAGCGCCATTTCACCCTTTGAGGATTGCGTAGGCCGCCTCCAAGGCAAGGGTATAGCTCACTGGGCCAAACCCCACAATCTGCCCTCGAGCCACATCGGAAAGGAGGGAGCGATGGCGAAAGGGCTCCCTGGCATAAATATTGGACATGTGCACCTCTATAAAGGGTCTGCCCACAGCGAGGAGGGCATCCCTTATGGCTATGCTTGTATGTGTATATGCAGCAGCATTGATAATAATACAGTGATAAGAGCTGGCCCTCTGAATGGCCTCCACCAACTCGCCCTCATGATTGGACTGAAAGAAATCCACCTCCATCCCCAGCTCATCGGCCTTTTTCTTCACTAAACCCTCCAGATCACCCAGGGTCATCGCTCCATAAAACCCTTTCTCCCTCTGACCCAGCACATTCATATTGGGGCCATTAACTACCAACACTTTCCAGCTCATCCAAGGCCTCCAAGATACTTTCCACTACCTCTCCAGGGGTAAGCCAGGTGGTATCTATAACCACCTGAGCCCTCCTGTAAAGGGGCTCCCGCTCATAGAGGAGTGCCTTCCAGGAAGAGGCGTCATATAATGGTCGCCCTTCTCCGCTGCCTATGCGCCTCTTGAGGGCCTCAGGAGATGCCACCAACGCCACGGTGATGCCCTGTTGCAAGTATCTCCAGTTCTCCTCCTTAGTGACAACGCCTCCCCCTGTAGCAACCACGGCAAGCCCATTGGATACCTGCCTCAGGGCCCTTGTCTCCCACTCCCTGAAACCTTCCTCACCTTCCATTTGAAAAATCTCAGAAATACAAAGCCCCCTCAGTTCCTCTACCACCTTATCGAGATCCACAAAGGGAAGGCCAAGCCTTTCAGCCAACATCAACCCCACCGTGCTCTTGCCCACAGCCATGAACCCTATCAGGTAAATAGGCGACCTCAAAAGCGCCTTACCCGCTCTTTGTGCCTCTCCCATCGCTCCTTCACTTCTTCCATAGTATCCCCACCCATCTTATCCAACACGGCCTGGGCCAGTACCCACGCCACCATAGCCTCAGCTATAACCCCTGCAGCAGGGACAGCACACACATCAGAGCGCTCCCTATGGGAAGGGAATGGCTCCTTGCTCCTTATGTCTACCGAGTCCAAAGGGACGCTCAGGGTAGGTATGGGTTTCATGAGACCCCGGACCACAATCTCTTCCCCATTGCTTATTCCTCCTTCAATCCCCCCTGCTCTGTTAGTCCTCCTGTAAAAGCCTCTCGTCTCATCCCAATAGATAGGATCGTGGGCTTGAGAGCCTGATAAGCGGCTGACCATAAACGCCTCGCCTATCTCCACCCCCTTAACTGCAGGGATAGAAACCACAGCTTGAGCAAGCTTGGCATCCAATCGTTTCTCCCAGTGCACATAGCTACCAAGCCCAGGCAACACCCCCCTCACCCTCACCTCAAACATGCCTCCCAAGGAATCTCCTTTGCACCGGGCACCATCAATGGCCTCTATCATCCTTGCCTCTGCCTCGGGATCCCCACAACGGACCGGCGATCCCTCCACCCTGCCAAGCTCCACCTTTCGAGCCTCCACTTCGCCTATCCTCACCACATGAGAGAGGATCTCTACCCCTATCTCCTCTAAAAACCGGCGAGCTACCGCCCCCACTGCGGTACGGACAGCAGTTTCACGAGCGCTGGCCCTCTCTATTACATTCCTTATATCCCTATGCCCATATTTTATGGCCCCAGCCAGATCCGCATGGCCAGGCCTGGGCCTAGTCACCCCCTCTCCTTCAATGGGACCCTTTACAGGCATAACGTCACGCCAATTGACCCAATCCCGATTTCTGATGAGTAGTGAAATGGGGGAGCCCAAGGTCTCTCCCCCTCGCACACCGGACAGGATTTTCACGGTGTCCCGCTCTATGGCCATCCTGCCCCCCCTTCCCACACCCACCTGCCTCCTGGCCAGCTGGAAATCGATATAGTCTGCGGTGAGGGGGAGATGTGCGGGAACACCCTCTACCACAGCCAGAAGGGCCGGACCGTGAGACTCACCTCCTGTAAGAAACCTCATCTCCCTTTATTTTGGGCTATCCCTGCCTCTATCACAGAAGGGGTAATGAATACGAGGAGCTCGCGTTTTTCCAAGTTCTCTGTCCTATGGCGGAAGAGCCAGCTCAAGAGGGGAATCCTGCTAAAGCCAGGCACCTCATTGCTATGCTTGCTCTTAGTCATCTCATAAATGCCGCCAATGATCAAGGTATCGCCGTTCTTCATCCTGACCGAGGTTTTAACGGATCTGGTCTGGATAGGCACTCCATCAGGGGTCACATGGGTAAAATCAGGAGAATCCTTGGATACTTCCACATCCATGACGATGTCTCCGCTGGATGTGATGTGAGGCTTCACAGAAAGCTTGAGCTTGGCTTCCTTAAACTGAGTCTGTGTTCCTGACTCAGACACAGTGGCAAAGGGGATCTCGTATCCTTGACTGATCTCTGCCTCCTGATTATTCAAGGTGACCAGCTTGGGATTAGAGACGGTCCTGGCCACCCCCTCTTCCTCCAAAGCGGAGAGTCTGATGTCCAAGCCAAAGGTCTCGCTGGCATTGAGGAGGCTGGCAGCAATAGCCCCTCCTGAACCAGTCGCTGCCGCTGCAGGGAGATCTACCACAAAACCAGGGGCTATAGATGCAGGAGACCAGCCCGACACCCCTTCCATGGTTGTGAGGGCTTGAGAAGCCGCTGGAGCGCTGGATACTCCACCTCCGACACCGAAGGAGTAAGGAAAGCTCATCTCTGTTTTGGTCTGCCTCCAAAGGAATCCCCACTGTATCCCCAGTTCCTTAAGGTAAGTGGTTACAATCTCTACGATCCTTGCTCCAATCTGGATCTGGAGCGTAGGGGTATCGATCTGCCTCACGAACCTCTTTATCTTAGCGATCCTGTCTGGATTATCCTTTACCACTAAGGCATTGATCCTCTCCAAGTAATCCACCTTACCATAGTCACTCAAGAGGGGCTTAATGAGGGTCTTCACCTTACTCGCATCCGTAAAGCTCAGGGGGATCACCTCCATGACCAATGGTTTGGTCTTTTCCAAGGCCTTTCTTGCCGCCTCTTGCTCACTCCCCTCGGTCCTGAGACTCTTCAATGTGGCTATCCTCACAACGCCATCCTCCATCACCCTGCCCAAGTGGTTAGTCTTAAGGATGATGTCCAAGGCCTGATCCCAGGGGATATTGTCCAGCTTTACTGTCACGGTACCCTTCACATCGGGATCCACCACAAAGTTCATACCGCTCACCTCAGAAATGAGGCGAATCACGTCTCTGATGTCAGCCTTCTTAAACTCCAGAGAGATCCTGTTACCCACATATTTCTTGGCACCCCCCACACTCCCCAAGCCTGGAGGGATCCCCTTGCCTGAGATTCCCCCCACAGGAACCTCGAAGTGAAGCGAGATGTCTCTCCCCACTTTCTCCATCGCCAGGGGTCCAGGGGAAGTAGTATAAAGGACCACATCCGTCTTCTTGTCTTTATAGTCATAGAGCACCTTGACCTTCTCCACACCCTTTAAGGGGGCATACAGTGTGTCTAAGGGAACAGAAGGACGGGTGTTAAAAAGATGAACCACATAGCGAATAGGATGATCCAGCCTCTTTAAGTCCACAAAATCCCAGGGAGCCTTGCCTGTGAGGAGGAGGCAGTCCCCCACACTCCTTACCCTTACAAGTTCATTCTTTGGATACATCCCCCTCTTCTTAGAGGGGGACTCTCGGGGTACATGATAATCCCTTGCGAGGGGAGGCAAACATTCCTTCTTTATGCCTACTGCCTTCATTATCCTAAACCCCTTCCACGGTACTACGAAAGCACCAGGATAGAGGGATGCCACTTGCCTTTTAAATGCTGTGGCATCCCCCAATTTTGAAAATCTACCCACCAGCAACGCATGGAAGTCCCCCTTCTCCACCAAGAAAACGGGTTGTTTAAGACGCTCATGTAGAACCTTTGCCTTTCTGCTCATCAACTGAACAGTGGCAGGGTTCTTCAATGCCTCTACCTGCAAGGAGTACCATGCCCCTTCAGCCACCGCAGATACGCACATCCCCACCAAAATACCAACTAAACACCAAAACAAAGGTCTACCACTCATGGCCCCTCTCCTCTTCTATTCCTTGGGGAACAAGAGGTATATCACTCTATCTCCCCTCTTAACTGCCACCCTGTCCCTATATACACCTACAACCACTTCTCCCCTTCTCCCTATCTTCGTCCCCTTTTTCACTATAAACACATCACCATCAGGGGAGAGCACTATTGCTTCCTTATCCGCCACTCCTTTCAGCACAAAGGACTCCAACTCATATTTCTGAAGAGGAGAAGCAGGTGCAATGCCTTTTACCACTAAACTTCTAGTAACCGCAGGGGGTGGCCGAAAAGGGTTCCTCACAACAACCAGGGCGCCCCTTGGGGCAGCAAAACCCATCCCAGGCATCACACTTGAAAGGAGCGAGAGACCCACAAACAGCCAGGCCTTATCTCTTCCCTTTACCATGTTTTCCTTCCCTCTTGGATACCGGGACGTATCTATAGGTCTCCAGCATGCACTTCACCTTCAATAAAGGGTTCTCCAACACCGCCTTTTTCTGAGCGTACGCCACTTTCATCACCACAGGCTTCACCAAACGCTTCATACCCGAAACACCTCTAACAATGGATACCAACTGGGGGTAAGACCCACGGAATTCTATGGCGATGTCAAGGGTCGCATAACCTTTATTCGTCACCTTCTCCTTCCCACGCTTGAAGAGGGTATAATCGACCCTATTATAATATGCCAATTTAGAGACTTGACGTATGAGCCCTGGGATCTCATCCTCCTTAGGCAACACGGCCTTGATTACCTCGAACCTCCTCTCCAGATCCGCTACCTCCTGCTTTAAGGCCTCCTCCCTTTTTTGGGCCTTCCTGCACTTCTCAATCTCCCTGACCACAGAAACTATCTCCTCCTCCAAGGATTTCACACGCCGCCTCTTTGATCCCAGAAGATAAATGTTCCCAACATACCCAAAACACACCATGACAAGGATAGCTATCACTACCTTTTTAAATAGCTCCTTATCCATTCTCTTTCACCTCAGAGATACAGTAAAAGAAAACTCCTTTACCATCATGTGGGCGAACTTCACTTCCTTTATGTATCCCAACTTGCATCTCGAAACCCAGGGGAAGCGCGCCAAGTTATCCATAAAGTCCGCCACTCCCTTATCCTCCAGGGCATACCCCTCAAGTCTCACTGCACCCCTATTAAATTCCAGGGAAGAGAGCCAAGAGATAGGGGGAATAGTGGACTCCAATCCCTCGAAAAACTGAATCATGCAGTCCCTTCCAGCAGAAAGTTTCTCCACCACATTCACCATACTATCCAGCTCCTTCCTCTTGTTCTCCAATCTACTTATCCGCATATAAACATCCTTCAGCCTCTTAAGCTCTGCCCTTTTCTTAGCGAGAACTCTCTCCTTAGATTTGATGACGCTGCTTAAATGCCAAGAGTATCCCACAAAACACAGCACAAACACTGCTATGATAACAGCTATAACAATGGCGCCTCGACCAAGAGCAAATGGGAACTCCTTCTCAAAGAAACCTATCCTCGCCTTTCTCTTCTTAAGTCTCCTTGCTTCTCTCCTTAGGAGATTGATCCTTGTAATTTCGCGCTTACTCACTCAATCAACTCCTAAGCATCAAAATAAGGCCACTGAACACATGGATAAACGTCTTCCACTTTCCCATCCTTCCACATAGTTTGAAGTAATATATATTCTTAAGCCCTATGTCAAACACTCTCTGAAAAAACTCCTTCAAATCCTCTCTGCCTTCACCCTCTCCCTATACATAACATCTTCTCCACCTCTACTCCATCATAACACATAAGGCTCTGGATTCCTCATCGATGGTCTAAGTTCCCAAATCAATAGCCACAACTAAGCACTTGACCACCTTCTCGGCAAGTATCTTTTGGATACCTCTCCACCTTTATACTCTTCACCCTTACGGGTCATAGCGCCCCTCCTCAATCTATCCATCAGATTGACAATGCTATCCTCTCATGAAGAAAGCCCCGTTTATTTCACCAAGACCACGCGTGGAGGTCCAATCAATCTTCCCTTTTTACAAACTATGTTCTGTTAAATAACCATAGAGGCTTGGCTTGACAAGCAAATCCACCTGGTTATATATCTGCGCCGGCTATTGGCAGCCTCGAGAATGCAAGAGGAGCTGCACAATGAAAAGAGCAAATCTCTTGCGAGATGTATTATTTTTTGCAATTACCATTGCCATCCCTATTATCACGCCATCCCCTCTTTGGGCTGCAGAAGTGCATAAGGAGCTTGGGGCCCTACTTCCCTTATGGAGCATCATCCCCTTTGCAGGAATCCTCTTATCTATTGCCCTCTTCCCTCTCTTGGCGCCACACTTTTGGCATAACCACTTCGGAAAGGTTTCCATCTTCTGGAGCGTCATAGTGGCTGCTCCCTTCTTGCTGGCTTTCAAGGGGGCAGCCCTCCACGAGATCCTTCATGTGTATATTGCAGACTATGTGCCATTCATTATTCTCCTGTGGTCCCTCTATACTGTGGCGGGAGGCATCCTGCTCAGGGGAAAACTCAGAGGTACCCCCTTGGTCAATACAGGGATGCTTGTGGTGGGCACGGCATTGGCCTCATGGGTAGGGACTACAGGCGCCGCCATGCTACTGATAAGGCCATTCCTCAGGGCCAATGCCCTGCGTAAAAGAAAGGCCTTCATGGTGGTCTTTTTCATATTCCTCATCTGCAATATTGGGGGATCGCTCACCCCCTTAGGGGACCCACCCCTCTTCTTGGGGTTCCTCCACGGCGTCCCCTTTTTCTGGACCTTCAAGATCTTGCCCCAGATGCTTGTAATGGTGGGCATTCTGCTCGTCATTTACTTCGTACTGGACACTATTAACTACAAGAGAGAGGGTCCCCTTCCCTTTGAAGAAGAAAGGGAAAAACTCCGAATCGTAGGATCCATCAATTTTCTCTTTCTCCTTGGCATTGTGCTGGCTGTCCTCTTCAGTGGCCTTGTACATCTTGGGGAAGTAGAGATCCTGGGGGTAGAAAGGAGTGTAGAATCCCTCATTAGGGATGGGGGGATGATAGTGATGGGCCTCCTCTCTCTCAGATTCACTCCCTGGAGAATCAGGGAAGAAAACGAATTCACTTGGTTTCCTATTCAAGAGGTGGCCATCCTCTTTGCAGGCATCTTTATGACTATGATACCCGCCTTGGCCATCTTGAGGGCAGGTGAAGAAGGAGCAGCAAGAGCACTCATAGCATCCGTAAAGGAGCCCTACCATTTCTTTTGGATCACAGGGGGCCTCTCCAGCTTCTTAGATAATGCTCCCACATACCTCACCTTCCTCAATACAGCATTGGGGAGATTCTTTGTGGGCATACCTGAGAGAACAGCCGTCGCACACCTTATAGCCCAAAAGGGGATCTACTTGAGAGCCATTTCAGCAGGGGCCGTGTTTATGGGAGCAAACACCTATATTGGGAATGCCCCTAACTTTATGGTGCGATCCATCGCTGAAGAAGCAGGAATAAAAATGCCCAGTTTCTTTGGGTATATCTTGAAGTACTCTCTGGTCTTTCTCATCCCGTCATTTATATTGGTAACCCTTATCTTCTTCCGCTAACTGAAGGGATAAGAGATCCATGGCACCATTATATCTCCATCAGGTTCTTAATGCCCTTGCTTCTGCGAGGATGGCGAAGTTTCTTCAATGCCTTAGCCTCGATCTGGCGAATACGTTCCCTTGTCACCTTGAAGACCCTCCCCACCTCCTCTAAGGTATGTTCAGAATCCATCTCTAATCCAAATCTCATCTTCAGCACAGCCTTCTCTCGGTCAGTCAGCGTTTCCAACGCGCGATCTATCTGCTCCCTCAAACTCACGTCTATAGCGGTATCAATGGGAGAATCGATAGACTTATCCTCTATAAAGTCCCCCAAATGACTGTCTTCTTCCTCCCCTATAGGGGTCTCTAAGGAGATAGGCTCCTTGGCGATCTTCATTATCCTACGGACCTTTTCTGGCGACATCTCCAAGCGATGTGCAATCTCCTCAGGGGTGGGCTCCCTCCCCAGTTCCTGAACCAACTGCCTGGAGGTCCTCACCAGCTTATTTATAGTTTCTATCATGTGGACAGGAATCCTAATGGTTCTCGCCTGATCCGCTATAGCCCTGGTGATAGCCTGACGAATCCACCATGTAGCATATGTACTGAACTTGTAGCCCCTCTTATACTCAAACTTCTCCACCGCCTTCATAAGGCCTATATTCCCCTCCTGAATAAGATCAAGGAGCTGGAGTCCCTTATTGGTATACTTTTTGGCGATGCTCACCACCAATCTTAGATTGGCCTCGGCGAGAAGCCTCTTGGCCTCCTTCTCCCTGAAGAGGCCCTTTTCAATCTCCTCCAATATCTCCTTCATCTCCTCCAGAGAAAGGGTAGACTCCATCTCTATAGCGTGAACCGCTTCTCTGGCATTGAGGATCTCCTGATAGTAGCTCCCCAGGGTCCCAAAAGAGAGGGTGGTCACTTGGCGGGCCCTCTCTTCCCTCTCATCAGGGGACTCAAGAGCCAACAGGTCCTCATAAAATCTCATGAAGGTGTCTGAAGGCATCAGAAGCACCTCCTCACACCTCCTAATCCTTGACAGGGCCTCATCTCCCTGCCTCACGTATCCCCTGATCAGGTCTACAAGCGCCTCTACCTGAGAACTTGAGAGGCTGAGTCTCTTGGCAAGGGAGACCATATCCCTCCTATAAGCCTCCATGTCTTCCCGAAGGCACTCCCTGGACTCAGGTGAGATAGCGTGCCCGTAAAGAAACAGCTCTTTCCTCCTCTTTTCGTACCTATCAAAGACCCCCCTCAAAGCATCCAGGTGCTCCATAATCCTTTGCTTCACCTTCTCCATATCCTCTGTAGGGTCATCCTCTAACAGGAACACCTCCTCTATATCGATCTCCTCAGATTCCAGCTTCTCTCTGAGTCTCAGCAGCTCCTTCACTGTAAGGGGGATAGACATCACCGCTTCAATGGCCAGATTCCGCCCCTTCTCTATCTCCTTTGCCAGCTCTACCTCCTCCTCCCGGGAAAGCAAAGGAATAGAACCCATCTCCTGCAAATACATGCGCACTGGATCCGCTGAAACACCCACCTCACCAGAGTCCTCATCAGCACCAGCCTCTACAGCAACTTCCAAACTTTTGGAGCGCTTGCTCTGTGGGTGATCCAAGACCTGAACGTCCATCTCCTCTAAGAGATGGAATATCTCCTCTAAGTGCTCCGGGACGTTGAGCTCCCCAGGCAGAGTCTCATTTATCTCGTCATAGGTGAGAAAACCCTTTTTCTTACCCATGGCGATCA
Source organism: Aquificota bacterium (assembly GCA_015486015.1). Taxonomy (GTDB): domain Bacteria; phylum Thermosulfidibacterota; class Thermosulfidibacteria; order Thermosulfidibacterales; family B14-G1; genus WFSI01. The sequence continues at coordinate 77,737 of WFSL01000024.1, read as the reverse complement.
ACTTCCTGAGCTCGGTCAACCTCGATATCTCAATGGGTTTCATAAAGGCCTTCCTCCTTTAACCCCTTTATACTCCTCATCAGGGTCATGTACCTCCTGAGGAGTTCAATCCGCTCCTCCTCCTTAATCTCCCGCATCCTCCTCTTCAGTGCCTTAGCCTCCTCTTCCATTAAGCGCCCCATGGCCCTCTTGCTGCACCCTTGGTACACCTCCTCCATATCCTCCCATGGCACCTCCATAGCCCTGCCCACCAACAGGGCCTTCTCATCGTCGTCCAAACAAGAAAGCGCCAGGGAAGGATCTGCCTCCTCCTTCATCTTTTCCCAAAGCTCTAAGGCCTTAGGGTCCCTCAGACCCTTTCCATCAAAACTGGACCACCACTCCCTTCGGGTAAGGGCCAAGGCCAAATAAAGGATGTCCCAGGAACCTGAAAGAGAAGTACCTCTGGGGGCCGAAGATCCCCTGCCATGGAGCTTGGCCTTCAATGCTTCAAGGGTAACCCCAGCCCTCGATGCTGCCTCAGAGAGATAAGACTCCAAGAGGAGGGGATCCTCCAAGGGTGATAAGAATTCCACCACCTCGGTGAGCCACTGGGCACGGGCCCTGGGATGAGTTAGGTCATACATCCTCGCCTTATCTTCCATGAACCAGAGAATCACATCCTCAGCCTGAGCCACCAAATCCGCAAAGGACGCCGAACCGCTACCCCTTATAAAACTGTCAGGGTCTTCCCCATCTGGGAGGAGAAGCAGCCTTGGGATTACCCCTACCTTAAAACACAGGGCTGCTGAGCGTATAGCAGCCTTACGCCCCGCCTCATCACCATCGTAAGCCAAAAACACCTCCTTGGAAAGCCTAACCATCCTTTGGACCTGCGAAGAGGTGAGAGAGGTGCCCATGGCAGCAACAGTATTTGGAAACCCATTCAGGTGACAAGTAATGGCATCCATATAACCCTCTACCAGGAGAAGATACCCCATCTCCCCTATCTTCTTTCTGGCAAGATGATAGGGATAAAGGACATCCCCCTTCTTAAAAAGGGAATGCTCAGGGGAATTCAGATACTTCGGCTCCTGGGCATGATCCAAAGCCCTTCCCCCAAAGGCCACTACTCTGCCCTTCGCATCCCAGATAGGGATCATTAGACGATGCCTAAACTTCACATACGGCTCTCCCCACTCCCTTTCTCCTAAGAAGCCCACGGAAACCATCTCCTCATTTGAGAAGCCCTTCGCCTTCAGCTCCTCCCTAAGGAGATCCCAATCATCAGGGGCATACCCTATGGAGAAACGGTCCCACGCCTCAGGGCCCATACCCCGAGCTAACGCCACCTCCCTGGCTAAGACCCCCTCAGGAGAGAGGAGATGCCTATGAAATATACGAGTAGCCTCCTCGTGAAGCTCGTACAATCGATCCCTCCTTGCAGAGCCCCGAGGCAAAGTAGGGAGTTTAACCCCAGCTTCCTGGGCCAGCAGCTCCAAGGCCTCTGTAAAAGTGAGATTTTCCATTTTCATAAGGAACTGAAAGATATCACCACTGACCCCACAGCCAAAGCAGTGAAAAAGCTGCTTCTCAGGGCTCACAGAGAAGGAAGGGGTCTTTTCATTATGAAAAGGACAAAGAGCCTTGAAATTCTTCCCCGCCCTCTTCAAAGGGACATACCGAGAGATCAACTGGACTATGTCTACCCTATCCTTGATCTCCTCTAAAATGTCTGGGTCGAGCCTCCCCATAATTGGTGGTCAATATAGACCATTCTCTCTGCTTTTCAAGAGAAACAAACCACCCCTTCGAGAGTAAGATTACCCGGCCTAAACCCTATATATCTCCGCAAGCCTTCATCCCCAATCCACCTACCCTTGGCAGTATAACAACAAAAGGGGTAAGGCCCATTTAAACCTTACCCCTAAACACACTTCCCGCCTCACTTCTGCTTAGGATGACACCCCGAACAGGTTGTAGGACCAGTCTTTTTCCCTTCTTTCTTCATAGTGCGGTGACAACCCCTGCAGTTTTTGTGGAAGGCCATCCTTGCACTGGGAATTTTGCCCTGCTTCTTGCACTGGTGGCACTCGAAACAGGCCCTGGGAGTCTTACCCTCCACCATCTTATGATGGCAGGTCTTACAGGTAACACCCTGGATATTCTGATGCTGATAATGGTGGAAGGTAACGGCAGATTTCCTCTCCTTGCACTTGTCAATGGTGTAGGTTGCGGCCCCCTTATTCACCTCAGCCGCTGTGACTATCGCTATTGCCCCCATAAGAAGCACTGCACCCAACAAAACTGCCACAAGTCTCCTCATATCTGCTCACCCCCTTTCGTCAATACGTTCTTTCCCTCACATTCACTCATTAAAGATACAAAAGCAAGATCCCAATGTCAACGACCACATCACTGTTTTCAGTTTTGTTCTCAAGGTCCAAAATATACCCTGAGATCATGTAAAGAGTCCTTGAGATATGCCTGCTTACTTAAAACAGGCTTGCCTCTCGTCGAGGTTTCACAAAGGCCGAGTTCAGTTTTCACTCTACCTCTCCTTTTAAGGCCTAAGGCCCCTATAGACTTCAGGATTTTCTCCATTAACAAAAGTGGATTGCACGTAAATCCCTTCTCGCCCCTTGATTTTCACCGTTTCATGCCTTTCCTTATCTTCAGTGACTTTACTCAAATGGAGGTGCTAAAATGCAAAAAGCTGGTGGAGGCATGGGAGGTGGACGCGGTACAGGTGGAGGGCGTGGTATGGGTGGTGGAAGAGGGATGGGCAGGGGACCCGGCGGTTACTGTGTATGCCCAAATTGTGGTAACAGGGTACCTCATCAGAGAGGGATGCCTTGCTTTCAGGTGAAATGCCCCCAGTGCGGGACCCCTATGGTGAGGGACTAAAGCCTTCAGGCCTTATCAAGATACAGCATGCTCAAAATCCAAGGGGGTACACGGTATGAAGGTGCTGGCCTTCAATGGTAGCCCCAGGCAAGGTGGAAACACGGCTGCTGCCTTGAGGGTGGTGATGAATGTATTAGAGGGCGAAGGGATTGAGACTGAGCTTATTCAGTTAGGTGGGTCAGGAATCAAACCATGTATGTCTTGTCTTTACTGCTTTGAAAAGAAAGAAGGGTTTTGTTCCCAAAAGGATGTGCTAAATTCATGGCTAAAAAAGATCTACCAGGCCCAGGGCATTCTTATAGGCTCTCCTGTCTATTTTGCGGGGGTCCCTTCCGAAGTGAAGGCCTTTATAGATAGGGTAGGCCTATGCTCCATGGGAAGCGGCTACAAGCTCAAGAGGAAGGTAGGGGCAGCGGTGATAACTGTTAGGCGCCACGGGGCCGTAGGCACATTTAATCAAATCAACTCCTTGTTTGCCCTGAATCAGATGATCATCCCCTGCTCCAATTACTGGAACTTTTGTTTCGGAGGGGAGCCCGGGGAGATGGTCAAAGATGAGGAGGGCATGAAGACCTTGGAGATACTGGGAGAAAATATGGCTTGGCTATTAAAAAAATTGCAATGATAAACACAATAGATTCCACTTGAAGCCATAGGTTTTTCTTAGGAGGTGAACAATGGTAATGAAGTCTTTGCCGTACGGGGTCTCTTTTATTCTCCTGCTTATCTTTGCGTTCATTGTGATTGCCTCTATCATCAAGATCCTAAGGGAGTATGAAAGAGGGGTGATCTTTAGATTGGGGAGGTACATAGCCACCAAGGGGCCAGGCCTCATCATACTCCTTCCTGTGATAGACAGGATGGTAAAGGTGAGCCTCAGGACCATAGTCCTGGATGTACCGCCCCAAGATGTGATCACAAAGGACAATGTCTCGGTAAAGGTGAACGCTGTGGTCTACTTCAGGGTAGTGATTCCTGAGAAGGCGGTGATAGAGGTAGAGGACTACATGGGTGCCACCTCACAATTGGCCCAAACCACACTGAGAAGCGTACTCGGTGCACACGAATTGGACGAGCTCTTAGCAGAGAGAGAAAAGATCAATAGTCAACTCCAGGTGATCCTGGACGAGCATACGGACCCGTGGGGGATCAAGGTAAGCACTGTGGAGCTGAAACATATTGACCTGCCTGCGGATATGCAGCGGGCCATGGCGCGTCAGGCTGAGGCAGAGCGTGAGAGGAGGGCCAAAATCATCAGCGCCGAAGGAGAATATCAGGCCGCCCAGACTCTCACCTCTGCGGCAGAAATTATTGAGAAGCACCCCACAGCCCTGCAACTGAGATTCCTGCAAACCCTCATGGAGGTATCATCAGAAAGGTCCACCTTCCTGGTACTTCCCATACCCATGGAGATTTTCAGGGCGTTCATATCTGGGAAGGGGGATTCTGGGCACCCCCCTGAATAAATTGAAAGGCTTCACTTGAGCTGCCCTAAGTGGCTCAGGCGAGGCAAAGGGCTACAGGGATACAGGCGGCCAGCAAGCCGAAATCTGGGATCAAAGGGATCGGCAGGTAAATAGTGCACTTAGTTGCAATAATTAAAATCAAGAATATTGACATTAAAAGACTCAAAAATTATATTTCCCTCCAGAAAAACCACAGGAGGATGGAGATATGGGCAAGGTGATAGGTATTGATCTTGGTACCACCAACTCTGTGGTCGCCGTAATGGAGGGGAGTGAGCCCCGCGTGATACCCAATCAGGAGGGGGGAAGGACCACCCCATCTGTAGTGGCCTTCACCAAGGATGGGGAGATCCTGGTGGGTCAGGTGGCCAAGAGGCAGGCGGTAACAAATCCAGAAAACACCGTGTTCTCTATAAAAAGGTTCATGGGGCGCCGCTTTGAAGAAGTGCATGAAGAGATAAAGATGGTGCCCTACAAAGTGGCTAAGGGACCCCACGGTGATGTGAGGGTGGACGTAGCTAAAAAGCTCTATTCTCCGCCGGAGATCTCTGCCATGGTCTTGAGAAAGCTCAAAGAGGCGGCAGAGGCCTACTTAGGAGAAAAGGTAGAGAAGGCCGTTATTACTGTCCCTGCATACTTTAACGACTCACAGAGGAAGGCCACCAAGGATGCTGGTCAGATTGCAGGTTTGGAAGTGCTCCGGTTGGTCAACGAACCCACTGCCTCCGCCTTGGCCTATGGATTGGACAAGAAGAAGGGTGGGAAAATCGCCGTGTATGACCTGGGAGGGGGTACCTTTGACATCTCTATCCTTGAGGTCGGTGAAGGTGTATTCGAGGTGAAGGCCGTCAATGGCGATACCCACCTTGGGGGTGATAACTTTGATCAACGTATCATTGATTGGATTATCGACGAATTCAAGAAGGAACAGGGTATTGACCTCTCCAAGGACCCCATGGCCATGCAAAGGCTCAAAGAGGCGGCAGAGAAAGCCAAGTGCGAGCTCTCTTCAGTGATGGAGACGGAGATCAATCTCCCCTTCATCACAGCCGATGCCAGCGGCCCAAAACATCTTCTTATGAAGCTGACCAGGGCCAAGTTTGAGGCCTTAGTGGCAGACCTCATAGAGCGCACCGTGGAACCTTGTCATCAGGCGCTGAAGGATGCAGAACTCACACCAGCTGACATCGACGAGGTAATCCTGGTAGGGGGTTCTACTCGAATACCCGCAGTGCAGCGAAAGGTGAAGGAGATATTCGGTAAAGAACCCAGAAAGGATATCAATCCCGATGAAGCTGTGGCCCTGGGGGCAGCGGTCCAGGCAGGTGTTCTCACTGGGGAGGTGAAGGATATCCTCTTACTCGATGTCACACCTCTTTCATTAGGCATCGAGACATTAGGGGGTGTTAGCACGGTACTCATCCCCAGAAATACCACTATCCCCACAAGGAAGGCTGAGATCTTCACCACAGCCACGGACAATCAAACCAGCGTAGAGATACACGTGCTTCAGGGTGAGCGGCCCATGGCCAGGGACAATAGGACCCTGGCCCGGTTTCACTTGGACGGGATACCTCCTGCCCCCAGAGGTGTACCCAAGATCGAGGTCACATTCGACATAGACGCCGACGGCATCCTCCACGTCTCTGCTAAGGATATGGCCACAGGAAAAGAACAAAAGGTGACCATAACAGCCAGCAGCGGCCTCTCACAGGAGGAGATAGATCAGATGGTGAGAGAGGCCGAAAAGCACGCAGAAGAAGACAGAAAGCGCAAAGAGGTGATAGAGGCAAGGAACCAATTAGATGGCCTCGTTTACACCATAGAAAAGACCATCCAAGAAAACAGAGAGAAGATTCCAGTCTCAGACCTTCATACTGCAGAGGAGATGCTTTCCAAGGCGAAGAAGACCTTAGAAGAGAGTGCCTCCATACAGGATCCCTCTAAAATAGATGCTGTACTTGCAGACCTCAGGAGGACAACCGAGGAGATCACCGGCATCTCCCACAAGATTGCCCAAGCCCTCTACCAGCAACAGGCACAGGCCAGCAGTGCCGGAGGCACCAGTGGAGAGACATCAGGGCAAGGAGAAAAGGTAGAAGAGGGCGAGGTAGTAGACGCAGACTTCGAAGAGAAGAAGTGAGGGGCGGGATAATCCGCCCCTCAGCAAGACAGACGGGGTGGATGCATGGTTCAGAAGAAAGATTATTATGAAATACTTGGTGTGAGCAGGAACGCCTCCGAAGAGGAGATCAAAAAGGCATACCGGAGGCTTGCCAGGAAATACCACCCCGACGTAAACCCTGGGAACAAAGAGGCAGAAGAGAGATTTAAGGAGATCTCTGAGGCTTATCAGGTCTTATCTGACCCTGAAAAGCGCCGGGCCTATGATCAGATGGGGCATGCAGCCTTTACAGGCCCAGGAGAGGGGCCGGGCTTCGACTTCCAGGACTTCCATTTCGACTTTGGAGACATAGGCGGAACGGGAAGGGGCTTCCACTTTGAAATGGGAGGCTTTGACTTAGGTGATCTCTTCTCCCAGGTCTTTGGAAGGAGAAGGAAAACGGCCTGGAGGGAAGAACCCCCAGGTGGTCGTAGGGGTAAAAACATAGAATATCACATGGAGCTTTCACTGGAGGATGCTTACAAGGGAGTGACCACCGAGATTTCCCTCAACAGGGGGGGAAAGATAGAAAGGGTAAAGGTCAAAATTCCACCAGGGGTGGACACAGGCACACGTGTGAGGGTGGCTGGAAAGGGCCAACCGGGATTGCAAGGGGGGAAAGACGGAGACCTATTCATCATCACTCGGGTCAAGCCCCATGCCTTCTTCGAGAGGAGGGGGGATAACCTATACTGTCAAATACCCATCACATTCTGGGAAGCAGCCCTCGGAGGGGAAATAGAGATTCCCACCCTAAACGGTGTGGTTAAGATGAGGGTCCCCCCGGGGACACAGAGCGGCCAAAAGTTCCGCCTCAAGGGCAAGGGAATGCCACGTCTAAAGGAGGGAGGAAGAGGAGACCTTTACGTAGAGGTAAAGACAACAACCCCCAGAAATCTCAATGGTAGAGAAATCCAGCTCATAAGGGAACTGGCCCAAATGAGAAGGGGAGAAAATCCAAGGGAAGAGGTGTTGCGGAGGTACTCCAGATGAAGAGCTTCGAGGGGAGGTAAAAATGGAGAGGGACAGACCGCTGTATCTCATATCCACGGTGGCAAAGATGTTCAACATACATCCCCAAACCCTCCGCCTCTATGAAAGGGAGGGGCTCATTAAGCCTGCGAGGACAGAAGGAAATACGAGACTTTACTCCCAAGATGATGTGGATCGCCTCCGCACCATCCTCACCCTCACGAGGGAGATGGGGATCAATTTGGCAGGAGTGGAAGTGATCCTCCGCCTCAGGGAGCAGATTGAAGAGCTCCAGCAGGAGATTGAGAGGCTGGCTGCTATCCTGGGAAAGTACATGGAGGTTGAGATAGAGCGCCTCAGGGAAGAAAGCCCTACTGCCCTGGTCAAGGTAGCTCCCTCCTATATGGTAAAGGTAAGGATCCAAGAAAAAGGAAAATAGCTTCCGCCGACCTTGAAATTTTAGTATATTATATTCAAATTTTATGAGCGAAATATTATATTATCTGATGCAGGAGAATAGGCAAGGAGGTGACCAAAATGATTAACATAGAGAAATTCACAATAAAAGCCCAGGAGGCTATAAGGCGGGCTTACAGCCTGGCCCAGGAATTTGAACACCAGCAGATAGAACCTGAGCACCTCTTCTATGCCCTCTTGGAGCAAAAGGAGGGTGTGGTACTCCCCCTCCTTCAAAAGATGGGGCTGGATATAGGTCACATCAGAAAGCTCACCAGGGAAGCACTTCAGAAATACCCAAAGGTAGGAGGGGCAACAGAGGTATACATCTCCCCGAGGTGCAAGAGGGTACTGGATCGGGCATTGAAAGAGGCAGAGGGGCTAAAGGACGAATATGTAAGCACAGAACACATCCTCGCTGCTCTATTAGGAGAGAAAGACTCTTATGTCCATGACATTTTGGCCTCCCATGGGGTGGAGAGGGAGAGCTTCATGAAGGCCCTCGCAGAGGTGAGGGGCCCCCACAGGGTGACGGATCAAATGCCTGAAGAGAAGTACCAAGCCCTGAAAAGATACTGCATGGATCTCACAGATCTGGCCAGAAAGGGAAAACTGGATCCTGTGATCGGGAGGGATGAGGAGATCAGGCGGGTGATCCATATCCTGTGCCGCAGGCGTAAGAACAATCCATGCCTCATAGGAGATGCAGGGGTGGGCAAGACAGCCATTGTAGAGGGCCTTGCCCAGAGGATCTCTGCAGGAGATGTACCCATCACCCTCCAAGACAAGTCACTCTTGGCCTTGGATATGGGTGCCCTCATTGCCGGGGCCAAGTACAGAGGTGAGTTCGAGGATCGCCTCAAGGCCGTATTGAAGGAGATTCAAGAATCAGAAGGACGCATAATCCTGTTCATAGACGAGATCCATACTGTGGTGGGGGCAGGGGCTGCAGAGGGGGCCATGGATGCCTCAAACCTTCTGAAGCCTGCCTTGGCAAGGGGAGAGCTCCATTGCATTGGTGCCACTACTATAGAGGAATACAGGAAGTACATAGAAAAAGACCCTGCCTTGGAGAGGCGCTTCCAGCCGGTACTGGTCACAGAACCCAACGTGGAGGATACGGTCTCTATCCTTAGGGGGGTAAAGGAGAAATACGAGATCCACCATGGGGTGAAGATATCAGACTCTGCTCTGGTGGCGGCGGCTTACCTCTCCAACAGGTATCTTACAGACCGGAGGCTACCGGATAAGGCCATCGACCTCATAGACGAAGCAGCGGCAAAGCTGAGAATGGAGATCGATTCCATGCCAGCAGAGTTAGACGAACTGGACAGAAAGATAAGGCAGTTGGAGATAGAGAGGCAGGTAGTAAAGCGGGAAGATAACCCCGCTGCAAGAGAGCGCCTCCGCAAGATCGAAGAAGAGATAGGGCACCTCAAGGACAAATACGAAGAGCTCAAGGCCCAGTGGCTCGCAGAGAAGGAGGTAATCCAGAAGATACGCCAGATCAAGGAGGAGATAGATGGCACCCGTCTGGCCTTAGAGAAGGCCGAAAGGACAGGGGATCTGGAACAGGCTGCACGCCTCAAGTACGATACCCTGGTACAGCTACAGAAAAACTTAGAGGAAGAGACAAGTCGTCTAAGGGAAATCCAGAGCCACGGGTCTATGTTGAAGGAGGAGGTAACAGAGGAGGATATTGCAGAAATTATCTCCAAATGGACAGGCATTCCCGTCTCTAAACTGCTCCAGGAAGAAGCAGAAAAGCTCATTCACATGGAGGAGGCAATCCACAAACGGGTTATTGGGCAGGATGTAGCCGTAAGGGCTGTGTCCGAGGCCATTCGCAGGGCCAGGGCAGGCCTTGCAGACCCAAACAGGCCCCTGGCTTCATTCCTCTTCCTGGGACCTACGGGGGTGGGAAAGACGGAACTGGCACGTGCCCTCGCCGAGTTCCTCTTTGACGATGAAGCCGCTATGGTGCGCTTGGACATGAGTGAGTATATGGAGCGCCACTCTGTGGCCAGGCTCATCGGGGCACCCCCAGGGTATGTAGGCCACGAGGAAGGAGGCCAGCTCACGGAGGCGGTCCGCAGAAGGCCGTATTCCGTAGTACTTTTGGATGAGATTGAGAAGGCACATCCTGAGGTCTTCAACATCCTTCTCCAAATCCTGGAGGACGGAAGGCTCACCGACTCAAAGGGCAACCTGGTCTCTTTTAAGAACACGGTGATCATTATGACCTCCAACGTAGGAAGTGAGTTTATCACAGCGCCCAGGGCCCCGTATGGTAGCGAAGAACACGAGATAGAGTACCAGCACATGAAGGGAAAAGTGCTCCAGGAACTTCGCGTCCACTTTAGACCTGAGTTTCTGAACAGGATTGACGAGATCATCGTGTTCCATTCCCTGGACAAGGAGCATATGCGTCACATTGTGGATCTCCTCATAGATAAGCTCAGAAAGCGCCTCTCTGACAGAAAGATTGACATACACCTGGATTCAGAGGTAAAAGAATTTTTGGTAGAGGTAGGGTTTGATCCTCAGTATGGGGCCAGACCTTTAAGAAGGGCCATCCAGAAACATATTGAAAATCCACTGGCTCGCTCGATACTCAAGGGAGAAGTGAAGCCCGGAGAGGTAGTGCATGTCAAGAAGATTGGAGACGAAATCGTCTTTCACCCCGAGGAGGTGGAGGAGGTGCTGGAGGGTGAGGTGGTGTGAAACATGGCATTAGCAGGAAAGAACAAAAAGGGAGAGGTACGAGAAAAGAGGGGGGAGGCCCTCCGACGTACCTCCCCGGACATCCTCTTGAAGGAAAAACCAGAGGATAGAGAGGAGCCTTTGGAGCTTATTGAGGAGTTTAAAGTAACTCCCGAGGAGGCGTTTAATAGCTACATAAAGAAGATCAGTAATTATCCAATACTCACCAGGGAAGAGGAGATTGAGCTAGCAAAAAGGGCAAGAGAGGGCGATAGGCAAGCCTTGCGAAAGCTGATAGAGTCCAATCTTCGCTTCGTAGTCTCTGTGGCCAGCAGGTATAAGGGGTACGGGATACCCATCATGGACCTCATTAATGAGGGGAACCTGGGACTCATCCAGGCAGCCAAACGGTTCGACCCCGACAGGGGCGTCAAGTTCATCTCTTATGCAGTATGGTGGATCAAACAGGCCATTATGCAGGCCCTGGCTGAGCAATCAGGAGCGGTACGGCTACCCCTTAAGCAGGCAGGGGTACTTCTGCGCATAAGAAACAAGTTCGAAGAGCTCACCCAGAAACTGGGGAGGGAGCCCAGGATTGAGGAACTGGCGGAGACCTTAGAGATGGACCCCAAAGATATGGAAGACATCTTGAGGGTTGCCCGTATCCACCTTTCTCTGGAATCCCCTATCAACAGGGAAGACGATGAGGATACCACCTTCTTAGACCTCATGGAGGAAGAGAAGATGCTGAGCACCGAAGAGCAAATGCTCAAGTGGTCCCTTTCTGCCCAAGTTCAGGACCTCCTAAAGGAGTTGCCAGCTCGTGAGGCCCTCATCCTCCGATGCCGCTTCGGATTAGACACAGAGAAGTCCATGACCTTAGAGGAGGTGGGCAGAATGATGGGTATCAGCCGAGAGAGGGTCCGACAACTTGAGACCAGGGCGCTGGAAAAGCTAAAAAAGATGGCACAGTCCAGGAAGCTGGAGGATTATCTCAATTGAGAACCTGGGAGTATCATTTACCTACCACTGTGATATTCGGGATAGGAACGATAGAACGGCTGAAGGATCTCCTCCAAGAGTATCCAGATGCGCGAAGGGTCCTGGTTGTTTCAGGACGCCATCACGTGAAGGAATCGGGCCTGGGCGAACGGATCGGGGAACTGGTAGAAGAGGCACGCAAGAGCGTTTCCTTCTATTACAAGGTCCCGCCAGAGCCAACGGTCGAAGCCGTGCTGGATACCCTTGCCTTTGCCAGAGGGGTATGTCCCCACATAATAATAGGCGTAGGAGGGGGGAGTCCCTTGGACGTGGCAAAGCTGACCTCTATGCTCCTCATGAACCCCAAAGACCCCAGTGCTATCATTGGTGAATACGAACCCTTCCCCAGAGCAGGGGTCCCTTACATTGCCATTCCCACCACCAGTGGATCGGGCTCAGAGGTCACCCCTTACTCCGTCATAATAGATCCAAAGATACCTAAGAAGGCCCCCGTGGTAAGTAGGCTGAGCTTCCCAAGGTTTGCACTAAATGACCCCCTACTCACCCTATCTTGTCCACCTGACCTGACAGCAAGAGCAGGTATAGACGCACTCTCGCACTGTTTGGAGGCCTTCCTCTCAAAAAGGGCCACTCCTATATCCGATGCCATCGCCTTAAAGGGCATAGAACTCATCTTCTCCTACCTGCCTCAGGCTGTGTCAAAAGGGGAGGATATTGAAGCGAGGGAAAGGGTGATGCTCGCCAGCCTCCTGGGGGGCATGGCCATCGCATCTGCCGGGGCAGGTCTCATCCATCAACTGGGACATGCCTTGGCCGCATTTACCGGGATACCCCATGGTTCCACCATGGCCCTTTTTATGGCTCCTGTGCTGGAGTTCTATGGGGAACACATTCAAGAGAAGATGAGAGAAGTCGCACTGAAGGCTCAAATTGAGCTTCCCAGTCTCTTGCCATGGTTGAGAAACTGGCTCTCAGGATTGGGTCAACCTATCAGCCTTGCTGAGGTAGGATACAAAGAAGAATGGCAAGACACAATGGTCCATTTGGTCATGTCCAGAAGGAGTGTGATGGAAGCACTCCCCAAGACCCCGAAGGAAGAAGATCTCATAATACTGCTGAACACTTTGGCAGAAAACTAAATACTTAAAATGGCAGTCGCCGAGTAGTCCAAGGGGACAAAGCTAATACTACTTTCCATCTACCCAGAGATAGGCCCTGCTACCCACAAAGGCCTCCAAAAACCTGAGATGCATAGAGTGCCCTGCCTTATAGGCTCTGACCTCCCCCATTATGGGAGATCCAAGGAGTTTCATGTCCCCCAGGAGATCCAGGAGCTTGTGGCGCACAGGCTCATCTTCGAAGCGTGCAGGACCATTGAGGACCCCCTCTGCGCCAATCACCACGGCATTGTGAATGTTTCCCCCCCTACCCAACCCCTTCTTTAAGAGGTGAGCAATCTCCTCATAGAAGCAGTAAGTTCTGGCAGGAGCTACCTCCTCTGAATAATACCCCGGATCATACTCAAAGACGGTACTTTGAAAGTCGAGGTATGGGTGATTATATTGAATGGTACAGCAGGCCTTGAAGCCTCCACCATTAGGAGAGACCTCTACGAAACTCCCATCCTCCCTTTCAAATCTGAAGTGCTCCACTACCTTACAGCACCTCCTCGACTTTTCCTGCTCCACCACACCTGCATCAGTCATCTCTTGAACAAAGACCCTTGAGCTCCCATCCAAACCTGGAATCTCTTCTCCCCCTCTCACCTCCACATACGCATTGTCTATTCCCATGCCAGCAAAGGCAGAGAGAAGATGCTCCACGGTCCTGATGGTTACACCTTCCCTCCCCAAATTGGTGGCCCTTGAAACCTCCACCACCCAACGATAGTGAGCAGGGATCTCTATGTCCCCTCTTACAAACACTATCCCCGTATCCACAGGAGCAGGTCTGATCCTTATACTGGATGGTCTACCTGTATGAAGCCCATAGCCCCTGATTTCCACTTCCCTTGCCAGAGTCCTCTGCCTCCCACATGGATACCTCAAGGGCCTCCTCCTCTCTCTTTTCTCGCCCCATTATATAAGCATCAAACCCCTTGTAAATGTGGAAAGTTCCATACACACCCCCTCAAAAATGTGTCAAAGAGTGCACATCTTTAACCATACCCTGCAAAAGTCTCAGATTTCTAACGGCTTTTCAATTGAGAGCGCCCTACTAACCAGCCACCTACACCTTGTGGAATGGCTTGTATCTGTTAGTTATGGGGAGCCTCCTGTCCCTACCAAAGGCCCTGGGAGTGATCTTAATCCCGGGAGGGGCCTGACGGCGCTTATATTCGTTTCTGTCCACCATATTTATCACCCTCCTCACCAGGAAAGGATCAAATCCCATGGCTACAATCTCCTGAAAGCTCTTGTCTTTCTCCACATAGGCTTCCAAGATAGGATCGAGGACATCATAAGGGGGAAGTGTATCTTGGTCTGTCTGGTCAGGTTTCAGCTCTGCTGAAGGGGGTTTGAGAAAGATATTCTTAGGAATAATCTCTCTGTTGGCCCTTTTATTTACATGCTCTGCTATTTTATAGACCGTGGTCTTGAAAACATCTTTGATGACAGCAAATCCCCCGGCCATATCCCCATAAAGAGTAGCGTAACCACAGCTCATTTCGCTCTTATTCCCTGTAGTGAGCACTATCCAGCCAAACTTATTGGACAGGGCCATAAGAAAGTTACCCCTGATCCTGGCCTGGATGTTCTCTTCAGTAACATCTTCCCCCAAACCTCTGAAGGCCTCCTTTCGGAGTTCCTCCTTATAGTTATCGAAAATCTCCTGTATCGAAAGGATGTAAGTCTTGATGCCCAGATTCTTAGCAAGATCCAGGGCATCAGTGATGCTGGCCTGGGAGGTGTACTGGGAAGGCATAAGGACCCCGATGACGTTCTCAGGGCCCAAGGCTTCAACAGCAATGGCCGCCACCAGACTGGAATCTATGCCCCCCGAGAGGCCTATCACAACCTTTTTGAATCCGTTTTTCCGAATATAGTCTCGGGTTCCCACTATGAGGGCCCTGGTAATCTCCTCTTCCTTGGAAAGCACCTCTCTGGTCTCCCTCTCTTCCAAGGGCGCGAGAGGAACAGGAGAAGGCCCTGATATATGAATGACGGGAACCTGGGTGGGGAAAGAAAGCTTCTCTTTCCTCCTTCTGGGATCGTGAAGCCGGGTCCTAAATACAGCCTCTACATCCAGGTCCAAAACGAGGAGGTCTTCGTGGAAGATTTTGGCCTGAGCCAGGAGGTGACCAGTTTCGTCAAAGACCATGGAGCCCCCATCGAAAACCAGTTCATCCTGCCCCCCTACCAGGTTGGCATAGGCCACAATGGCGCAATTGTCAGAAGCCCTAACCGAGAGCATCCTCTCACGGAAGGCCCTCTTCCCCACATGGAATGGGGAGCCAGAAATATTGATAATTACCTCTGCCCCTCCCCCCAGACACTGGGCTAAGACAGGTCCCTCTGCATACCAGATGTCCTCACAAATGTTTATCCCAACTACAGCCCCATTGATGACAAACACAGGGGTCTCCCTCCCCTGTTGAAAGTAGCGATTTTCATCAAATACCCCATAGTTGGGGAGAAATATCTTCCTGTATATCCCCTTCACCTCCCCATCATGGATGATGGCGGCAGCATTATAGATATCATCGCTGGCATCCACGTAACCTACCACCACCGTAATACCCTGCACCTGGGCAGCCAGGTGGTAGAGGGCATCCACGTTCTCTTCTATAAACTGAGGTTTTAAAAGCAAGTCCTCAGGAGGATAACCTGGAACTGCCAGCTCAGGAAAGGCCACTATATGGGCCCCTTTCTCCTTAGCCTCTTGAGTATATTGAAGGATCTTCTGCACGTTTCCATCTAAGTCACCCACGGTGATGTTCACCTGAGCTAAGGCGATACGCAGATGTTTTATGGCCCTATTCATCCCCTTCTCCCTGTGTTGCAAGTATAGATGAACACTTCACCTTTGCAAAGGAATTTTTCATGTTATATAGGCATTTATACTACCTGAAGGAGGAAGGTGGATGGAGCACCTGCTAAAGGAGATAAAGTTTGACGACAGGGGCTTGGTACCCGCGATCATTCAGGATGTCCATAGCGGTGAGGTGCTCATGGTGGCATACATGAATGAGCTGGCCCTGAGGAAAACCCTGGAGACAGGCTATACTCACTTCTGGAGCCGTTCGAGGGGACGCTTATGGAAAAAGGGGGAGGAGTCAGGGCATGTGCAGAAGGTGCAGGAGATCCGCATTGACTGCGACAGCGACACCATCCTGGTAAAGGTAGACCAGATAGGGGCTGCCTGCCACATGGGTTACAGGAGCTGTTTCTTCAGAACCATGAGCGCAAAAGGTTGGAGAAAAGCAGAGAAGAAGATATTCAAACCTGAAGAGGTGTACGGTGAGGGATGCACTATCCTGGAGCATATATACGAAGTGATACTTGATAGGAGACACCACGTGGAGCGGAGAGACTCCTATGTGGCTTCTCTCTTCAGGGAGGGACACGACGCCATCCTAAAGAAGGTGGGCGAGGAGGCCACAGAGGTGGTGATGGCCTGCAAAGACGGAAAGAAGGAAAGGATCATATACGAGATGGGGGACCTGTTTTTCCATGCATTGGTCGCCATGGGATACCACAATATCCCACCTGAAGAGATATACAGGGAGCTGGGTAGGCGCTTTGGAAAGTCGGGCCTTAAAAAAGGGGAAAAAGATGGAGGATAGGGACCACCCAGGCATGGCCCTTGAAACACACTTAGAGACCACCCTACGCCCTGAACTCAGGGTTACGCCCGTGCTTATCCAAGCCATGCGTCTCATTGCCATGCCCCAGGTGGAGCTGGAAGAGACCATATGGCAAGAGGCAGAAGAAAACCCCTTCATAGAGGTGAGGGAGTTTCCATGGGATGAAGAAGAACAGGACTCCACCCCTTGGTGGGAAAAGCTGGCCGATAAGGGGAAAACCCTCCATGAGCACTTGAATGAACAGCTCTATACCATGAATATCCCCCAAAGGGCCCGAGAGGCTGCCAGTCAACTGATCCCCTATCTAAATCCCAAGGGGTTCCTGGAAAGGGATCCTATCGAGATTGCAAAAGAGTTATCTACCACCCTGGAGGATGTAGAGGAAGGAAGAAGGCTCCTCTCTACCTTAGATCCCATAGGGTGTGGTGCCCGAAACGTGAAAGAGAGCCTCCTCATGCAGGCAAGGCTCCTTTACCCACAGGACAAAAAGGTACAAGAACTTCTGACAAGGGGCTGGGAACTTCTCTTGCAAGGGAAGAAAAGGCGCCTCGCCACCAGGCTCAGGATCACCCCTCAGGAGCTGGAAGAAGTAGTAGAGCGTATCTCTCATCTCACCCCTTTCCCAGGAGCATCTTTCTCACAAGACACGGAAGGCGGGATCCGGGCTGACATCGTGATCCTGTATGTAGGGGAAGAGCTTATCGTATCCCTCACTCAAGATAGAATTCCAAAACTGGCACTCAGCAGGAGGGTGAAGGCCATACCTGGGAATCCAGAACTCCGGCACTATCTACGGGACAAGAGGGCCAAGGCCCTGGGCACCATCAGGGGCCTCATGCTAAGAGAGAGGTACCTGAAGAAACTTGGACGCTACATAGGGGAAAAGGAATGGAAATTCTTTCTCGCAAAACGGTCAAGTCCTGTAGCCCTATCTACAGAGGAGGCAGCCCGCATCCTTGGGGTGAGCAAATCAACCGTCCAGAGGCTTCTCACAGGGAAGTACATCCATACTCCCAGGGGCACCTTCCCCCTTCGTGTCTTCTTCAAAGGGGAAGCAGGAGAAGTCAAGGAGATTATCTACAATCTGATTAAGGCAGAAGACCCTCGCTCCCCTATGGGGGATGAAAAAATAGCACAAGAGCTCAATAAGAGGGGCTACAAGGTGGCCCGGCGTACGGTGACCAAATATCGAATGGAGCTTGGAATTCCCTCGAGCAGAGAAAGGAGAGGACCTCACCTGCGCATGGGATAGCCTGTCTCCTTCGTTCTATACCAGAAAGGCACATAACGCTTATTCCTAAATATATAGATACGGTAGCTCTTCCCACCTGAGATGAACAACTCCCTGGCAATTATATAAAGCCTACCATCTCTACCATAGACCTTTGAGCCCACAACCCGAACCAATTCTCCTTTCCTCAGGTAGATCCCCATGTTCCTCACAAACCAATGGGGACCCAGGATCACAAAAATTACCCTCCCCTTCATAGAGACAGGGATTACGACAGGTCTATCAGAAGAAGCCCCCTTTACCGTCAGGTCCCTCAAGACCTGACCCTCAAGGGCAAGCTCGGTGTTGGGATCATACCTCTCCATCAGGATAAAGATGGCAGATCGAGCACATAACACAGACGGAAAGGCAGTGAGAAGTATGCTCAAACATATACTCAAAGAACACCTTTTCATGCCCTCCTCCTCATCTTTCAATCCAAATCCACAACACCCACTCAAGCCCTCATATAACTACTCAATCTTATTATGGAAGCTATCGTGCCACTTGCACAACCTCCTTTTTTCTAAAGCAAAAGCCAACAAAGGTAAAGAATAATACGAAAAATTTCCTCTCGCTGCGCAAATTCTGGTCCTCACTGGGTAATCCCATAACCCTTGATCTTGTATTGAAGAGCCCTTAGGGAGATGCCTAAGAACTCTGCGGCCCTCCTCCTGTTCCCACCAAACCGCTTCAGTGCCTTCTCGATGGCCCTTTTCTCCACCTCCTTAAGGCTCCCTTCTGGAATGAAATCCTCTCCTTGCTCAACCTCCAATCGAGGTGGAGCAAGCCTCTCTCCCTTGCTCAGAATCACCGCCCTCTCAATCACGTTCTGCAACTCCCGAATATTCCCAGGCCAAGGGTAACCTTGCAAGGTATCCATCACACCCCCAGGCACCTCCTTTATCTCCTTCCCTAACCTCTTGCTTGATAAGGCCACGAAGTATCTCACTAAGTCCGGTATCACACCCTTCCTTTGTCTTAAAGGGGGGATTTCTATGGGGAAGACATTGAGGCGATAATAGAGATCCTCCCTAAACCTCTTCTCCCTGATGGCCTCCCTCAGGTTCCTATTTGTGGCCGCAACCACCCTCGCATTGGTCTTAAGGGTGGCCAGTCCCCCCAAACGCTCGAAGGCACCATCCTGCAATACCCTAAGGAGTTTAGCCTGTGAGGAGAATCCCATTTCCGAGACCTCATCCAGAAAAATGGTTCCCTTTTGGGCCAATTCGAACTTTCCTCTCTTGCTGGAAACAGCACCCGTAAAGGCCCCCCTCTCGTAACCAAAAAGTTCTGCCTCCAAAAGCGTCTCTGGAATAGCCGCGCAATTTATCTCCACAAAGGGTCCCTTTCTCCCGCTCCACTGGTGGAGCACTTTTGCTATGAGAGATTTGCCTGTTCCACTCTCCCCATAAAGCATGACAGTGGCGTTGGTAGGTGCCACCTCTTCCACCTCTCGCCTCACATCCTCCATCCCCAGAAAGATGAGCTCTACGGGAGGCATGTCCCGACCAAGTTGCTCTTTGAGAAGCTGATTCTCCAGCACCAGCCGCTGTCTCTCAAATATCCTTCCTACCAACTGCCGCAGTTCCTCCGGATCTTTCAAGGGCTTAGTGAGATAATCGAAGGCGCCCAACTTCATAGCCTCCACCGCTGTCTCTACCGTACCAAAGGCAGTGATCACTACAAAGTCAACATCAGAGCCACCGTCCTTCACATTCTGCATAAGCTCCAGGCCACCCATTCCTGGCATCTTCAAGTCCACCAAAACCAGATGCGGTGCAAACCCCTTGATCTTCTTTAAAGCAGCCTCCCCAGAATATGCCACCTCCACTTGGTATCCCTCATCCTTCAGGATACTGGAGAGCAACAGGGAAAACGCCTTATCATCGTCTACCACTAATACTCGAAAGTCCCTCTCCTCTATCATCGAGGCATACCCTCCAAATCTCTCAGCCTATGCCACTGTAAGAGCACCCTCCTTGCCAATCCCTTGAGTTCCTCCCTTTCCCAACCCTTAAACCGTCCCTGTGCCTCAAGGTACTCCTCTACGCTGACACTAAATGAAGGCCTTTGGGTAACATGCCATCCCCCTTCCTCCCACTCCAAAAGGGGATAGGCCCCAGACTCCACGGCCATCCTGGCCATGGTTACAGTCCTATCCTCTGGGTAACCCCATCCCGTGGGGCAAGGTGAAAGCAGATGCACAAAACGAAACCCCTTCTTCTGCTTGGCTTTCCTAAGCTTTTCTATCATATCCTGGGGATAGGCTATCGTCGCAGTAGCCACATAAGAGGCACCGTGGGCCACTATAACACTCAACAGATCCTTTTTCCCTTCCCTCTTCCCCTTCGGTGTAGTACCCGTGAAGGTACCCACTGGGGTTGCAGAGCTCCGCTGCCCCCCTGTATTCATATACGCCTCATTATCGTAACAGACGTATATCATGTCTGTGCCCCTCTCGGCCGCGCCTGAGAAACCCTGAAAGCCTATATCGTATGTACCACCGTCTCCTGCCCACGCCACCACGGTGACGTCCTCCTCACCCCGGGCCTCCAAAGCAGCCCTCACCCCTGCCGCTGCCGCAGCAGCGGAAAGGAAGGGAACATGGAGCAAGGGTACCCCCAGGGAAAAGAAGGGATGGGCCCCAGCAATGATAGACCAACACGAGGCGGGAATCACCATCATCACTCTCTTCCCTAAGGCCTTTAGGGCCAGACGCATAGAAAGAGCTGCACCACACCCAGGACAGGCAGGATGACCAGGATGTAAGAGCTCATCCTTGGGGATCATCGCTGAGGACCCACGGGGTTCTCCATCCATATTACATCTTCTCCCTGTAAGGCCCTTACAACTGCCTCCTCTATGGCCTCTGGTGTGGGATCTACACCCCCGAGCCCCGCCATCCAGTCCACCACACGAGGCGGAGAGTCGAGGGAATAGAGGGCCCACTTTATCTCCTGGGTAAGCTGTCCCCCCACTCCAGGAGAGAAGGCCCTGTTCATGGCTACCACCACCTTCACATTCCTCAATGCATCCCTCATCCCCTCTACTGGGAAGGGTCTAAAAAAGCGGGGGAAGACCACCCCTGCCCTTATCCCACGACTCCTTAAGATGGAACATGTGTATCGGGCAGTGCCTATAATTCCTCCCAGTCCCACCAATGCCACCTCTGCATCATCCATGTGCCAGGCCTCTACGATCCTATAAAGCCTCCCAGAAAAGGAGGCATACTCCTTGGCATAATCCAGAAACCCCCTTAGCACCCCTTCCATCTCATCCTGAATCTCCCTCTTTATGGCATAGAAGGTAGTGGAAGAGGTTGGGGCCCCAAGGGCCTGAGGATCAGAAAGATCCATGAAAAGCCTGTCGCTCCTGGGGGGGAGAAAGGCATCAATATCCCCCTGAGATGGCACGCTAACAGGCTCCATTGTGTGGGAAATCCAAAAGCCATCCATCACCACCATCACAGGCAGCAAATGATTCTCAGCAACCCTATAGGCCAAGGGCACCATATCCAGGGCTTCCTGGACACTGGCACAGTAGACCTGTATCCAACCCGTATCCCGCTGGGAAAGGGAATCTGTCTGGTCCATATAGAGGATCCAGGGCCCACCCAGGGCGCGATTGGCATTGGCAAGGACCACTGGAAGGCGCATCCCTGCCACCCAATGGAGGATTTCATGCATGAGGGCCAAACCCTGTGAAGAGGTAGCGGTAAAGACCCTGGCCCCTGCCCCAGATGCTCCCAACGCTACTGAGATACTGGAGAGCTCTGACTCCACAGTAACAAACCGACAGGGGGTCAACTTCCCTCCCTCCACCATATCCGCAAGACATTCCACAATATGGGTCTGGGGAGTAATGGGGTAAGCAGCGATCACCTGGGGGCGACAAAGCTTCACCCCAAAGGCCATGGCCTCGCTCCCCAACATGAGATGCATCCCACGTTCCATAGCCAAGCCCCAACTTAAACGATCTCACCACCCTCGAACAAAAGATAGTCCGAGCACCCTCCAAAAATCAATCGAAAACTCCTCTGTGGGGTCTTGACATCCTTACCGAGTATAAATTAATTACATATTTTGAGAGAAGCGAGGCCGCTCTAAAAAGCAAGAGCTCGGGATCACTGAAGTGGAAGGCTGGAATGGGGGAATACCTAACGCCAAAAGGAGCATCTTGGGATCCAGCCCCAGAGATGAGGAGGCTTAAAGATAGGAGCATATCAAAAGGCTCAAGCAAAAGAGTGGGAGCTGGCGCTTGTTACTCTATGAGAAAGGGCTCTCCCCCTATAGTTCTCTTGGGCATAGGTCTAGAAGATTCGAAGAAGAGAGAAGGAGGGAGAAATGATTAAATTTTGCGTAGGCACTAGCTTTAAAAATATCGAGCTTATAGAATATGCTGATCGTTGTAACCAGAAGGGGAAAGGCATAGTTAAAGAATTTTATGGTTCAGTCGAAGATGATATATTTTCTTTCTCTTCTATTAGTTTTGGTAAGGGGAGAGAGCATGCTTCCTGGAAGGATCTGGTGGAGTTCGTGAAAAAGGGCAAAAAATACAACATAGATGTTCATCTTAATTTAAATACTTTGAGGGCAACACCTGATATTATAGAAAAATATAGGAATAAGATCATCGATTTCCTAAAAAGGATAGAAGATACAGGAGTAAAAGGTATTATCCTTACCGCCATTCCCCTCATAGAATTGGCTGCTCAAAGTAGCAATTTAGAAATTTCAGTTAGTGCTATATGCCAAGCAGACAGCCTCCAAAAGATAAAACGTTTTAAAGATATGGGGGTCCATAGAATTATTCCTTCACTTTTTAAAGGAAGAGACTTCAACTTTTTAGAAAAGCTAAGAAAATTCCCCGATTTAGAGTATGAAATACTCTGTAATGAAATTTGTAGATTTGACTGTCCCTTTTTACCTCAGCACTATCTACACCGTTCCAATCCAGATTTTGCCCAAGATAAGACGCACAATTACTATTATAAATTCTGTTACAAAGAGCTTCTAAGTGAGTTTCCAGTAAATATCTTGAAAACAAGATTCATCAGACCAGAAGACGTACCATTTTATCACGACAATTTCGGCATTGAATACTTCAAAATTGTTCGTAGAGAAAGCCATCCAGAACTAATTAAATTCTTCATGAATGCTTATACATCCCTCGACTATGATGGAAATTTGATGCACCTTTTCCCCATGTTTTTACAGAAACCTGAAAATTTGAGAGACAACAGAAGATTTATATCGAACAAAGATCTGGACGGATTTTTAAATTATTTTTATGAGTATAGACCCGATTGTGACAATGATTGTTACACAGTAGGCGGAAGCTGCGATTATTGCAAGCGTTTTTACGAAGAGAGAATCCATTTTCTCAAAAAAACAAAAGCTGTAAAGGTGGTTTAGATGAAGCCGCTCTCCGACATCATAACAAATAGAAGATCTATTAGAAAGTATAAAGATAAGAAGATAAGCGAGGAGATTATCAGAGAAATCATAAATACAGCGGTCTGGGCACCTTCCCCATTCAATTCTCAACCCTGGAATTTTGTAATCCTTTCCAGAGAATATGTACTAAGCAGAAAGGACCACATAGGAAATTTTCTCTATGAGAAAGCGAAAACGGCAATAGAAAAAATCTCCCAAAAGAAAGATCTTTCTCAACTTATTATAAAAAAATTCTTGAAGAATTTTGGCAATGCACCCTACCTTATTGGTGCGCTGAGAAGCAATAGAATAGGAGATACAGATATAGAATTCCAAAGGGCCTCTGTTTACGCAGTGATCCAAAATATATTGTTGCTTGCCTATGATAAAGGATTAGGAACATGTTGGATAGGAATAGATGAAAAAAGTCGAACTGAAGCTCAGGAGATATTAGGAATTGATAAGGATAAAGGAGAACTCTTGGCACTTATTACAATTGGAATACCGGATCAGAGGATCAAGACTCTTGAAAGAAAACCTTTTCACATCTGGTTTTTAGAATAGGAGGATATCATGAAAGACATAAGAAAATTATGTTATGAAGCAATTACAGCAGTAGATAACGTCCAAAATATAGAGTACAGTAAGGTTACTGATGAAACTGAAATATACGGTAGCGATTTTGGTCTTGACTCATTAGCGCTAACAGAGCTTATCAGCATTTTAGAACAAAAATTTAATATAGAGATAGATGATGATGAACTTATGGACATGGATGCATTTGAAAATTTCGGCTCTTTGTGCAGATACATTTCTAAAAAAACACAAGAGGATGCACGATGAATATGTCAATCTATCAACAGTTTTATAAGATTAGCCAGTTAAATAAAAGCAAACTTTTCGTTGTTGACAATGAGAGCAGATTCACCTTTGGCCAGATATCTAAACTTGTCGATAAATTCTCATACTATCTAAAAAATGAGATCGGTTTAAACGAAGGTGATAGCGTAGCCCTACTCTTAAATAACCAGGTAGAATTTGTAATATCTCTTTTGTCACTAAACAAATTGGGTATGGTAACTGTCCCTGTAAACAATCGCCTAACTTCAGAAGAAATAAAATATATAATAGATGCTTCTCAATCGAAGGCGATTATATTGAATCCCATTTATGGGGGAAAAGTAAGTAGTATAAAAAGAGTTACAAAGATAAACGCAAAAATTGCAAAAGAGCTGGATATAAGCGGAGAAACTCCAGTTTCCAAGAGCGAAAACGCTTTCATACTCTTCACTTCTGGTACAACAGGTACTCCAAAAGGGGTCTTACATACGAATAGAAACAGCCTATTTTATGCAAATGTAATGATCGAAGGTCTTGGATTCGAGTCAGATATGAAGCAACTGATAGCTGCACCTTTATATCATGCGATAGGTTGCGAGGATCAATTAATACCCGCCATAATACTGGGTGAAACCGTCATATTAACTAACGATACTACGCCTCAAAATGTGGCACATCTTCTGGAAGAGTATAGTATAGATGTGCTATTAGGCCCTCCAACCATTTTTGCTCTTTTAATTCTTTCCGGCATATCAAAAAAGTACAAGCTTTTAGGAACTAAAATATTCGGGTACGCAGGTGCTCCTATGAGACCTCAGGTCATAAGGGCACTCAAGAAAAGATTCCCTCACATAAAATTATTCAATTTCTATGGATCAACAGAAGTAGGTGGGACAATAACAATTTTAGATGATAAGTACGCCATCTCCCATTCAGAAACGGTTGGCAAGGCGGTCAAAGGGGTCGAAGTGAAGATCTTAGATGAAAATAAATTCGTAGTGGGTAAGGTAGGAGAGGTAGTAACACGACCCAGATATATGAAGGGCTACATTAATGCAGACACAAAGAGTGCATTCTTTGGTGATTATCTTAGGATGGGAGACTTGGGGAAGTTAGATAAAGAAGGTTTCTTGACCCTGTTTGGTAGGATGGGGGACATGATAATTGTTCAAGGTGAAAATGTATATCCAATCGAGATTGAAAAAGTCCTCATGGAGACTGGGCTTTTAAAAGAAGTATGTGTAATGGGAAGAGACACGATACTGGGCCAACAACCAGTTGCATTCATCTCACCTACAGATGAAAGTGGTGAAGATATTACTGAAAAACTCAAGGCTATTTGTAAAGAAAAGTTGGCAGATTTCAAGCGCCCGAGAGAATTTATAGTTCTAAAAGAGATCCCCAAGAATTCGGTAGGAAAGATAGACAAGAAAAGGCTGGCAGAACTCCTTTAGATCTGGGGGTCAGGTCTTGAATTTGGCAATTTTCGCCGCAAAGATCACTACAAGCGGACATACCCTACAATGCCCACAAGAATGGGGACTTGATTAATATCAAGAATTTATCTAAATCTCACAATATATAAAAGTTATTTGGCAAAGGTGATAGGATCATCGGAAATCCGTTTTAGAGCTGTGAAGTGCTACTTGCGAAGGGCCTTTGAGGGGGACAAAGGAGATTGGAGGAAATTGTGCAAAGGGGGTATATATGAAAAAAATAAAATTTGACGTTACAAGCCTGATCAACAGACGGGCCGACCATCCATGGGATAGGATTGCAGTAGGCGACATCCCGGAAAGAATAACTTGGAGCCGCCCCAATCAGGAAGCATTAGTCTCATGGCAAGGAGCATATGCTTTCAAGGACAACGAAAGGCTGACTTACAAACAACTCAACGAAAAGGCAAACCAGTTTGCTAACGCCTTGCTCGAAAGGGGACTCAAAAGGGGAGACAGAATCGTCACATTTGCTTTGAACAGTGCTGAACATTACATTTCTCAGCTTGGAACCTTTAAGGCTGGAATGGTGCTGGTACCGATTAATGTGATGCTTGCAGACGATGTTGTAAGCTACATCATCAAGCAAACTGAACCGTCTTTTTCTGTCGTTGAAGCACGATTTATTCAGAAGATCGAAGAAACACTTAAGAACACTGGAATCGATATTGGCGTTACTATTCCCATCGGAGGGGATGTTGCTCCTGGGAGCTCCTCTTTTGATGAATTTATTGATAAACAATCCAAGGATGAGCCAGATGTAAGAATTCATGGCGATGATATTGCAGAGATATTGTATACTTCTGGTACCACTGCGTGGCCCAGGGGGGCTATGATTAGCCATGTATACTTATACTTTTGCGCCATTAGTCATGCTTTGACCCACTCTCGGGGGGCAGGAGTTTTGACAGAGTTAGATTACAAAATAGGCATCTATTACCCTATTTTTCACATTGCAGCTCAGGGTATGATGTTGTCAGCCCATATAACAGGTGGTACGGCTGTGATGACTCGATTGCCAACTCCCCAACACATAGTTGACACAATAACAAGAGAGAAACTCACCAGCGTATTTGGAAGTCCTGCTGATTTCGCCAAAATAGCAGAGATATACGAGAAGAATCCTGGTACGTACGAAACGAGATTCCTCAGAACGTGTTCGTATGGATGGGGCCCTTTACCCCCTAGCGTTGATAAGAGGCTGAGAGAGATCTTTGGTAGGGATCTTGTGATTCTCAGTTATGATGGACAAACTGAGTGTGTCTACGATACCAGAGGATGGCATCATAAATTTTACGATAAATATGAGAAAAACTCGCCCACAGTGAACTATCTTGGCATGACGCACCCATTTTACGCCACAAAAATTGTCGATGAAGACATGAATACCTGCCCTCCAGGTGTAGTGGGGGAAAAGGTAATGCGGTCCCCAGTTATGATGGCTGGCTATTATAAAAACGAAGAAGCAACAGAAAAAGCCTTTAGTGGAGGGTGGCTACACAGCGGTGATGCCTGTAAATACGACGAGAATGGCCTGATAATCATGGTAGACCGGATCAAAGATATTATCAAATCTCGAGGCGAGAGCATCTCAACCATTCGTGTCGAAAATGCGTTGATGATGTGCCCTAAGGTAGAGAGAGCGGCTGTGTTTGGCGTGCCACATAGGCGTTGGGGAGAAGCAGTCGTCGCCGCTGTGGTGTTGAAACCTGGAGAAACCGCCACTGAGCAAGAACTGATTGATTTTTGCCGCGCAAAGCTGGCGGGTTTTGAGACACCAAGAAAGGTGGTCTTTCTCGATCAGTTACCCACTTCTGTGGGGACTAAAGTAAAGAAATACGAACTGCGCGAAAGATATAAAGATCTGTTTGAGACTGGTACGTAAGGTCGAGACTAACAGTTTTGGGGTCTACCATTGAATTTGGCAATTCCTCGCCATAAGGATCACTACAGGCGGATGTGTCCTATAATGCCTGCAAAAGTGCCACTCCCATGAATCCGATGTTAGGCCCCGCGAGGCACTCTCCAAAGGCCGGAGCATAGCGCTCAGATCAGCCTTAAATGGTCTCTGCCTCAATAGCTGCACCCAAAGCCCCCACTATCTCCGGATGTTGAGGCACTAATATCCTCTGCCTAAGCCTCTCTTCCAACAACCTGTGGACACAAGGGTTCCTGGCCACCCCTCCGGTAAAGACTACATCGGACAAGACCTCCACCCTGTGAGCCAAAGAGGAGATGCGATCCGCAATGGCCTCATGCACGCCCAAGGCAATGCTCAACAAAGGTACACGCCTTGATATGAGAGAGATCACCTCCGATTCTGCGAAGACGGTACACATGCTGTTTATCTTTACCGACTCCTGAGCGGATAACGCCTCTTCACCAAACTCTTCTATTGAAAACCCCAGGGTTTTGGCCATAATCTCAAGGAACCTTCCAGTCCCAGCGGCACAACGATCATTCATCTTAAAATCCATAACTTTCCCGTTCTCACTCAAGGACATGACCTTGCTATCCTGGCCCCCCACATCAATCACTGTCCTGCAGCTGGGATAAAGATGCCTTGCGCCTATGGCATGGGCCTTTATCTCCGTAATCACCTTATGAGCAAGATCCAACTCCAGGGCATGACGTCCGTATCCTGTAGCCACTAATCTTTTTGGTTTATAGGTATTTATTAGCTTAAAGGCCTGAGCATAAGGGTCATGACCGCTATTTATCACCTGAAAATCCCTTACATGTCCATTCTCCATAATCACAATCTTCACTGTCCGAGAGCCGATATCAATACCACCAAACATGCCATCAAAACCCCTATAATATTTGCTCTATAAACGCCTCTATCCTTGTTTGCAACTGCCCTACATCTTGCTCCCCATAGTCTGTCTCTATCTCTAACACTGGAACACTGAGCTTCTTTAAGGCCTCCTGTACCTTAATACACTCTATGCTATAGGTAAGGCAAAACTGGAGGGTAAAGAGAATGACCCCATCAACCTTAAAATCTTTAACATATTGTGCAATTTCTTCGATCCTTTCATCATTAGGAGTAAAGCAGCTACAGTTTATCTTGAGATAGCGCTCGGCTATGGCCTCTAACTTATCCTCTAATGTGGGAAGTCCCTCGTCTACCAGGTTGGTGAAATATCTGGTACCCACACAGCTCTCTTCACAAACAACAACCGCTTTACTGCTTTCAACAATGTGGTGAACCTTCCAGAAAGGAAGGGCAAATGGGCAGCCCGAAATCATGATCCTGGGTGTCCCTTTTTCTACAACACCCATCCCCTTTTGCACCCTTTCCTCCAGCTCGTCGCAAAGGTCATTCACTTTTGTGGCAAACCTTTCGGGATCATCATAATAGGCGATCTGCGACACCAAGAGGGCATCCTTCCCGCTAATGGGAGGAGGATCAGCCTTTCTGAGGTCGAAGAGCCTGGCCAAAGCCCTCCTTTTCCTATTTACTGCCAGGATCCCCTCCTCTAACCTTTCAGGGGTGATGGAAATACCAGACTCCATCTCCATCTTCTCCTTGAACTTTATCACCTCCTCCAACCATAGCCTTTTGCCCATATAATTTTTGGCATTGGGAATCTCCATGGTGTAGAAGGGCACATAGTTTCCAAATATCTCCCATACCTTCTTCTTCCCGTCACAGGTAGCCTCACCCACAAATAGATCAGGGACCCTATAGTAGGGAGAGGCTTTGGCCTTCATGAATCCAAAGGCAGATTTGATAAGGGGGCACAGGTTTCTGGGTAGCGTCGTTTCAGCATCGGGAATAGAGAACTGAGAGCCTCCACAGACACCAACCCATACGCCACTTGTAGCCATGACGATCTCCTCGGGCACATAGACACAAAAGGTACCCACAATCCTGCATCCCTTTTCTTTAAGCTCCAATAGCTCTTTAATCCTCAATCCATGAACCTCAGAGGTGATGAAATCAAAGTACTCCATGCCCTTGGGCCTGAATCTCTGACTCAGGTATATTTCCTGGTAAGCAGGGCCGAGACCCTTTAAGAACTCATCGTGTCTTTCTAAATCAAGACCAAGCTCTGCCCACATTCCATGGTAGTCTTCCATAATCCTACCTCCTCAGAGAATCTTCCATGAACGCTTAAAACCCCATTGGATGTAAAACCAGTTTGCTCCACTTTCCTCATCCGCCATATTTTGTGGAACCTCGCTGGGGAAGAAGTGCCCATAGGTAGCACTCAAAAAGTGGCCTTTAAGCAGAGAAGCATTTGGAAATACCTTGCTTAAATTCACATTAACAGTAACATCGAAGGTCTCCCCCACCTTTCTACCCGAATCGCCTTTAGGGTCTCTATAGAGATGCGGATTCAGGTACCAGGCGTCCTCCCTCTTTGCCAACCAATAGTTATGCAGACCCAAAACCACGTGTACCCCTTTAACAGGCCACAGCTCAAGGTTTGTCTGGAGGTCTTGAAAGTTCCTCCAACGGAAGAAACTCCATTGGTTTCCATACCAAGAACCCCACACACCATACCCTACATCGAAGGTCTTATGGTCCCCATCGTCAGGGTCGTCATCCCCTGAGGAGTAGGTAAACTCCAAACTGAGCCTTGGCTTAGCCCACAGATTTTTGAAATTATAACCCACAAGCAAATGATAGGCATAAGCATCTATACCGTCTGGACCTCTCCTTCCAAACTCCTTAGAGAACCAGAAATCATAATCGAAGTTATAAAAGTCTCTGCCCCAGATTCTGGCGCCTATATAGTATTCGTTCAGCCTTCCTTCCCCACCTTTTTCACCACTGTATTTATCTGTATTATCCCCCTTGTATGAGAAGAAAGGCTCGATTGTTGCCTTTAAAAAGGGAAGCTTGAAGCTGCTGTACATGCCTACGCCATTGAAGGCATGCCTGTGGTTTAAGCTGAATTTCTTTGAATCATTTATCTTGGTTCTCCCATAAAAGATATCTATGAAATCGCCCCTGTTAAAATCATATGAAAGCTTTACTGCATCCCAAAGATAAGGACCCGTATTGGTCCAGTTACAGAGGCCAAACGTTCTAAAATCCCCATAATCCAGCCGTTGTCTGCCCACTTTGAGCTTGAGTTTATCCAAAAGCCTCACCTCAATATAAGCCTTGTATAGCTCTAATCTGTCCTCGAATGGCTGATCTTCCATACCAAAGATGGGGTTTTTAAAGGTCTTTAGAGGAATCGAGAAATCCCAGGCATTTGCCTGATAACCCCATAAAGAGGCCCTTAACCTTTCACTAAACTTGTAATTAACACCAACCCTTAATCTTCCAAGAAGGATATCGTCCCTTTTCTTACCAACGGGGACAGAATTACCATACCCAAGGAAATTAAAATTATGGAGGCTTTCGTATCTGAGTCTTGCCTCAGTCCCTAAGGTAAGCTTCTCCTTAGGCCAGGTCTCCCTGGGTGCATTCACAAACACCACCTCGGCACCAAAGGAAATATTCTGCGTTACCAATATCAGCACCAAGGACACCAACATTACCAAGACAAGGCCTATCCTTTTTGTTAGGGCCTTGGGCACAGTGCATTTCACTTGTTCCATACCCACACCCCCTCAAGATTTCATGCTGACCTAACGGTCCAGCCAAACTTTTATATATAAAAAACCAATAGATCAAATTGATTTATTAAATAATAATCCTCCTGTATATTGGGATCTTAAAAGGTCCAAAAACTACACTGATCTTGAATTTGGTAGTTCTCCATGATAAATTCTAAATTAGAAGTGATCATAGATTTGTCAGAGGTCGAGATTCATGCCCCTTGATCTCAAAAGCAAATTCGTGGGAGCGATGATAGGGAGCGCCCTGGGTGATGCCATCGGGGAGCTGGCCTTTCGCTATTCTCGGGAGGATGCCCTTGTTCAGATAATAGATCGCACTACAGTACTTAGATACACGGACGATACCGCCATGGCAATTGGCCTTGCCGAATCTCTCTTGGAAAAAGGGGACATAGACCAGGAGCATATAGGAGAGACCTTCCGGCGCAACTTCCTTAGAGAACCGTGGCGGGGGTATGCCCCTGGCCCCCCAAAGGTCTTTGATCTGGTGAGCCGCCAAAAGATCACATATAAAGAGGCGGCTCAAAGCCTCTTTGGCGGGCAGGGGTCTTTTGGGAACGGCTCAGCAATGCGCATTGTGCCAGTGGGCATCTTTTTCCACGGCAAGCCCGATATCTTAGAAAAGGCCAAACTATCTGCAGAGGTAACCCATGCCCATCCCATAGGGAGAGATGGGGCAGCAATTCAGGCCTTGGCCATAGCAAAGGCCTTAGAATTGGACCCCTCTAAGCCTTTTCCTCTCAGCAGCTTCATAGAATCTCTCATAGAGGCAGCAGAAACAGGAGAGATCCGCAACAAGATGGCCTTCATTAAGGAGCTTATCACAAAAGGGAGTCAACCATCGGATGCCGCCAGCAAGATAGGTAGATCCGTTGCTATCCACGAATCCATGCCTTTTGCGGTCTATGCCTTTTTACGCCATACTGATTCTTACAAAAACTGCCTGATGTGCGCAGTGTTAAACGGCGGTGACCGTGACACACTTGGAGCTATGGCAGGGGCTATTTCTGGGGCATATCTTGGAATTGATGCCATTCCCACTACTTGGATCTCAAAACTTGAGAATCGCCCCTACATTGAACAATTAGCACTTCAACTCTATAACGCCTGAGAAAATCACACTTCACCCCGTTCAAGTATGATCTGCCCACCTTTCTCCCACCTTTAATAGGCCAACGTAAAGCCGGAGAGATCCCCAATGTAAGGTTCCCAGACCACCCTAACCTCATCCACTATGGCCAATGGGGGACCCTCATGACACCAAGCAATGAGCCTATCCAAGTTCTCCTTACGACCCTCGACCAAGATCTCCACTCTCCCATCCGGAAGGTTTCTCACCCAGCCCTTCAAACCTAACTTCCGAGCCTCCTCCACAGTGGACGCCCGATACCACACACCCTGAACCCTTCCTGAAACCCATATATGGGCACGCTGCATACCCACCACCCCCTAAAACTCCCCAAAGATAACCCCTCAAAAGCTCACCTGCCCATCTCCTCATCCAGTATCACCTTTAGTGCATCCCACACCATCTCCTTAGGGATAGAAGCCACGCATGCCCGACTGCACCTCTTCCTGTAGCAGCCCCTCTCTTCACAGGAAACCTCTAAGACGAGGTGATGATCGCCATAAGGACCCTCCCTCCAGGCATGAGATGGACCATAGAGACCCAGAGTGGGTCGCCCCAAGGCAGCCGCCAGATGTAGGAGGCCCGTGTCTCCACCTACAACCACGAGACTGCGCTTCAATAGCGCCATTGTTTCCCCAAGGCTCATGAGAGGAGTCACCTTCACACGAGTATCACCGCGCAGCGGAACTATCACCTCCTCATCCACTGGCCTCCAGAGAACCAGGGAAGGAATAGAATAATACCTCTTCAACATCCCAGCTAACCAGGCAAAATGCTCCACAGGCCACCGCTTTGTAGGCCAACAGGCACCAGGCAAGAGGGCAACATAGGGGCCCCTGATACCCAGAGGTCCAATGAGGGAACGTGCCTTTTGATCCTCATCCCTGGGGATCTCCAGCCCAAAGGAGGATAAACCGGTCACCCCCTCATGAGAGACAAGGGCCATTCGTTCATCCACCTTATGGAGCAAGGCAGGAGGATTCACCCTCTTGTTCAAAAACAGACTCCCAAGGAGCCCCCTCCATCCACTTGCAATTTGGCCTATCCTGCTCTTGGCCCCTGAGAGATAGATCAACAGCATGCTCTTCAAGCTCCCCTGAAAATCATAGGCCACCGCTGGCTTTTCAGCCTTCACCTGATAAAGGGCTGCTTTAAACCCCTCACGCTTCGGGGCCATAGCTACAGCCCTATCCACGAAGGGGAGGAAACGCAGGAGGCTCTCATAACCCCTATTTACTACCCACACTATCCTATCGTCTGGATAGAGTTCCTTCAAATACCGAACCGCTGGGATAGTGTAAACTACATCCCCCAAAGAGGAAAGGCACACCACAAGTAGCGTATCATTCACCTTACCAAAGGAACCTCTCCAACCAATCTATATGACATCGGCATTGGAGGTAATCATCAGACTCCAGAATGGCCATGCTCAATGGGATGGTGGTCTTAATGCCCTTAATTTGAAACTCCTCCAATGCCCTCCTACACCTCTGGATGGCCTCATCTCTATCGCGACCATGTGCAATAAGTTTCGCCACAAGGGAATCATAAAATGGAGGTATCTCATATCCCTGATAAACGGCGCTATCCACCCTCACCCCTGGACCACCAGGGACCACCCACCTCTCCACTAAGCCAGGAGACGGTTGAAAGGTCTTTGGGTCCTCCGCATTTATCCTACACTCAATGGCCCATCCCTCCACCTTAATATCATTCTGAGAGACAGAAAGGGGCTCACCAGATGCAATCCTTATCTGCTCCTTCACCAAGTCCACCCCTGTCACCATCTCTGTGACGGGATGCTCCACCTGAATTCTTGTATTCATCTCGATAAAGTAGTGGTCCCCACGCTCATCAACCAGAAACTCCACAGTGCCCACATTCACATAACCCAGCCTCTCGGTTATTAATCGGGCATCCTCGAAAAGCCGCTCCCTAAGCTGTGAAGGCAGAAAGGCTGGCGCCTCCTCCATCACCTTCTGATGCCTCCTCTGTAGAGAGCAGTCCCTCTCCCCCAGCACCAGCACATTACCATTGGCATCGGCCACAACTTGGACCTCTATATGTCTGGCAGGATGGATAAGCTTCTCCACATACAGGCCGGCATACCCAAAGGCCGCCCCAGCCTCTGATCTTGCGGTATTAAAGACCTGGCGCAACTCATCCTCGTCCCTTGCCAAGCGCATCCCCCTACCACCACCACCTGCCGCCGCCTTCATAAGTACAGGGTATCCTACCTCGCGCGCCACCTCTATTGCCTCTTCCTCCGCCTCTATCTCTCCCTCGCTCCCAGGGATCACCGGAATGCCCCATGAAGCCACCTTGGCCCTGGCACCTGCCTTGTGCCCCATGAGGCGCATCACATGCGCTGGAGGGCCAATAAACACCAGATCGCAGGCCATGCAAATCTCAGCAAACTCTGGGTTTTCAGACAAAAAACCATAGCCGGGATGAACCGCATCGGCCATCGCTATCTCCGCAGCACTCATGATGCTCTGAACATTGAGATAGCTATTAACAGGCTCGGGAGGACCTATACAGATGGCCCTGTCCGCCAGTTGCACCGGCAAGGAATCGCAATCCGCTTCAGAATAGACCACTACTGTTTCCAAACCCAACTCCCTGCAAGCCCTGAGTATCCTGAGAGCAATCTCCCCCCTGTTGGCTATAAGAACCCTCCTCACCATCACAGCCAAGTACTTAGGAAAAAGGCTTCACCAAGAAGAGGGGCTGCCCATACTCCACAGAGTCCGCATTCTCCACCAAGATATCCAGGATCTCCCCCTTAACCTCCGACTCTATCTCGTTCATGATCTTCATGGCCTCAATGATACATAGAGTCTGCCCCTTTTCCACAATGTCACCTATCTCAACGTAGGGGGGAGAGTCAGGGGAAGGTGATCTATAAAAGGTGCCCACAATGGGTGATCGGACAACCACTGCATCAGGTGGAAAAGTGGGAGAAAGGCCCACATCTTGGGCAACTCGATGGGCAACAGAAGGCACAGAGACTGAAGCGGAGGGGACCTCAACCTTTTCAGAAACCGGTTTAGGGATGGCCTTCTTTATCCTCAGCCTTACCCCCTCTACTTCTAATTCCAGCTCATCTACAGGCATCTCGGCAAGGGCCTTAACCAGCTCCAAAAGCTCCCTTGTGTCCATCACTTCACCCTCTCCACATACTCCCCCTTTCTGGTATCCACCCTCACTATGTCCCCTTCGCTTATGAAGAAAGGCACTTGAACCACGACCCCCGTTTCCAGCCTTGCAGGCTTGGTCCCTCCCGATGCCGTATCACCCTTCACCCCTGGTTCCGTCTCCACTACTCGAAGGTCCACGGCGGTGGGAAGCTCCACACCCACAGGTTCACCTTTGAAGAGCAGAAGCCTCACCTCCACATTCTCTGCCAAAAAGTCTTTGTCCGTACCCAACACATCCCCCAAGATAGGGATCTGTTCGTAGGTTTCCAAGTCCATGAAGAAATACTCACCCCCCTGCTTGTAAAGATACTGAGCCTTCTTGACCAGAAAGTCCGCCCTCTTCAACTTCTCCCCGGCCTTGTAGGTCTTCTCCACCACTAAGCCCGTCTTGAGGTTCTTCAACTTAAAGCGCGAGAATGCCTGCCCTTTGCCAGGCTTCACATGATCTGCATTAACCACTATATAAGGATCACCCTCTATCTCCAGCTTCATGTTAGGCCTGACAGCACCGGCGTTGATCATTCTCACTCCCCTACCTGGTTACTGTAAATGGCAAAAGGGCCAGTATCCTTGCCCTCTTAATGGCCCTCGCCAACTGCCGCTGATGGCGGGCACATGTCCCAGATATTCTCCTGGGCACAATCTTACCCCTCTCTGTGATATAGTTCCTAAGCCTCTTCACATCCTTATAGTCAATCTCTTTAATCCCATCGACACAGAAACGGCACACCTTCTTCCTGTAAAACCTCTTCTTCCTCTCGTCCCTCGCCATAATCGAGCCTCCTCCCTGTCAAAAGGGAAAATCGTCGTCCTCTCCTTCATCACCAATGGGCACATCACTCACATCGGGGGCCACTACCTTTTCATCCTCCCTCTCCTTGCCAAAGCCCAGGAACTGCACCCTATCTGCCACCACCACATGCTTGGAACGCTTTCCCCCCTCTGAGTCCCATTCCTCCAAACGGAGATAACCCTCTACCAGAACATTTCTCCCCTTAGAGAGATACTCCCCACAATTTTCGGCTTGCCTCCCATAGACCTTCACATCAATGAAACACGTTTCATCCACATCCCCAGACTTGCCCTTGAAACGCCTATTCACTGCCATCCTGAAGGCAGTGACAGGGGTACCGCTGGGGAGATACCTCACATCGGGATCCTTCGTGAGATTCCCCGCCAATATCACCCTGTTAATATTGATGGCCAACACTCTCCTCCTCTACCTCACTACCAGGTCTTGGGGTCTCCTGGGGCCTTTTACACTCCCTCTCCTTAAGCCTTACCGTGAGATACCTAATAATGCTCCCCCTCAACCTATAGTTCCTTTCCAACTCATCCACCATGGCCCCCGAGGCCCTGAAACGAAAGAGGAAATAGTGCCCTTCCCTCCTCTCCTCAATCTCATATGCAAGACGTCTCTTCCCCCAGGATTCCAGAGTAACGAGCTGCGCCCCTCCTCCCTCGAGAAGGCCTTTCACCCAGTTGACCTCCTCCTCCAACTGGGGGTCTTCCAGCTCTGGTACAAATACCACTACCGACTCATAACACCTCAGTTCCATGAACTCTTCCTCCTCCCGGATTTATAGCCCCAAAGGCGCCTTCCTCTGGAGCGAGGTCCCTTCTCGGCAACCACAACCGCTATAGCCCACCCTCTATCATGGGAAATGGAGAGGTGCAATCTCCAACCCAGCCTCCTCATCAGGGCCGCTGTTCTACCTGAAAGGACAAAAAACGGCCTGCCACTTGCTGTATTCCTTACCTCTATCTCGCGCCACGCCAGTGCCAGACCTCGAGCCGGCATGTCCACCGCCTTAAACAAGGCCTCCTTAGCAGCCCAGCGGGCCGCTACCCTATGGGGCGCTCCCGCCGTCTCTCTCACCTCTCCCTCAGTCAAAATCCTCTCTACTAATCTGGGCCAGCGGGCCATGGCCCGTTTCATCCTCTGTATCTCTACAGTGTCTATGCCAATCCCTCCAATCATCGACCAATCCTATATACCAACAACCTGGTGTAGCATCTCTCTCCACCCTCACGGGTCTTATGCCCATGCTTGATGAGTACCAGCATCTCCTTATGCCCGTCCCCATTCACATCCGCTGCCTGAAGATCCACTACACCACCCCGAAGCCTCTTTACCCACCCAGTATCCTCAAAGTAGGAGCCCCTCCACTGATATAGGCGGATAACGGTACTCTTATAAGGGGAGAAGTGGACCCCCCATGTATTGGGCTTGTTGGTGAAAAGGGCCAGCTTGACGCGCCCACTGTCTTTAAAGACAAGGGATCTCCCAGGCACCGAAAGGACATCATCGGCATACTGGATATAGTCCTTTTCCTCTATGAACTCATGGCCCATATAAAAGCTCTTGGCCACAGGTTCCCTGAAAAAGAACGCCCTCCCCCAGTTTCCGTACATCCCACCGGTATCCCACAATATATCGCCCTTGAGCGGATTCTTTAGTACTACCCTTCCCTGTTCGTTCACCAATACCCCCAAGGCCCCGTTGTTATTCAGGTCAATCAACTGTGCCCCACAGATAATGTCCCCCTTGAGCCCTGTGAGTTTCCTGCCACTCTTGAGCTTCCCCTTCACAAACCTCGCCAAACGAGGGGCATAGGCCAAGGGGTTCTCCTTAGAGATACTTTGAGTTAAAAGGACCCCCTCCCCTGCCACATCATATCCCCTGATAAGCATCTCCTTCCCCCTCACCACATAGTGCCACTGCCTCTTCTGGGGGTCGAAAGAGAGGATAGCCGATCGAAGGGCAAAGAGGGTCTCATCTGCCAAAGAGAGTATCACCTCTGCCTTCTTGTCACCATTTATATCCACCACATCGAGAGAAAGGAGACGCGTCCTGGCTTTCAGGGGAAATGAAGAGATGAGCTTCATCGTTGAGGCCCTTACATCCAACCGGTACATATCCAAGCGATCCTTAAACGCTACGAGGATCTCAGGCCTTCCATCTCCATCCACGTCCCCCACACCCAATCCCACACCCTCGTCCAACCAGTTGGGGGAAGCAAACACAAGACCCCTCTCTATCATGGGCCTCCATCCCCCTTTACCCAGCATAACGTAGAAGGCGTCAATCCTTTTTCCCGTATCCAAGGAGATAAGGTCTCCCCGAAAATAGTAGTCTCCCTTCACCTTCAAGATAGAACCCATAAGAACTGCCCCGTGAACCTTTGGGTCTTCCCTTAGCTTCTCCAAGGCGTCCAGATAGCCCTTCTCGGATGCAGAAGAGATAGCAAGGATTACCCTCTCCTCGCCGTACACGTTAAATCTGTTTGTCTCCCCTAAGTAAGTCCTAAGCCTCCTGGTAAAGGCCATCAGATTAAAGCCCTCTCCCGTCTCATCTATGAGTGGAAACAGATACAGGTTTACCCTGGCTGCCGTGATCCTCACCCCATCACCAGGTCGGGCCTCCTCTTTCACCTTTAAGATGCCCATGGACGCCTCAGGATAAGCCTTCACCACCTGAAAGACGCCTAAATCGTCCTCCGTGTAACCCAAAAGGGCCCCAGTAATAGGGTGATAGAAAGGTTTACCCTGACGAAAGACCGTGAAGACCATTCCGGGGAAGACACCCTTATTCCTCCCCAAATCCACCATCCCCCAGTTGCCCCGCACAGCCAATAGGTGCCCTTCTAAGGGAGGAAAATCCTGGGCTATACCCTGCGCCAGGTCTCTTAGGGCTGTATCGAAACTGCCGAACGCTTCAACGGAAAAAACAAGAAGAATGGCGCATACAACAAAAATGGCCTTCCTAACACCCATGCATCTATGCATCCTTCAATCTGAGAACACCCATGAGATCGGCCTCCACCACCACCTCCCCGTCCACCGACCCCCTGCACCTCATCTTCCAGAAGACACCCTTTCTCGCTATGATCTCGCCCTCCAAGAGGAGCCTATCTCCTGGCCTAACAGGTCTCCTGAAGCGGGCCTTATCCACACCAGTGAAGAAGACCTCAAACTCCCCCTCTAAATCGGATGACAGCCTTATGAGGATGCCACCCATCTGGGCCAGGGCCTCTATCATCAAGACCCCAGGCATAAGGGGTTCTCCCGGGAAGTGACCCATGAAGTGGGGCTCGTCGAAGGTCACGTTCTTAAGAGCCCTTATCCTCTTACCCTTCTCCAATTCCAATACCCTATCCACCATGAGAAAAGGATAACGATGAGGAAGCAAGCCAAGGATCGCCTTGATATCAATATCCTCCATGCCTCATCTCCTCCACAGCCTTCTCCAGTCTCCTCAGTCTCTTCACCATTTCTGGTAACCTCAGCAAAGAGGCCTGGACCCTCTTGAAAAACATGTGAGGAAGGGCAGGAATCCCCATCACCACGGATCCATCCTCCACCTTCCCTGCAAGCCCAGACTTCGCCCCTATCATCACGCCACTACCTATACTTGCATGGTCAGCAACCCCAGCCTGTCCCCCCATGAGCACCCTATCCCCTACTTTAACACTCCCAGATATGCCTACCTGACCTGCAAAAGCACAGTGCTTCCCTATTTTGACATTGTGGCCTATCTGGACCAAGTTGTCTATCTTGGTTCCCTCACCTACCACCGTGGTGCCCATAGTGGCCCTATCCACACACGAATTGGCCCCTATCTCCACCCCCCGCTCAACCTTCACACTGCCTACTTGGGGAATCTTCACCCTCTTACCCTGGTGCTCAACATACCCGAATCCATCGGACCCCAACACTGCACCTGCATGAATGATGCACCCCTCCTCCACCACCACTCCAGGGTAAACAACTACCCCTGGGTAGAGCGTACACCCCCTCCCAATTGTGGCCCCCTTTCCCACGAACACATGAGACATAATGACGGTACCTTCCCCAAGGCATACACCTTCATCTACAAAGGAAAACGGATAGACCACGACCCTGTCCTCCACAGTGGCCTTAGGGGATACAAAGGCAAGGGGAGAGACTCCCACATTCCTGTCCACCACCGGCCGAAGAAAAAGGGAAAGGATCCTGATGAGGGCCTCCTCTATCCTATCCACAAGGATATATGTTACATCAGTGGATGGAGAAACCTCCATCTGGGGTAACACCACAACAGAGGCCCTCACATTACTGAGAGACCTCAGCCACTCCGCCGAAAAGACAAATGTTAAATCCCCTTCCTTTGCCTCATCAGGGGGGGCAACACCCGTAACAGGCCTATAAGGATCGCCTATTATCTCGCCTGTCCTTAGGATCTCCCTGATATCCAAAGCTGTTAAATTCTCTACGCCGATGGACACTATCTCTTCTTCTTCCTTTTGACAGCACCAGAAGGCCTCAGGCCATACATGGCATCGTAGGCCTTGATCACCTTAGAGGTAATATCCAAAGAAGGGGCAACATAGATAACACCCCCATTTGCCTCAAGGATGAGAGCATAACCTTCCTTCCTTCCCTTTTTACGGATCATGTCAACCAACTCTTTGAGTATCTGGGAACTGAGTTCGTTCTCCTTAGTGGCAAGCTCCGCCTTCGCATCATCTATGGCATACTTAAGGTCCCTGAGCTTTGTCCTGTACTCCTCTTCCTTCTCAGTCCTGGCCTTTGGGGACAAGAGGACACCCTTCTTTTGCAACTCCCGCCTCAGGGCCTCAATTTCTGCCTTCTTGGCCTCTATCTCCTTGGTTTTAGCGTCAAATTCAGCCTTCAACTCCTCCTTGGCCCGCTTCCCCCGCTCAGACTGATTGAGGGCCTTCTGAAGATCTACCACTCCTATCTTCATCTCGGCACCCGCAGGCAAGGGAATCAACACCATTACCAGGGCCAAGAAGGCCCCCAGACACAACAATCTCTTTCTCCCCATCAACCCTTCCTCCTTCAAAAGGCTGAGCCCACAGAAAAGTGTAATTTTGTGAGACTCTCGTCTCTCTTCCTGTCCAGCTTAAAGGCCAAATCAATGCTCAAGGGGCCAAAAGGAGTAACAAATCTGATCCCCATCCCTGCCCCATGCCTCAGACCGGCAAGCCCAATCTGCTCCCCATTATCGAAAGCAGCTCCCGTATCGTAAAAGAATAGACCCCTCAACCCCCCTACCAATGGGAAGAGATACTCAAAGTTCAAGATCAACTCCTTGGTTCCCCCGTAAGCCTGACCGTCTTCCTCAGGGCTAGCCTCATCTTCACTGAACCCCCTAACCGTGTCGTTGCCACCAACAAAGAACCTCTCATAGACGGGGCGTTCCTTGTGTCCCAAGGGCAAGGGGTTCAAGAACCCCAAGCGCCCCCTCACGTGGAAGACAGAGTTTTTGATAAACTTGCCAGCCGAGAGATACCAACCTGCATCCGCTACCACCCTATAGTAGTACTCATCCCCTCCCAGGCCAGCCAGTTTTACAGTGAGCCTGCGCTGAAATCCTCTGGTGGGTAATACCCTACTGTTTCTAGTATCTTGACTCAGGGTCAGTATCATAGCGCTGGACGTAGACCTGCCCCTTTGATCATGGATAAACCCTGGTGCACGATGATCCACACTGGAAATATCCACGCTATTAAATTCATAAGCCAAAGAGGCAGTAGTGTACCAATTCCATATCCTCCTGCTAAGTGTGAAGGTGACGCCCAAGGTGTCCTCATCGAAGGTGTCGTATTCGTATAACAGACGATGGCTCCTTATACCGAGTGAGAGGGGTCTGTCAAAGACATAGGGGTCATAGAAGGAGAGTTCATATTCGGTCCTCTTACCACTGAAGTCCCCACTGAGGCTCACAGACTGCCCTCTGCCAAACAGGTTTTTCTCCTGAAGCTGGGCCATTGCCCCAAATGCCTCCTTGGTACTGAAACCACCACCAAGCATGAGGGAACCTGTAGGCTGTTCCTCTACATTCACTACCACGTTCTCCAAGTGATTCCCAGCGGGCTTGGTCTCAATATCCACCTGAGAGAAATAACCCAACTTACTGAGCCTATCCTTCGCAGACTTCAGGGCCAAGGTGTTCATCACATCACCCTCAGCCAGCCCTACCTCTCTTCTGATCACCTTGTCCCTGGTCTTCACATTCCCCTGAATCTCTATCCTACCCACATAATACTTCTCCCCCTTCTCCACCCTGTAGGCCACAGAGACCGTGTGATGTTTGTCATCCACATCCGTTAGAGGTCTCACATCGGCATTAACATAGCCCTTGGAACCATACAAATCTGTAAGGTTATCTACATCCTTACGCATGGCGGCAGCGTCATACCACCCATTAGGCTTCAGCCTGAGGATCTTTTCCAAATCATCTGGCTTAAAAGGGTCATTCTCCCCAAGTTTCATCTCCACCTTTGCCACCTTGTATCTGGGCCCCTCCTCTATGGGCACCCTGATTAGAATCTCCCCCTTCTTCTTCACCTTCACCTCAGGGGCACCCACGGCCACCCTAATGAAGCCGTGGTCTCTATAGAATTCCCTAACCTTCATAAGATCCACCCTAAGGAGATCCGGTATGTAATAGTAAGTGCTGGGCTTCCCCAAAAACTGGCCTATGAGGGTAGTGACCATGGTCCAAATGTTCTTCTCCTTGGTAAGCATCTGAGCCTTTAATTCCCTATCACTGAAGTGCTTATTACCCACGAAATCTATCTTGGCTACATGGGCCTTCCGACCCTCTCTTATGTGATAAATCAGCTCAAGCCCGCCCCTCTCCTTTTTCTTGATCACCTCAACCTGGGCATTGTAATACCCCTTGGCCTGATACATCCGGGTAATCTTACTTACGTTTTCATGTACAATGTTTTCATTATAGATAGAGAAAGGAAAAGGCTTCAGCTCTTTACGCAAATCCTTCTCTTTGATCTTCTTGTTTCCCTTAATGAGAATGCGGCCCACCAGAGGCCTCTCCTTAACGATGTAGACCAGCTTTACGCCACCCTCAAAAGGCCTGGCATCCACCTCCACATCCTCAAAGAAGCCTGTCTGGTACAGCGCCTTGACATCCTGCCGGGTCTTCTCTACAGAGAAAGGCTCACCCTCTCTGGTCTTTAACTTGATAAGAATGGAATTGCGGTCAACACGC
This sequence comes from Aquificota bacterium, assembly GCA_015486015.1. Taxonomy (GTDB): domain Bacteria; phylum Thermosulfidibacterota; class Thermosulfidibacteria; order Thermosulfidibacterales; family B14-G1; genus WFSI01. The sequence continues at coordinate 34,305 of WFSL01000024.1, read as the reverse complement.
TTATTACCCTGAATCTCGATGGCCTTCACAATCAACTGTGAGGATTGACCAGCATTCCCCCCCCCTGGAAGAAGCAGGAGAAACACAAACAAAGCGAATATCAGAAAAATTGAAGATAACACCCCTTTCTTTCTCTCCACCGCCTCCTCCTTTATCGGCCAATGCCCCTGGCGACTACAAAACAGTTGTTTCCGCCCTGCGTTTCCCCCCCTTCTTAAACCTTACCTTTTGCTTTACCACATCCACCACAATGGTGTCACCCTCCGAAAAAGCTCCCCGCAGTATCTCTTCAGACAAGGGCTCAGACACAAGCCTTTCCACTGCCCTCCTCAAAGGCCTGGCACCCATCTGGGCATCGAACCCCTGAGAAACCAGAAATCTTCTGGCCCTTGGTGTCACCCTTAAACGCATCCCCCTCTCCTCCAACCTCCCCCGCAGCTCGTCCAACACCAGATCCAGTATAAGGAGCACCTCCTCCTGACCGAGGGGATTGAAAACGATAACATCGTCAAGCCTGTTGATAAATTCGGGGGCAAAGCGCCTCTTAAACTGGGAAAGCACCTTATTCTTAATGTTACGGAAGTCTGTTTCGCTTTCGCCAAAACCAAAGGAGACCCCTTTGAAAAAGAGCTTGGCACCAATATTAGAGGTCATTATTATGAGGGTGTTCTTAAAGTCCACCGTGCGGCCAAAGGCATCTGTTAGCCTTCCAGAGTCAAAGATCTGCAATAGGATGTTGAAAACCTCGGGATGCGCCTTCTCCATCTCATCAAAAAGGATCACAGAGTAAGGCCTCCTCCTCACCGCCTCTGTGAGTTGCCCCCCTTCGTCGTAGCCCACGTACCCAGGTGGAGCACCTATTAACCTGGATACATTAAACTTCTCCATATACTCCGACATGTCGAAACGCAGAAGGGCATCCACTCCTCCGAAGAGCACCTCTGCCAAGGCCTCTGCCAACCTGGTCTTCCCTACCCCTGTGGGACCTAAGAAGAAGAAGGCGCCTACAGGACGAGTATGACTCCTCAGCCCTACCCTTGCCTTTCTTATGGCCTTGGCCACCCTCTCCACTGCCTCATCCTGACCCACCACCATAGCCTTCAATTCAGATTCCAAATCCAGGAGACGCTTCTCCTCCTCCGCACTTAGCCTATTGAGGGGTATACCCGTAGCATTGGATATAACCAGTGCCACATCGGTCTCTGTCACCTTGGGTTTTTCCTTATCCCTCTCCCTGAGCCACTCCCTCCTTAGATCCCGCAGGCGATGAAGCACTTGAAGCTCTTCATCCCTTACACCAGCAGCCTTCTCAAACTCCTGATTGTTAATAGCTTGACGCTTTCTCTGTTCCAGCCTGTCCAACTCCAGCTCCACCTCTCTAATATGGGCGGGGATATGGGAACAACGGATGTGTACCATAGAACAGGCCTCATCTAATAGGTCTATAGCCTTGTCTGGTAGGAACTTGTCCGTCATGTATCTGTCCGCCAAGCGGGCGGCAGCTACCAAGGCCTCATCTGTGATCTCTACATGGTGGAACTCCTCATATCTTGAACGCAGTCCCCTAAGGATTTCCAAGGTCTCCTCCACCGTAGGAGGTTCTACCATCACAACCTGAAATCTCCTTTCCAAGGCCCCATCCTTTTCTATATATTTCCTGTACTCAGAAAGGGTAGTGGCCCCTATGCAGTGGATATCCCCTCGGGCCAAGGCAGGCTTCAACATGTTGGCTGCATCTATTGAACCCTCAGCAGCCCCTGCCCCTACCAAAGTATGAATCTCATCTATAAAAAGCATCACGTCCTCATCCTCAGATGCCTCCTTTATAATGGCCTTCATCCGGGACTCAAATTGGCCTCTATACTTAGTACCTGCCACAATGGCCCCCAGATCTAAAGAGATGAGGCGCCTATTCATAAGGGGCTCTGGGACCTCTTTCTCCACAATCCTTTGGGCTAATCCCTCAACAATAGCTGTTTTACCTACTCCTGGCTCCCCAATGAGGACCGGATTGTTCTTTGTCTTTCTCACCAGTATCTGGATCACACGCTCTATCTCCTTGGTCCTACCTATAACAGGATCCAACTTCCCCTCCCTGGCCATCTCAGTAAGATCCATACCAAACTCGTCCAAGGCAGGGGTTTTCTTATGCCTCTTCTTTCGACCCAGCCCCTCCTCACCCACCATATCCTTCAGGATCTCCCTCGCCTCGTTCCCCTCAACCCCAAGGCGCCTCAAGAGTTTCCCGCCAAGGCCAGTCTTCTCCCGAAGGATACCCAACACCAGATGCTCGGTACCTATGTAGTCTTGATGGAGATACTTGGCCTCCTCCATGGCGTACTCTAACACCTTCTTTGCATCGGGGGCAAAGGGGATAGCTCCCATAACAAAACCCCTTCTCCCATAAGGGATACGCCTCTCCAACTCTTGTTTGAGCTGTTCTATATTTACCCCCAATCTCTCCAACAGAAGGAGCCCCAGTCCGGAACCTTCTTTTATGAGCCCTAAGAGGATATGAGCTGTGGTAAGATGATCATGCTGATGTCGCTCTGCTTCACCTCGGGCCAGGAGGAGGGAACGCCTTGCCCTTTCAGTGTATCTATCGAACATCCCTTTACCTCGTTTCCCTTTTGGATGTAACTTACATCCAGGCCTGAACCTTGTCAAATCCTTTAGAGGGTGTCCTATGGCCCATTTCAATGGGAAAAGCGTGGCCTGTAAATGGCTGATAAGCCAGTGGAATTCACCCCCCCGAGAGGGTGTCACCCTCGTATGGGAGGGGGAAGAGATTGTGTCTCTGGAACCTTGTCACCACCCTCCCCCGGTAATCATAGTCCCTGGCCTCATAAACGCCCACGTCCATGCCGACTTTTCTCACCTGATCTCCCCTCCTTCCTTCATTCCGTGGATCAAAAAAGTTATTAAACTCAGGAGACAGCATCGCCCCAGCTCCTCCCTGCCCCAGGAGGAGGCCATGGTAAAGACGGGCACAGTGGCGTGGGGGAACATAGTTCCATACCCATGGGAGAAAGGAAAAACCTCATACATAGCCAACACCGTAGTCCCCTTCCTGGAGGTCCTGGGTGATGAAGACGCCCCGCTCCCCCCCAAGGGCCTACCATTATCCCCACATGCCCCCTACTCCACCTCGCCAGCCCTCCTCCGAAGGATATGGAGGGAAAGACCCAAGGAGCTTAAAGCCATTCATCTCTCTGAATCCTATGAGGAGACTGCTTTTGTCCAAGGGAAACCCAATGCTATAGAAGAGGAGGTCCTTCCATTAGCGGGGAGGAGGTCCTTCCACCGCCCCAAGGCAAGCACCCCTATCCAATACATGGAAGAGATAGGTTGCCTGGATTCAAATACCATAGCTATACATGCCGTCTTTATGACTCAGAGGGACGCAGAAATCTTGGAGAAGAGGGGTGCCTCAGTGGTGGTGTGCCCCAGGAGTAACCTTTACTTATCCGGTGAGATAGCCCCCCTCCCGCTCCTTGTAGAGGCCCACATATCCGTAGCATTGGGAACAGATGGGCTGGGAAGCTCCCCAAACCTGAATCTCTGGGAAGAGATGAGAACCCTCTGGTTTTATGCCAAGGCCCAAGGGTGGAGTCTGCCTCCCCAAAAGATCCTCAGCATGGCCACTGGAGGGGGAGGTTCCATACTCAGGATAAGGGAGCTATCCTCAATTGAAATAGGAAAAGAGGCCTCATTCTTGGTGATAGAAATGCCCGCCCCCTTATCCCCAGAGGAGCTGGCTGGGTTTGTGCTCCTTCAAGGGGATACCCACTTGAAAAGCGTGTACATCAAGGGGCGGAAGGTGCTTTGACCACCACAACCAACAACCTATCAGGATGAAGATACCTCCTGGCTGCCATCTTTACATCCTCCAAGGTGACCCCTTCTATCTCCTCCGGAAACGCCTCAAAGTAGTCGGTCCCCAAACCATGAAAGGCAGCAAAGGCCATGTAGTCGGCGATCTCCCGATTTGTCTCTATCCTCAGTGGAAAGCTACCAGTCAAATATCTCTTGGCATCCTCCAATTCTGCCTCGGAGGGGCCCTCGTCCTTATAATCCATCAACACCTTTCTTACCTCGCCTATGGCCTCTTGGGCCCTCTCGTTCTTGGTCTGCAAAACCACGCGGAACGCCCCACCCCAATAGGAAGACTGGAAATAAGAGTAGACACTGTAAGAGAACCCCCTCTCCTCACGGATCCTCCGAAAGAGGCGAGAAGTGAGTCCTCCTCCACCTACTATTTGATTCATTACATACACCTTTGCAAAATCAGGATTACTTCTCTTCACGCCTAAGTGGCCCAGGATGATGTTGGCCTGGGTCACCACCTTCTCCAGCACCTGCGTTTTAGGCCCTTCCAATGGCAATGGATCTGCCACTGGGGGAAGGGACTGCCTTGAGGCCTCCCACCCTTTGAGGTACCTATCCATGAGCCCCTGGAGTTCCTCTTTGGTTATATCCCCTGCCACAGAGAAGATGGTGAAGTTGGGTCGGTAGAAACGCTTATAGAATGCCTTCACATCCATTAGAGAGATGGATTCAACTGTCTTCATATACCCCTTTTCTGGCCTGTGATAGGGATGCCCTCTGAATAGGGCTTCATTAAAGGCCTTAGAGGCCACAAGCCCAGGGTCCTCCTCTTCTTTGAGAAGCTCACCCATCACCTCCCTCTTCACCCTCTCAAATTCCCCCTTAGAAAGGGATGGCTTGGTGAGTATCCATGAGAGGATCTTAAACCCCTCTTCTAAGTGCTCCTTTAAGGTGGTCAAGGTAGCGGCGGCGTAATCCTTACAGCAACTGGTCTCCAGATCGGAGCCCATATAATCTAAGGCTTGGGATATCTGAAGCCCCGTCATCCCTCCTGCCCCCTCTGGAAGAAGCTGCGACAGGAGATAGGCCACACCCGCTTTCTCCTCCGGATCGTATACCGAGCCGCCCCTCACCAAGACCTTCAACACCACAAAGGGGAGGGAATGCCTGGAGATTAGCCATACTGTTATCCCCTCCCGCGTTGTCCAACTTGTAGGAATCGCCTCACCCTTAATTTGCCGAACCCCCAATATCATGAAGGCCCTCCACCCTTTCCACCCTCTCCTTCAGGTATAAGCACCCCCACAGTGAGGTTCTTGTCCAAGAGGTACTCTCTCGCCACTTCTACCACATCAGCCTTGACAACCGATGCCACCCTATCGAGGTAAGTGTTAAGATACTCATATCCTACGCCCAAGGTCTCTAAGCGGCCTATGACCATGGCCCTATAAAAGTTAGAGTCCAGACCATAAACAAAACCTGCCTTCACTTGATTCTTGGCTTTCCTCAGCTCCTCCTCGGTAAGCTCCCCCGCCTTTATAGAGGAGACCTCTTCTCTCATCATCACCTCCACATCCTTAGGCAACCTCCCTGGGACAGCTCCTGCATAGAGGTAGAGGAGGCCAGGGTCCTTGGACATCCTCTGGTACCGGGCGCTGGTAAAGACGGCGACCTTCTCCTCATAAACCAGACGCCGATAGAGCCGAGAACTCTTACCCTCTCCTATAATATGGGTAAGGACCTCGAGGGCATACTCTTTACCAGAGCCAATGGAAGGGGTGTGATACGCCAGCATCACAAAGGGGAGACGGGCCTCCGGACTCTCCACCACTACCCTCTTCTCACCACACTGGGGGGGTTCCTCGCTTTTCACCTCAGCGGGTTCCCTGCCCTTAGGGAGAGCACCAAAATGCCTCTCTGCCATAGAGAATATCTCCTTTTCCCTAACGTCCCCCACCACCACAAGGGTGGCATTATTCGGGGTATAATAAGTTTCATAATGCTTCCTTAGATCCTCCAAGGTGATACTCTCCACGTCACTCATCCAACCTATAACTGGCCAGTGATAAGGATGAACCTTATAGGCAGTAGCATAGACCTCCTCTACCAGCAGGGAAACAGGATCATCCTCCGTTCTCAATCTCCTCTCTTCCATCACCACCTGTTTCTCTCGTTGAAACTCCTGCGGATCAAGCCTCAAATTCCTCATCCTGTCCGACTCCAGCTCCATGCTAACCGAGAGACGATCGCTGGCCCAGTTTTCAAAATACGCTGTGTAATCCCTACTGGTAAAGGCATTCTCCACGCCGCCATTTTTAGCCACGATCTTGGAAAACTCTCCAGGACCATACTTCTTCGTCCCCTTGAACATCATATGCTCCAACAGATGTGAAATCCCCGTCTTGCCACTGGCCTCGTTCCTGGAACCTACCCTATACCATACCTGAAAAGTGGCAGTTGGGGTGGAATGATCCTCCAGGACACACACTCTGAGTCCATTGTCCAGCACCCTGCACTTCACATCCATGCGCATGGATCCTGCCATAGAGCCTCCTCCCAAACATAGTGACAAACAAAAGAGAGATAACGTCACCGTCTTTATTCAACCATACCTTCACCCAAGTGTCTATCATGGCCTTACCACTAACCTGTGCGATCCTACCATCCTATCTAAGCTCCAAATTTAACTTGAAGCCCCCATTTTTAAGACCTACTGTTCTGATAAAGCAAAGGCGAGGACCAAATGAGAATAGCCGTAGCACTTTCCGGGGGAATAGACTCCGCCATAGCGGCATACCTCCTCAAGGAGGAGGGACACCAGGTATGGGGCATCACCATGGTACACTGCCCCACTATGGAGGCCTCTATGCATCGAGTCAAGGAGATAGCAGGCAGGCTTCACATCCCCCTGATCACCATAAATATGAAGGAGGCCTTTTACAGGGAGGTGATCATCCCATTTGCAGAAGGGTATGCGAGGGGCGAAACGCCCAACCCTTGCCCCCTGTGCAATCAGCGGATGAAGCTGGGACTCCTAATGGAAAAGGCGCTGAGGGAAGGGGCAGAAAAGATGGCTACTGGGCACTACGCCAAGGTGATGGAAAAAGAAAACAGCTACCACTTGATGAAGGGCACAGAAGAGGACCAGTCCTACTTGCTCGCCCTATTAAACGAGGACCAACTCTGCCACCTCATACTCCCCCTGGGAGACCTGACACGCAAGAAGGTGAAAGAACTTGCCCACCACCTCGGAATATTGAAGAAAGGTGACCGCGGGAGCCAGGAGATATGCTTCGTAGATGGGCATTATACGCAACTGCTGAAAACCTTGGGGATATCCCCCGGCCCAGGCCCCATAAAGGATGAAAAGGGAGAAACCAAGGGGATGCACAAGGGCTACATCCATTACACCGTAGGCCAGAGGAGGGGACTGGGCATCAGCTCAAGGCGCCCCTTATACGTAACGCGCATTTTGCCTGAAGAGAACACTATCATAGTAGGACCAAGGGAGGCACTCCTCTCGAAGAGATTAACTGTCAACGCTCCCCACTGGATCCACAGGCCCAGGGGTAAAGGCCCTTGGAGGGTTGCTGTAAAGATCCGGTATAGACACAAGGAAAGCCCCGCATGGATCAAAGAGGAAGGAGGATGCCTCACTGTACTATTCGACACACCCCAAAAGGCACCCACTCCAGGCCAACTGGCAGTATTCTATATGGACAACGAAGTGATAGGCGGAGGCTGGATAAGGAAAGTGCGTTAGCCCTTTCGCATTTGCGCCTTACCCCTCCAGCCCCCAACCTGGCATATCGTTTCCCCTACCTGCAATCCATGCAGAGCCTCAAAGACTCTTCTGGGAGGCCCGTTTTCTCCTTGAGGAGGCGAAGCTCGTCTTCGGTCATAAAGTATCTACCACACTTGCTACAAGCTACCAATTTGGACCTCTTATGCCAGCGCTCCATCACCCTATACCCATCCACTTCCTCCACTGGGATAGCGTCCACGGGGCATACATAGGCACATGCACCACATAAGATACAGGGATCACTGGCTTCGTCAAAAGGGGTACAAACACGACGGGTAAACCCCCTCCCTTCAAAACCTATGGCACTGAGACCCACCACCTCCTGGCAAGTCCGAACGCAGAGCCCACAGAGGATACAATCACTCTCACCCTTAGAGAAGCGAACCTTCTCCACGCCGAACCTCTCGGCAAGCTCCTGTAGCCTTGGGAGCCCTGGGCACTGGGCCAACAAGAGTTCTATAATCAACTTTCTACATCGTTGAATCTTATCAGTATTCGTCCTCACTACCATTCCCTCGGCCACGGGATAGTCACAGGCCGTAACGAAGCGGGTCCTCTTGCCCTTAGTCACCTCTACCATACATAGCCGGCATGCCGTGTAAGGCTTTACCTCATGATGATAGCAAAGGGTTGGAATGTAAATACCCGCCTCTTGGGCAGCTTGAAGGACAGTCTGCCCCTCCTCAGCAATAACCTCTTTTCCGTCTATGATCAGTTTTACCATGTTACACCACCCTCACCGCGTCAAACTTGCAGACATCCCTGCAGATGCCGCATTTTATACACTTCTGCTGGTCTATCACATGGACACCCTTAGGCTCACCTGAGATGGCACCCTCAGGACACTCCTTAAAGCACACATGACACCCATTACAGTTCTCTGGAACAATCTCATACTTCACCAAGGCTTTACACACACCAGCCCTACACTTCTTGTCCCGCACATGTTCTACATACTCTTCCCTGAAATAGCGTAAGGTAGAAAGTACAGGGTTGGGAGCAGACTTGCCCAGCCCACAAAGGGAGGCATTGGAGATCACATACCCGAGATCCTCAAGGAGCTCTAAATCCTCCATGGTACCCTCCCCCTGGGTTATGCGATCGAGGATCTCCAGCATATGCTTGAGCCCTTCCCTGCAAGGGACGCACTTTCCACAAGACTCCTCTGTCAGGAATTTGACGAAATACCTGGCCACATCCACCATGCAGGTGTGCTCATCCATCACAATCATGCCCCCAGAACCCATCATAGAACCAGCCTCTGTGAGGGTATCAAAATCCACAGGCAGGTCCAGCTGAGATTCAGGAAGGCAACCCCCAGAGGGACCTCCGGTCTGGACGGCCTTAAAGGCCTTCCCCCCCTGAATGCCACCACCTATGTCGTACACCACCTCCCTAAGGGTGATACCCATAGGCACCTCTACCAGGCCTGTGTTGTATATATCCCCTGCCAAAGAAAAGACCTTCGTGCCCTTGCTCTCTTTTGTCCCTATGGAGGCGAACCACTCCCCCCCCTTGTTCACTATGTGAGGCACATTGGCAAGGGTCTCTACATTGTTCAAAACCGTGGGCCTTCCCCACAGGCCACTTTCGGTGGCATGGACATGCTTGGATCTGGGCTCCCCTACTCTACCCTCAATTGAGGCAATGAGGGCAGAAGACTCACCGCATACAAAGGCCCCTCCTCCCCTCACCACCTGAATATCAAAGTCAAAGCCACTGCCCAGGATGTCTTCACCCAACAGCCCCAACTCCCTTAAGACCTCTATGGCTGCTTGAACGTTCTGGGTGGCCAGGGGATACTCCTTCCGTACATAAACAAAACCCTGATGGGCCCCCACGGCAAATGCCCCAATGATCATCCCTTCCAGCACCTCGAAAGGGAGACCTTCCAAGAGACACCTGTCCATGTAAGCCCCTGGGTCACCTTCATCCCCATTGCAAACGATGTACTTAACAGGAGAAGACCTGGAGGCTGCGTCTTCCCACTTCCAACCCGTCATGAAACCGGCCCCTCCCCTCCCCCTTAGACCCGAGGTGATCACTTCCTGAATGATGGCCTGAGGGCCCATGTCAAACATGGCCTTGGCCAAGGCCGAGAATCCACCGTTACAGAGGTAATCGTCAATGGAAAGGGGTTCTACTGATTCCATAAGGCCCATTACCAGCCTCATCTGCTTTTTATAAAATGGAATGTCCTTCTCGTAAATGTAGGTCTCGCTTGTGATAGGATCGGTATAGAGCAGCTTCTCCAGCACCTCTCCCTTATCAATGGCCTCCAGGACATCTGGCACATCTGCTGGCTTCACACTATGGTACAAAATGCCCTCGGGAAATACCACCATAACAGGGGCGTATCCACAGAGTCCATGATCCCCTGTAGCCTTGACGGGAATTCCCAAGTGCCTTTTGGCCAATTCCTCCTTCAACGCCTCATAAACGGCCTCGGCGCCATGCGCCCTGGAGGCCGTGCCCATGCCCAGGGAAATAAACCTTTTCGGACTCTTAGAAAGGGCCTCTTCCCTCAGTCTTTCCAGATCCTCTCGACTCCCTAAGCGCCTCATCGCTCTCTATACTCCTTTATCAAAGATTCCACCTGCACTGGGGCAACATGGCCATGGTACTTCCCATTGATAATCACCACAGGACCCAGGGCACAACAGCCAACACAGTTTACCGTTTCTAAGGTGAACATAAGGTCATCGGTGGTGTCCCCAGGCCTTACGCCCAAAAGATCCTCAAACCTCTCCAACACCCTGTAGGAACCCTTCACATGACAGGCAGTACCCGTACAGACTTGAATAGTATACTTACCCCTCGGCTTGAGGGTAAAAGCCTTAAAAAATGTGGCTACATGATACACCCTCGTCAGGGGTACCTCTGTTTGGCGACTCACTTCCTCCAGTACCTCCTTAGGGAGGTAGCCGTAAAGGTCCTGCAGGTCTTGAAGGATCTCGATCATCCTGGCAGGATTGTTCCCATAACGGGCCATTACCTCTCTAACATTTTCCTCAACACCCTCTATCACTACCTGAGCCATGACCTTCACTCCTGTGTCACTTTTTCCATCTTCTTGAGCCGCTCATACTCTGCGGTCACCCTCTCCTGAATCTGCTCGATCACCTCTGGAGGTAGGTGCCTAAACCTCCTCTGCTGCCTCAGGTAATCCTCCACGGGCCTAAGCCCCTGGGGAAAGTCTATAGTGAGTTTATAACGGCCATACTCCACTTCATAAAGGGGGAAAATCCCTGTTTCTACGGCCAGTCTCCCCATCCTCACCGTGAGTTCAGGAGGAATTCCCCACCCTGTAGGACATACAGCGAAGAGGTGAATATAAGCGGGCCCCTCCAGTTCGAAGGACCTCCTGACCTTACGAATAAGATCCAAGGGATAGCTGGGACAGGCCGTAGCCACATAAGGCACATCGTGGGCAGCGGCAATGGCGGCCACATTCTTCTTCCAGTAACCCGCACCGAAACTCACCTTCCCCGCAGGGGTGGTAGTAGTGCTGGCCCCGAAGGGTGTAGAAGAGGAACCCTGGACCCCGGTATTCATGTATGCCTCGTTGTCATAACAGATGTAGGTCACATTGTGCCATCTGGCCAGCATGCCGGAGAGGGCCTGGATCCCTATGTCCGCTGTTCCACCATCCCCCGCAATGGCAAGGATGTTGATCTTCTTTTTGGGAATACGCCCCTTTCTCTGTAAGGCCTTGATGGCCGCATCAACACCAGAGGCCACAGCAGCAGCATTTTCAAAGGCCACATGCAACCAGGGTACCGCCCAAGAAGTGTAAGGATAAGGGGAGCAGATGATCTCCATACACCCAGTAGCATTCACCACAATGGTGTCCCTGCCCGCTGCTTTCATGATATGGCGTAATCCCAAGGCTGGCCCACATCCCTGACAGGCCCTGTGCCCCCTAACAAAGTACTCCTCTCTTGGGGCCATCCGATAGGCAAATACACTTAAATACGCCTCTTTTGGTCTTTTCGCCACCACACTCATTCTCTCAACCCCACTATCTTCACTAATTCCGGCTCCTCGCCAGGTTCCTTACCCGTCCTAAGGCACTCCTCCCCAATCTCGAACATCTTTACATAATCACTCAAGGGTATATCTCTCCCCCCGAGACCAGCCACAACTCCCACAACCATAGGCCTTTTGGGTTCATGGTACAGGGCAGACCTCACCTCAGACATCACAGGACCCGCCTGACCCCCAAATGAGATGCACCTATCCAAGACCACCACCTGCTTAATGGTATTGCCGCAAAGAGCCTCTTTCAGGTCCTTAAAAGGAAAAGGCCTCCAGAGCCTCAACTCTACAGCCCCTACCTTCTTACCTTGTTCCCTCAAGTGATCCACTGCCACCTCAGCTGCCTCTATCACGGAACCCTGGGCCAACAACACCACCTCTGCATCCTCGGTCCTGTACGTTTCCACAGCCCTGTAACGCCTCCCATAGCGCTGGGCGAACTCCTCGAAGACCTCGTCTATGACAGGGCGAGACTCCCGAATGGCCACCTCCTGCTGCTTCTTGGCCTCGGTGTATACATCAGGCACCCCCACAGGACCCATGGTGACGGGGTTATCAGGATCGAGGCGATAAATAGGCTCGAAGGGAGGGATGAAGCCTGCAATTTCCTCGTCGTCAAATATGTAGATGGGCTCAATCACATGGGTAAGGATGAAACCATCAAAGTTGATCATCACCGGAAGCATCACCCGTCTATCTTCACCAATCCTGAAAGCCATAAGGGTAAGATCATAGGCCTCTTGACCATTATTGGCGAAAATGGAAATCCATCCCGTGTCCCTCTCGTTCATGACATCGGAATGATCGTTCCAGATAGATATAGGCCCCGACAAGGACCTGTTAGCCAAAGCCATGACCACCGGGGTCCGAAGACTGGAAGCCAGATAGACGATCTCGTTCATGAGGGCCAAACCCTGGGAACTGGTAGAGGTAAAGACCCTGGCCCCAGCTGCTGAAGCCCCCACACAGGCACTCATAGCTGTATGTTCAGACTCAACCGTGATATAATTGGCATCCAGAACCCCATCTGCCACTAATTGTGCCAAGTGCTCTACTATATGGGTCTGTGGGGTTATGGGATAAGCAGAGACCACATCTACATCGGCCTGACGGGCAGCCTCGGCAATGGCAATAGACACCTCAATTCCCCTTCTCTTAGCCATTATTCCACCACCTCTTCTTCCATCTTAATACACTGAGCAGGACACTCCGTGGCACAAATACCGCATCCCTTACAGTAATCATAATTCGGGTTATAGTAGCCATACTCATCTTCTTCAAATGCATACTCAGGGCAGAAAATCCAACATGTGCCACACTTAATACACTTTTCCTTATCCACAACAGGCCTAAGAGTCTTCCAGTCCCCTGTCTTGTAATAGACACTGTTGCCTGGCTCTGGAATGCAACAGGCAAAGGGCAACTCCCTCCAAGTAGGTTTCTCCTTCAGCTTCATCACTCTACCCTCGCCTCTTCATAAGCCTTACGGAAGGCCCTGATCTCCTTCTCCGCAATCCTCGGAAACCTCTGGGCAATGAATCCCTCCAGGGTCTCTGTAACCACCAGAGGCGTCGCCTTCAACAGGGCCCCCAACATAATCACATTAGTTATGGGTACACCCAGCTCTTTTAGGGCAATGCCGGTGGCATCCACTGAGGCCACCGACACGTCCTCTCTTCCCAATTCCCTCTTCCAGACACCCGGCCCCTTCTTGGAATTGAGAACCACCAGCCCCCCCTCCTTAAGGCCACCCATAACAGGGACACTCTGGACCAAGGAGGTATCCAGGATAAGAACCACATCAGGTTCATACACACCTGTTCTAAGCTTGATCGCCTCATCCGAAATGCGCGTAAATGCCAGAACAGGTGCCCCCCTCCTCTCTGCACCAAAGGCAGGGAAGGCTTGGGCATATCTACCTTCCTCTATAGCAGCCTGAGCAAGAAGTTCGGCCGAAGTGACTGCACCCTGTCCTCCTCTTCCGTGGAATCTGATCTCTACCATGGCCCCTCCTTATCAGAATAAACAATTGCTTTATATTACGGGCCCCACCATGTGTCAACAAAAGAGCCTCACGCCATCTCCTCTGAGGACAGGGATAAATCCTCACTTAGGGCCCTCACCCTACCCATATTTATCTTATCCCACTCAAGGGAATATGGGGTTTCCATAATGGCTGGAAGGTCCCTCAAAAGTGGATGGTTCACTATTCTCTTGAGGCCATCCAAACCTATCTCTCCTTCCCCAATGTGCCAGTGCCTATCTACATGAGAGCCAAGCGGTGTCTTGGAATCGTTGAGGTGTATGAGCCTCAAGCGACCCAATCCCACGTGGCAATTCACCTCGGCCATCAGGGCCTCCAAACCCTCAGGCCTGTGGATAGGATAACCCGCCTGAAAGGCATGGGCCGTGTCTAAACATAGTCCCAAACGGGGGCTTCCCCCTGCCAATTCTATTATAGAGCCCAATTCAGCTATCCCCGCCCCAATCTCCAATCCCTGCCCCGCAGTATTTTCCAGGAGTATCATTGGACCCTCGAGCTCCAAGGCCTCCATGAGGGCCCTCGCCACTCGCCGTCTGGCCCATCTTGGTTTTCCATCCGTAGCCCTCCCCACATGGGTCACCAAATAATTTACCCCCAATTCCCTGCACCGGGTGACTTCCACCTTCAAAGACTCAACACTCCTGGCATACAAGCCCGGATCTGGGGTAGATAGGTTCGGAAGATAGGGCATGTGTACCACAAGAGGTGAGAGATCGAGCGCCCTGGCAAGGTGGCGGAAGGTATTCACCTCCTTAGGATCCAAGGGCGAATAGCGCCAACCTCTGGGGTTTCTGGTGAAAAACTGGACTGTATCGCACTCGAGGGCCTTGGCGCGCTCCAAGGCCTTGAAAAGCCCACCCGCTATAGAACAATGAAAACCAAACCGCAAGGCTTCAGTAAGCGTAGACCTTGCCGTAAGGCCTAAGAGAGACGGGCACCAACTTCGTGAATTGCGACCGGAGAATAACCTCGGGGTCCAGGCCGTGCTGTGCAAAGTCGCGGCAGTAATCCTCTACAAGACCCTTGAGTAGGAGCTCATCCTCCGATGTGATCTCCACTTGCCCCACCTCTTTACCCATGAGATAAGGATTAACCTCACCACGGATGTAGATGGTACCCCCATGCATGCCTGTAGCCACGTAATCCCCTACTGCAGGCCGGGAGCCGTTGTCCCACAGGTTAAGGAGGATGAGAATGCCCCCCGCCATGTATTCCCCAAAGAAATCCCCCGCCTTACCGCCCACGACAATGACCGGCACCATATCCTTATAAGTCTTCATATGAATGCCCACCCGGTATCCCACGTCTCCCAAGATGTGGAGTTTCCCACCCCTCATACCATATCCACACACGTCCCCTGCCAATCCATGCACCACTATCTTCTTCCCTTCCATAGTATTGCCCACGCAGTCCTGGGCATTCCCAAAGACCTCTATAGTAGGACCGTTCATGAATACCCCAAGATCTTGCCCAGCAACACCATACACCTCTATCTTCACATCCCGGGTAATCCCTGCACCAATGTAACGCTGGCCGTTTACATTCAACAACCGAAAGTGGGTCACACCCTCCTTCACCTTGTCCCGGACGATCTGATTCAGTTCCCTGTAGTACATCTCCTTGGCATCTATCACAAAAGGGCCTGACACCCCCTCACCTCCCAGGCATCCTTTGCATCATCAAAGGGGACTATCACAGGATCCCCTGCCTTCGGGGCCCACACCCTATCAGGCTGAGGACAGACACTTCTGATAGCCGACTCCTCACTGGCCATGTAAACCCTATCCCCATGAACAGCAGCCACCAAAGGCCTTAGCTTTATCCTATCATTGAGACCCATCATACCCCCGTTCCAGGCCACCAGGATGGCAAAGGGGCCATTAAGGAGGGCACTGCCATAGACCATACGAAGGGCAGTAAATAGGTCCCTCTTCCCATCTTCCATCCGATCTATGTCCTTCCAAAAGGGTGTCGCTAACACGTCTGCAGCCAGCTTAAGCGGGAGCCTGTGACGCCGTACTATGAGATCAACGAGATACGCTACCACCTCCGTATCTGTCATAAGGGTGCACTTGTAGCCAAACATCTCTAAGTATCGCTTATTCGTACCATAGCTGGAGATCTCCCCATTGTGCACCACTGCCCAGTCCAACAACGTGAAAGGATGGGCACCTCCCCACCACCCAGGCGTATTAGTAGGGAAACGGGTATGGGCAATCCACTGATGGGCTGCATACTCATCTATCCTGAAGAACTCAGCGATCTCTGCAGATCCACCCACACCTTTAAAGGCCCCCATATTCTTGCCAGACGAGACCACAAAGGCACCATCTATCCCCTCGTTGATCCTCATTACGGTAGCCATCACATAGTCGTCTGGGCTCACCTCCTCTCCGGGGAGCTCCATGGGTACTACAAAGTATCTGTAGAATATGGGTCTATCCACAATGGAAGGGACCTTACGGGTGGGTATGCCCTCGAAGTGTTCCACAATAAAGCGGCTCTTGAGATACTCTTCTGTATCCTCCCTGACGTAAGGACCATCGTACATAATATGAAGGGCATAACAGTCAGGAAACTGAGGGTATATCCCATACCCTGCAAACCCTGCCCCCAACTGGTTTCCCCTCTCCTCCAGGTGAACAATGCTCCTGATGATCTCTTCCCCAGGGATGAGCTCTCTTTTCCTGCTGATAATGCCTGAAAGCCCACAGCCCGAAGTCTCTCGATACCCGCTCATAGGGTATATACCTCCGAGTCAAACGCACATATCTCCTCTATCCGGCTGGGCATGGCTGTAAATTGCTTTCTATAGCTCAGGGGGAACAGGGCCCATCCAAATCTTCTGTGCGTCTTCATGGTGTCAAAACTCCATGGTTCTGTACCAGATACGATAGGCCTACACGACTCTGGCACAGATACCTCATCCACCAGATACTCTTTGAACCCTGCTACATCCATTCTCGACCATATGAGCCCTGTGTAGATTCCTGCCCTGCTAATATCGTTTAGTATCAAAAAACCCATCACTTTATTATTGCCCAGCACCACCTTCCTGAATATGCCCCGCTCCTCGTCCACAAAGCGCAGCACCTCTATAGACTCCTCCATGTCAGGTTCCACCGTGGAGAGCCCTGCTGAGGCTACCTTGAACCCAAAGAAACCTACTGCATTAATAGGAAAACCACCCACGTAGCGCCTCCTACCACCGGCCATATTGGCGCCGGCAATGAGACCCTGACGAAATGCCAAGGGCCATACCTGAATAGGCCGCTTCGCACCCAGGATAAGATCATAAGCCTCCACTATGTCCCCAGCGGCATAGACCCCCTCTATATTGGTCTCCATGCAATCATCCACCACCACCCCCTTGTTTATTTGCAGGGGAGAGGAAGACAAGGGCCCCACATTGGGCCTCACGCCCACCGCCACGATCACCCCTTGGGCAGGGACCCGGGTGCCACTCTTCAAAGACACCCCTTGAACGTTACCCTTTCTATCCCGCTCAATAGCCACTACAGAATCACCCAAGATATACCCCATTCCATGCTTCTCCATCTCCCGCTGGGCCCACACACTGGAAGTCCCGTCCAGTACTATGGGAAGGATCCGGTCCAACAGCTCCACCACTGTCACCCTCAAACCCCTTAAGTGAAGGGCCTCTGCGGCCTTTATCCCTATCATTCCAGCCCCCACCACTACTACCTCTCTCCAGTCTCTAAGGGCAGCTTCAACAAGCTCCAGGTGCTCCATGGTGGTAAAAGGATAGACACCTGGTCCGTCCAACCCCTCAATTGGGGGCATAAAAGGCACAGCACCCATAGCAAGGAGGAGCCTATCATATTCCAGTCTCTCCCCCCCCGTTAGCGCCACCCTTCCCTTCTCTGGCTCAAGTCCCTCCAGGGATTTCCCGTAAATCAGATTGACCCCCTTAGCCCTGTAATATCCCTCTTGACGGTACGGTAGGCGCTCAGGGGGCACCTGACCTGCCAACTTGTACGTGATAAGGGGCCGACAATAAGCAGTTCTGGGCTCCGGGGAGATCACATATATCTCCCCATCCTGATCCCTCCTCCGTATTGCATCAATAGCAGAGACTGCCGCCACAGAGTTTCCCGCTATCACGTACCTCATCTCATCCCTCTATAATCTCCTCTTCCTCTACCAATTCCAATCCGGGTCCCAGAGCCGTATCGAATATAAGGGCCCTGTTAGGACAAGCAGCCACACATGCAGGTACCTCTCTGCCAGGGCACAAATCACATTTGGCAGCCTTTTTGACACCGTCCACCTCACGAAACCTTATAGCACCCCAAGGGCAAGAGACCACACACATCCCACAGGCCACACACACCTCCTCGTACACCAACACCCGGCCATCATCTTCCACCCTGAGGGCCCCAGAAATGCAAGCCTCTACACAGTACGGCTCATCGCAGTGGCGGCATGCCAAGGAAAACGAGACAGGGCCCGCCATCTCCACCACTGTAAGGGAAAAGGGATTCCCCTCCTCCAAAAAGGCCGATATAGGGTCCTTGGTTTTGGAATGCTCCACTGCACAGGCAACCTCGCAAAGTCTGCAACCCATGCAGTTCTCCTCTATAGGATAAACCCTCCTCCTGATCTGCTTCACCAAATCACGCCCCCGCAGGTAGGATACCCAGGATGTCCATCTCTTCCTTGCTCAAACCCACAGCCCTGAGCCTCAGGCGATTCCCCCTTAGGCTCTCTATGGCATTGATACCCATCAAACCCAACATCTCCTTCATCTCCTGGGCCCATGCCCTCAGGAGGTTGGTGAGTCGTTCTGCAGCAATCTCTGGATTTAGCCTCTTGGCAATGAAAGGATCATTGGTGGTGATCCCCCAGGCACATCTCCCCGTATAGCACTTATGGCAGAGGGTACATCCAACGGCCAATAGGGCAGCCGTGCCAATATAGACCGCATCCGCCCCCAAGGCCACTGCCTTGATCACATCTCCACTGTTCCTGATGCCCCCCGCTGCAATGAGGGAGACCCAGTTCCTGATCCCCTCGTCCCTGAGCCTCTGATCCACAGCTGCCAAGGCCAACTCGATGGGGATCCCCACATAGTCCCTCACAATAGCAGGGGATGCCCCTGTGCCACCCCTAAAACCATCTAAAACAATAATATCCGCCCCTGCCCTGGCTATACCACTGGCAATGGCAGCCACATTGTGGACGGCAGCGATCTTGACACTAACAGGCTTTTCGTAGTTGGTCGCCTCCTTCAATGCATAGATGAGCTGCCGCAGGTCCTCTATGGAATAGATATCATGGTGCGGTGCGGGAGAAAGGGCATCCGTCCCCACCGGTATCATCCTGGTCTTGGAGATCTCTTCGTCCACCTTCCCCCCTGGAAGGTGACCCCCAATCCCAGGCTTGGCACCTTGCCCAATCTTGATCTCCATGGCCGCCGAGACTTGCAGATACTCAGCATGTACACCGAACCGTCCAGAGGCCACCTGCACTATAGTATGATCACCATATGGGTAAAGCTCCCTGTGAAGTCCCCCCTCACCTGTATTCCAATACGTTCCCATAGCCTTTGCAGCTGCGGCCTCGGCCCTGTGCATATTGAGGTTTAGGGCCCCATAAGACATAGGGGCAAATATCACAGGAATGTCAGCCACGAGATTGGGAGGAATCTTGGTCCTGAGCTCAGGTTCCCCCTTTTCGTTGTACCCAATATCCAACTTATCGGGTTTCCTGCCCAGATAAGTGCGCAGCTCCATGGGCTCCCTCAGAGGATCGATGGATGGGTTGGTCACTTGGCATGCATCAAGGAGGATATGGTCCCAGTAAATAGGATACTCCCGGTCGTTCCCTCCACCAGTGAGGATCACCCCCCCCTGCTCTGCCTGTTTATAGAGGTCCTTCAGATCCCTGGGGCTCCAATATGCGTTTTCCTTGAATTCTCCTTGGTAACGCCTAACTTTAATGGCCCCCGTAGGACACATGGCCTCACAACGACGACAGCCAACACATTCGGTGTCCCTGGTGACCACCTTGTGACGATGTGGAAGGTAATAGGTAGCGTTAAAGGTACACTGCTGGACACAGGTCTTACATACAATGCACTTCTCATAATCCCTCTCCACCTCGAAGGTGGGAAAAACAAAAATAGACTCGTACAGCATCGCACCTCCCATCCCTTCGAAGAACCCGCATACAACACAACCTCAGCCTACTAAAAAGCAACGGCTCTTCTTATAAAAATGCCTCCACCATGTCAAGAAATGGATTCTTCCACCACATGACAGCGACAGAAGAAAAATCAATACACTAAACTATACGCCTTAACCCAAAAAACTTCCTCCTCTGGGTACACGTGCAAGAAACTATTGCCTTTCTGTAACCTCTTTAACGCACACATATATGACTTCCATGAGCCTGTCCAGTTCCTTCACAGAGATAACCAATGGAGGCATGACCACCATAACGTCTCCCAAGGGTCTTATGACTACTCCCATCTCCCGGGCCTTGTAGACCACCTGGAATCCCACCGCCTCCTCCCGAGGAAAGGGACTTTTGGTCTCCCTGTCACTGACAAGCTCGATCCCTGCCACCAAGCCCTTCTGCCTCACATCCCCCACGAAATCCAGCCTCCTGAACTCCTCCAGCCACTGAGAGAGGCGCCTAATCTTGGGTACCAGGGCCTCAAGGGTCCGATCCTTTTCAAATATCTCCAAATTGGCCAGCGCGGCCACACACCCTAATGGGTTCCCTGTATAAGAGTGGCCATGATAGAAGGTTTTCGTATAATCCCCCAGAAACGAGGAGTAAACCTCTTCGGTGGTAAGGGTGGCTGCAAGGGGTAAATAGCCATTTGTGATCCCCTTGGAGATAGCCATGATGTCAGGCCATGCACCTTCATGCTCGCAGGCCCACATCCTCCCTGTTCTCCCAAAACCCATGGCCACTTCGTCCAGGATAAGGAGTACCCCGTACTTGTCAGCAATTTCCCTTAAGCCTCTCATGTACCCATCAGGCATGACGATCATGCCTGCAGCCCCTTGAACCGCAGACTCGGAGACGATACCAATCACCTCATCCTGATGCTCGTCTACGATCCTTTCCAGCTCCCTCAAACAGGCCAGGGCACATGAAGGATAGGCCTTACCCAGGGGGCAGCGATAGCAGTAAGGAGAGGGGGCATGATAGGCAGGGAACAATAGGGGCCGATAGACGGCATGAAACAGGTCTATACCTCCCACACTCACCGCCCCTATGGTGTCTCCATGGTAAGCGTTCACCAGAGAGACAAACCGGCTCTTCCCCTTCACACCCCTATTCACCCAGTACTGGTAGGCCATCTTCAAGGCGATCTCCATGGCGGTGGAGCCGTTGTCAGAGAAAAAGACCCGAGTCAGGGGTTCGGGCGTCTTTTCCACCAGCTTCTCTGCCAAGAGAATGGCAGGCACATTGGCTATCCCCAGCATGGTGGAATGGGCAATCCTATCCAATTGAGACTTGATAGCCCTGTCTATCTCAGGCCTTCTATGACCATGGATATTGACCCAGAGTGAAGAGACCCCATCGATGTACCGCCTCCCGTGTACATCAATGAGGTAGATCCCCTCACCCCTCTCTATGATGAGGGGAGGACGCGAAGCATAGTCTGACATCTGAGTGAAGGGGTGCCATAGATACCTTAAATCCTTTTCTACCAAAACATTATAATCCATCACTCTCCTCCAAGGGCTGCTGTACCTTAAATAGGGCGGCATAGGTTCAGTGGTCAAGTTGGGATCCCCTTAGACCAGGTGGCAGGCGACCTCCCTGTCTCCCAGGCTACAGAGAGAAGGCGCCTCCCTCCTACACACCTCCTGGGCCTGGGGGCACCTGGGATGAAAAGGGCAGCCAGGGGGCGGATTAATGGGACTGGGAACATCACCAAGGGGAGGAAGTCTGTGCAAGTGTGCCTCCTTAGGATCGGGAGCAGGGATAGAATCCAGTAAGACCTGCGTATATGGATGCAGAGGCTCTTCCATCAGTTGATGGGCGGGGCCAGCCTCCATCACCCTCCCCAGATAGAGCACCATGATTCTATGAGCTATCTGCCCAACCAAACTGAGATTGTGGGAGATAAAAACATAGGATAATCTCCGCTCTTCCATAAGCCCCAGCATGAGATTCACCACCTGGGCTTGGACAAAGACGTCCAGACTCGATGTAGGCTCATCGGCCACCACCACTTGGGGGTCCAATACCAAGGCCCTGGCGATGCCGATCCTCTGGCGTTCCCCTCCACTGAACTGGTGGGGGTATCTCTCCATATCCTGAGTAGAGAGGCCCACCCTTTCCAGTAAGGATGCCACCCTATCCCTTGCAACCCTTTTAGAAGGTACCAAGCGGTGAACCAGCAGGGGTTCCATGAGCATGGTGCCCACCTTCATTCGCGGATTCAGGGAAGAAAAGGGGTCTTGAAACACAATCTGGACCCTCCTTCTGAACTCCCTCATTTCCCTCTCTTTGCACATGGTAATGTCCCTCCCCTTAAAAAGGATGCAGCCCCCGTCAGGCCTCTCAAGGCGAAGGATGAGCCTCGCAAGAGTAGACTTCCCACACCCCGACTCACCTACCACCCCCAAAATCTCAGACTCTGAAAGGGAAAAACTTACCCCATCCACTGCCTTGACAATCCCCTTTAGCCTTCCCATAGGCGTCTTGATAGGGTATCCCTTCTTTAACCCCTTCCCTTCAAGGATTGGAGTGCTCATTCCCTCACCAACACCGCAGGGTACCCGTGCCTCCTGAGCCACCTCCTTCTCCATTCGGCAGAGGCATAGGAAAGATAAGGCCCCACCCTCACCCTATAGTATGTAACACCCCTCACCACCACCCTAACCACTGTGACCGAATCCAGCTTGGTGAGAAGCGCACCCTGAAGTCTATAGGCCCTGTAAGGTTCAACAAAGGAGCCCACCTGAACATAGTAAAAACCCACGTGGGTTAAGGGCCTGGGACGTGCGGGGAGCACGGTGAGTTTTACCATGGCAGTACCAGAACCTATCATGCCTATGGCACGGGCCGCCGCATAGGAGAGATCCACAATCCTCCCACGGATAAAAGGGCCTCTGTCGTTTATTCGAACCACTACAGACCTCCCATTCTCCAAGTTCAGCACCCTCACATATGTACCGAAGGGGAGACACCTGTGGGCAGCAGTGTAGCCATACATGTTGTAAATCTCACCACTAGCCGTCCTCTTTCCATGGAAGTCAGAACCATACCAGGAGGCCATCCCCACCTCACTCCAACCTGGCTTGGGTGGAGGATACATGGTACAGGGGACCCAGTGGCGCCCACCACCACATCCCACGAGAAAGAGCAGGCCCATCAGCGCCACCTTTATCCGGAGGCTACCCACCTCTTGCCCCTCTTCTCCCTGGCCACAGAAGCGTAAGCATTGTGTTGGTGAATGGACTCCTGATTCTCCACCTCAACCAGGAACCACGTGATCCTCTCATCCCTCTGGAGCCTGAGGGCCACTTCCCTCACTATATCCTCTACAAAGACAGGATGGTCATACGCCCACTCAGTCACAAACTTCTCATCCTCCCTCTTGAGGAGGGGATAGATACGAGAACTACCGCAGGACTCTGCTACCTCAATGAGCTCCTCCAACCACACCATCCCCTGAAACCTCACTGATAGCCTCACAATACCCCTCTGACTATGGGCACCCCTCTCACTAATCTCCCTGGAGCAAGGGCAGACACTGGTGACAGGCACATCTACCCCTATCCTGAGGTCACATTCATCATTGGCATCCAAGGTGGCAAGGATGTGGCAGTCATATCCCATGATACTCCTCTCACCCGAGATTGGCGCCTCCTTCTCTACGAAATAGGGAAAAGAGATCTCTATATGGGCGGCTAAGGCAGGGATCCTCTCCTTGGTTTTTTTAAGTATATCCCCCACTTTTGCCACATGCACCCTCCATCGATATTCATTGAGAATATCTACAAAGCGACTCATATGGGTGCCCCTGAAGTGATGGGGTAGGGATATGAACAAATTAATAGACGCCACGGTGGGTTGCTCCTTGTGGGCTCTGTCTAGCACCGTGATAGGGAAGCGGAGTCCCTTTACTCCCACCTTATCAATTTCTATATGCCGATAATCTCTCTCACTCTGAACGTCCCTCACAGCCCCTCCAAGGATCAAAGCCTAAGTATTTAAGCATGTTCCTCTTGTGGGTACCCTCCCAAAGCACCTTGCCACAGGAAGGGCACCTCCAGAACTTAGGGGAGGTAAGATATACGTAAAGGGGAACCAAATCCTCCACCTCCTTCCTCGTGACCTCCATTAACAGTCCATTGCACTCTGCACACCTGGGCCCTCCACCCATGGGATACCTCTCCATAAACGCCCTAAGCTGGTGAGGCAGATGGGTCTCATCAATCAAAAGGATCCTCCCTGCCAACAAAGATTCCTGCGCCAGTGCCCTGTCCCTGGTTATCAGGGTTCTACCACTCTCCAAAACCACATAAATGAGGAAATCGTCAGGTGCTCTGTGGAAATAGAGCACATCAAATCCCAATATCCTCAGCCATCTTGTCAGACGCCCCAGCATCACATCTGCCACGAAAGCGGGCGCCTCATCCCTCAAAGGGGGACTCATCCGCGTGCCTCCCCTCCACTCAATAGGGCGTACACCTCCCTCTTAGGAACACCGTATAAGACCCTAAGGGCCTTGGCTACCTCCTTGACAGTAAATCCCGCACCCGCTAAACGTTGGGCCCCTTCCCACCACACCTCCTGCTCCTCTCCACCCTCCACTAAGAGCACCAACTCCCCCTTTACCTCTCCCCTCTCCTCTATCAGCTCCCTTACCTCCCTCAGAGTACCCCTAAGGAACTCCTCATGCATCTTTGTGATCTCCCGGGCCACCACCGCCCTCCTATCCCCCAATACACCCTCCATAACCTCAAGGAGCCCTTTTATCCTTCTTGGGGACTCAAAGAAGACATGGGTTGCCTTCATCCCCCTAAGATCCCCAAGAAAAGAGACAAGTTCCCCCTTCTTCTTTGGTGGAAAGCCCCAGAAGATGAAGGGGCAGGTGCTGAGACCAGAGGCCACCAGGGCAGCCAACAGGGATGAGGGACCGGGAACTGGAACCACAGAAATACCCATCTCAACAGCCCCCTTCACCAACCTCCAGCCGGGATCAGAAAGGAGAGGGGTACCGGCATCGGTGATAAGGGCCACTTTCTCCCCTTTCTTCAGCCGATTAAGAATTAGTCCCGCTTTCTGAGCCTCCTTGGGGGCATAATAACTCACCAACGGCTTGCTGATGTTATAGTGAGAAAGGAGCTTCCTGCTGCGGCGTGTATCTTCGCAGGCGATAAGATCCACTTCCTTCAAGACCTTAAGAGCCCTGAGGGTGATATCCTCCAGATTTCCAATGGGAGTAGAAACCACGTAAAGAACACCCAATCCCTTTTCCATGAAAAAATCTATAACGAGTAAGGGCAATCAAAACAAGGGGAAGAAGCTATTGGGAAGGCCTTCTCTGTGAAAGGCGTATACAAGAGAAACAAGAAACCATCAGGCCTCTACTCCATCGAAGCACATTTGTAAGTCCCACCGTTGCCCATCCATGATACCCTGTGCTAACAAAAGGGCCACATCACTGGGAGGTGAACCATGGCAGAACCCCTACCTTCTTACCATGGATGCTTTGGGTGCGGCAGAGACAATCCTTTCGGGTTGGCGCTTCCCTTGGAGTGGGATGGAGAAAAGGTAAGGGCTTCCTTCTTCCCCAGGGTGGAGTACGCAGGTTTTGAGGGCGTTATTCACGGGGGCATCGTCTGTACGCTCTTGGATGAGGCTATGTGGTGGGCCATTGCTGTAGAGGGCAAGAAGTGCGCTGTAACCGCAGACATGCAAGTCAAGTTCCATAGGCCTGTCACCCTCCGAGACACCTACACTGTAGAAGGGTGGGTAAAGGAGAGACCCAGGCACCGCGTCTTTGTGGCTATTGCCCGAGTGATGGACTCCAAAGGCAGGCTTTGCGCTCAGTCCGAGGCCAGGTTCATAGCGTTACCAGATTCAGAATGGGACCGGCTTCTTAAGGGGCTTGATAATCCCTCCTTCTTCCTTAAGGAATGATACAGCAGGCAGATGAAGCCTTAGCCTCTGCCCTCATCTATCTCATCCCCCTCTCCTTCCCCATCGGCTATCTGACCCGCTACTTCATGCCCCACTATGGGTGGACTGCCACCCCGGTGCTTTTCGCCATCATGTTTTGCTCCACCTTCGGTCTCACATGGCAAGCATTTCTCCATCCCCAGGAGCACCTCTATCCTCTCCTCTTATCCCTCCTCATCCAGCTCACCGTACTTCCACTTATCGCCTTAGTCGTTACTCACCTCTTCTACCCTCATCATCCCCTTTGGAGGGTGGGACACTTATGCGTGGCTGCATCTCCGGCAGCCATCTCTACCATCATCTGGAGCCGCATATCAGGAGGAGACGTGGCCCTGGGGATCTTAGCTGTAGGGGCCCATGTCCTCCTCATCCCCATTGCCGCCCCCCTAATCCTCAAGCTCACCGTAGGCAAAAGTGTCCATGTCCCCCTGCTCCCCCTTGCAGAGAGGCTCTTTGTGGCTGTCCTTCTCCCCACACTCCTGGCCCTCACGGTCTATCACCTTTACCCCACAGACAAGGCGAAACCTGCAATGGGCATAATAGCCAAAATAGGTATGCTCTATATGATTGTCCTCAATACCTCTGTAGCAGCCATGAGCACACCATTGAACTTCCAGGTCCCACTGGTCATGGGAGTCATGGCTATCCAGGTCTCACTCTTTTACGCCACAGGCAGCATGACGGGCCGGATCCTCAGGCTGCCACCGAAGAGCAGGATCACCCTCACCTACTACCTGGGCATGAAGAACAACGGCGCCGCCCTGGTCATGGCCCTGGCAGGCTTTCCCCCCCAGGCCACCCTCCCTGTAGCCTTAGCCATCGCCTGTCAGCAGCCCATAGCCAGTGTCATAGATAGGTATTGGCGCTATAAGCACAAAGAACAACTGGTTTAATCATACTGGAACTTGGTTCAATGATCGGTTACACTGCTTCTGAAGCTTACCAAGAATTATCTTGGAGGAACACGGACCACGAAGAGGCGCATCTTGAACAGCAAAGAGAGAAGCCTTGCTATACTGGCCGCCACATGGGAAGAGCTGGAGCCCCTGGCCAGGTCCTTGGAGGCCGAGCTTCTGGCTGAGCCATGGCGAAGGGTTTGGCTGGGGGAATGGGAAGACCAAAGGATTCTCCTGGTGGAAATGGGCGTAGGCAAGGTGAATGCTGCTGTTGCTACGGCCCTGGTCATAGAGAAGTGGAGCCCCTCCCAATTACTACTCACAGGCGTGGCCGGAGCCATGCCCTCCTCGGGGCTCAAACCCTTGGATCTGGCCTTGGCCACAGAAGAGATCTACGGAGACGAGGGCTGCATGACAGAGGAGGGCTGGCTAACCCCTTTAGACATGGGCACACCCTATCTGATCAAAAAAGGGAACACCATCTACCACCGGTTCCCCCTCATCGTTCCCCAAAACCTTGGCTTACCTAAAGGCCCTTTCATCACCCTCTCAGCCATCACTGGGATGCAAGAGCGAGCGGCTGAACTGGAAAGGCTATACCCTGAAGCGCTATGTGAAAACATGGAGGGTGCCGCTATCGCCCATGTAGCAGCCTTCTATGGCACACCATTAATAGAAGTGAGGGCAATAAGCAATATGGCAGGAAAACGAGAAAGGGATAAATGGGAAGTAGAAAGGGCATCTCACATTTTAGCAGTGTTCATCATAGATAACATGCTGCCGCAGCTTCTAACATAAACCCTTAAAATAAAGAAGGTTATACCTGCCACACCTCATGCACTGCAGCAGGCAGTTTGCAATAGCCTCTCCTCTATAATGGAAAGGAGCTGGTCTATATAGTCCCCTCTCTTGGCAGACACAGCTATGACATGAGGGGGTAAAGCGTCCTCATCCTCAAGCAAGTCAATCTTGTTATAGACCACGATCCTTGGCTTATCATCCAAACCCAGCTCCTGGAGCATCTCATCCACTGCCGCCGCTTCCTCATACGCATAAGGGCTCGCAGCGTCCACTAAATGAAGGATGAGATGAGCGTCTTGTAGTTCCTCCAAGGTGGCCCTAAAAGCCGCCTTAAGATCAGCGGGCATCCGTCTGATGAAGCCTACAGTGTCAGAGAAGACACAGGGGGTGCCACCGGGAAGAATCGCTTTCCTGTTGGTGGGATCCAGGGTAGCAAAGAGACGATCCCCGGCCAGGACACTGGCCTTGGTGATGCGATTCAAGAGGGTTGACTTACCCGCATTGGTGTAACCCACCAAGGACACCACGGGTACCCCACTTCTTAATCTCCCCTTCCTCCTCTCCCAACGCCCCCTCTCCAGCTCCCTCAGCTGCCGTTCTAAGGCAGAAATCCTCTCCTTCACCCTCCTGCGATCCACCTCCAACTTAGTCTCCCCTGGCCCCCTTCCACCAATCCCTCCCATCAGCCTGGACATTGCTGTTCCTCTGCCCACAAGACGTGGAAGGAGATATCGGAGCTGAGCTAGCTCCACCTGTATCTTGCCCACCCTGCTCATAGCGCGGCTCGCAAAGATATCCAAGATAAGCTGGGTCCGGTCTATCACCTTGAGATCCACCATCCGAGCAATGCTGTTCACCTGAACTGGACTTAGCTCTTGGTCAAAGATGAGCATCGTCGCACCCAAATGGAGGGCCTTGACCATGATCTCCCTGAGCTTACCCTTACCTATGAGGGAGGCAGGGTTGTATTTACTCACCCGTTGTATCACACTCTCCAAAACCCTTACATTGGCAGAAGCGGCCAAGGCCTCCAGCTCCCTCATGGAACGCTGGGCCTCCCACTTTCCCTCCTTTGTCACGCTGATCAGGATAGCCCTCTCCTCCCCTCCCCTTAGCTCCCTCGCAGTAAAGGACCTATGAATAGCATCCTCCAGCTCCCTCACGAAATCACTGAAAGAGAGGCCTACATGGGCGGGGTGTTTCCACTCTTCTACCCCATAGCGCTTCCCATCACCATTTGGGGGCATGAGATAGGCCATAATCACCCCTTTGGGGAGCCCCTCCCTCACTTGCAGCACCACCATGGCATCAAGGCGCAACAGCGCCAAGTCAGAAAGGTCCTCTTGGGTAACACCCTCCTGGCTAAGGTGCGTATGAATGCACCTTAGCCCCCTCAGGCTGCCAGGTCCCACCCTATACTGGGAAAGATCGGGGATAAAAATGGAGGCATAATCCCCCAGGATCACATGATGCACATGCCCCTTGCGATCCACCAGAATGGCCAACTGGCGATTGAGATCCCATGAAATACGGGCCAAGGCCTTGGCTACCTCAGGAGTAATGAGGGCCTGAGGAGGCATCCTCCTCCTATAGAGACGTTCTAATGCCCTCTTTTCACTTGGTGAAAGCCCCCTTAGATCTCCGTAAACCCTTATCCCTCTCCTCCCACCGAGTCATCCCCTTCTTGGGTAAGATTTATAATCCCCTGATTCAAAAGGGCAAGGGCCCTTTCCCTGAGTCCCTCTCCGGATAGCCTTTCCCACTTGCCAGGAAGGATGTAATACAAAAAGGCAGCATGGGGCCACTTACCCATGTACTGTTCCACAAGCCATGAATAGAGTGCCAACTGATCCACAAACCTCTCCCTATGGAGGGGGCTCCCCTCCAACTTGTACTCCCCCACCATCACCTCCCCATCTTGGCCGATCACCACCACATCCGGCCTACCCGTCACCAGCAGTCTTCCAAAGGGGGCTTCCAAAGGCACTTCCCTAAGAACCTTTTCAGCTGGTGCTATCACATCCCTATAAAAGGCACCTTTAAAGTAGGCCCTCATCCTGGCGGTAAACCTTCTCTTGGTGAGGGATACCCCCCTGACAGCCAGAAGGGCAGAGTGCAAGTCATACCAGCGAGAGGCCTCGCCAGGATGACCTATCTCCTTCATGGCCTTGTGGAAGAAGGATCCAAGGATGGGATTACCATCGCAGATCTCTCCAGGAAGCAACCTAACCACCTCCACCCTCAATGCCGACTGGGCAACTCCCACCAAAGGGGATGGAATTGAATGTCCCACCTCCCTTGGCTCCACCTTCTTTGGCTCAAGTTGAGGTGTCTGGTCCCACGAGCCTTTCCTCGCCATGCCTTCTATGCCAGCATTGAGAAGCCAGGCTTGCCAGCTTCCCCCTTTGCCCTCCTCCCTGAAGAGTATGTGAAGCTCTTGCTTAGCCCTGGTAAATGCCACGTAGAGGAGCCTCTTCTCCTCTTCCCTCTTTTTATTCTCCTTTAGGGCCTGCACACATCGGTACTTAGGGTTAAAATCCAGGATAGGTATCTTAAGGCTGAAGCCCCCTTGGTGATCATAGAGCACAGGAGCCAGATCCTTCCGTGGGTAAAGCCAGCTTTCCCCCAAAATCACCACGGGAAACTCCAACCCCTTCGCAGCATGAACAGTGAGAATAGATACGGCGTCCTGCACCTCTACCTCCTCCGGGGCCTCCTTAGAGGGCAGCCCCCTATTCTCCACAGAAATGAGAAATTCTGATAGGGTAAAAAGCCGCCCTTTCTGAAACCTCCAGGCCAGCCGGGAGAGGGCGTCAATATTGGCCAAGGCCTGCTCCCCATAAGGTTGCTGGGAGAGCCAGTATCCATAGCCCGTCTCCCTCACCACTGCCTGAATAAGCCCATTAATGCTTAGCCGGTCCTTGCGGACCCTCAATCTCTCAAAGGCCTCAAAGGCCCGAGAAAGGGCCCTTACCTTCTCCTCAGGAAACGCCCCATCCTCCACTGCCTTCCTCCAGGCCTCATAGAGCCCCTGGCCTTCCCCTCTGCTCGAGGAGAGGGCAAGGACCGTACCCTGGTCTAAACCCACAAATGGGGCAATGAGGAGACCCAAAATGGAGTAGTCATCGGCGGGATTATCCAGCGCCTTGAGATAGAGGAGGATATCCTGAATTTCCCTCCTCTCCAGGAGCCCTCCCGAAGTGGAAGAGACTACAGGGATCCCAAGAGATAAAAATTTATGATAGAGGCGCACCACCGTAGCGTTCCTTCTCACCAACACCCCTATGTCGCCCCACCTATATCCCTTCTCACGTTGTTTAAGCACTATACGTGCCAATGCCTCCTCCACGACCATTCCTGCATCCACCCACCACGCCCACAGCTCCCCCCCAGGCGCCTCCGACTTTAAGGGGGTAAAAGGAACAATGTAGTCTGGACCAAGCAGGGGGGATGCATCCTCGAAGATCCTCTTGAATAAAGCATTGGCCTTTGAGACCAGCCCCTCTCCACTGCGAAAACAGTGGGTGAGATACATGCCCCTTCCTTCTCCCAATTGCCTTTTGGTCCTGGCGTATACCCCTACATCTGCCCCCCTGAAGGCGTAAATGGACTGTTTGGGGTCCCCCACGATAAAGAGCTTTCCCTCCTCCAGCGAGGCCTGGCGATAATCCCTGGCAAACCTCCCCTTTTCTTCACACAGATAGGTAACAATCTCCCTCTGAAGCTCGTTGGTGTCTTGGTACTCATCCACCAACACACGACGAAACCGGCGCTTGATCTCTTCCCTCAGCGTCCCGTCTCTCCTTAAGGCCCCCACCATCCTTTGCTGAAGATCTGAGAAGGTAAGTACCCCTTCTCTTACCTTCAATCCCTCTATCTCCCGCCGTACCCCCCTCACAACAGCTAAAAAAGAGCCATAAAATCCTTCCCCCACGGTCTTTTCCAGCCAAAGACACAAGTGATGAGAGAGTGCCCCCAAACGTTTCAGCTCTTCCAAATACCTGCATCTGCCCCACTTGGGGAACCGACCCAGTTCCTTAGCCATCCTTACAAGCACCTTCAGGGTCTCCTCCCCATCATCGAAGAGGCTTAGAAGATAGTCCAAGGTCTCTAAGGAGGATAGAAGCTTTGGGAACACACTAAGACAGTGCCCTTGAGAGAGGTGATCCCTCACATCTGGAATCATTTCCACCGCCTTCCTTATCTCCCCTATCACCTCGGTGAGAGGGATAGAGGAACCGCTGAGGTCTATTAATGCATCACCTTCTAAGGCCTCCTCGTCCAGGACCGGGAGCACAGAGTCAAAAAAGATCCTCAAAGCCCTCTTAAGCTGGAATACGCTCAAATACTCCAGCAGGGTGGTGACCTCCTTCCCACCAAGATGATTAGAAAGGTAGCCATTTATAGCCTCCTCCAAGAGGATAGCCTCACCCATCTCGTCAATCAGAGAAAACAAAGGATCAACGCCCGTTTCAACGGGATATTCTCTAAGCAGAAATGACGAAAATCCATGGAAGGTCTTGATAGGAGCCTGAGCCATCATCTCGAGGGCCTCAGAGGCCCTCGTCCATAGCCGGGTGCCCCGAAAGCAGAGAAGCTGATCCTGCACCCTTTCCCGCATCTCCTGGGCTGCCTTCTCTGTGAAGGTAAGGGCTACCACCTCTCGGGGTGAAAGCCCATCCACCAAGATATGACGCAGGTAACGGGCTACCAAAGTCTTTGTCTTGCCAGTGCCTGCCCCTGCCTCCACAATGAGGTTTTCGGAAGAAAGGATAGCTTCCCTTTGCTGAATGGTGAATCCTGACTCTTTCAGGTAATTGAGGAAGACAACTTCATCACCACCCAAGAACCTTATCCTCCCTCCTACAAATGAGGCGATACAGACAGTGACGGCATTTTCCCCCTGCCTCCTCTAACCCTATGTCCTTGGAATAAGGAGAGAAACACCCAGCTTTCATGTGCTTCACCAGCTCAATCGCCCGCTTCAGCTGCCCCTTTATCGCCTCATCCGAAACGTTTGCCCTATAAATGCCCCCTCCACGATCTAAAATGCGGGGAAGGAAGAGGTACCAGAACTGGGAGCAGGAGCCACCCTTTTGCCTCCACAGATAGGCATAAATATGGGGTTGAAACAGGAGCCCTTTCCTTTCCCTCTCCCTGTAATCGTACCCCTGGCTTACCTTATAGTCCCATATACCCGTCTCCCCATCCATCATCTGGACCCTGTCCAGTTTCCCCCTCAGATGAAGACCCCCAAATTCCCCTTCCAATGGTTTCTCCACCGCTAAAGGAGGAGAAACCTCTTGCTCTGTCTCCCAGCGTACAAAATTCCTCAGATTCTCCAAGTGCCGTTCACTCTCCGCCCTAAATAGCTCCTGATGACCCACTTTCCCCTCTTCCAGGTACTCGAGAAAGATCTCCCGTGCCAACCCTTCCAAAAGACTCAGATTTTCCCTCAATCCCCCTCCTTCCCCACGCCTCCTCGCCTCTCCATACCGCTGGAGCACCTCGTGATACAGATCACCAATGCGAGTGGCCAGCGCCTCCTCCATGGGCACTTGGAAGGGCTCCACCTTCAACACATACCGAAAGAAGAAGGCGCAGGGGCAGTGGGCATAGGTCTCCAATTGAGTAGGTGTAAATGCTTGAGGCAACGGGACATCACTCACGGGTGATGCCTCGAAATGGGTGCCAGGACCCAATGGCATTGGTAGAGGAGGGGAGCCCTGAACAGGGGTTAGGGTGAGTCCCCTTAGAAGCTCTTGTAGATAAGGGGAAGGCAGAAGGGGCCTCCCTTGGTCATCCCTGCAACTGTAAGACAAATGAAGGGTCTCCCTTGCCCTGGTGAAACCTATATAGAATAGGAGCCGGTCTTCGGATAAGCTCCGCTCACCTTGAAGAGGGAGCATCACCCTACCATAGGCCCTGTTGATCCTCTCCCTGTCCGCATCCCTCAAAAGGGGATCGGAATAGACCTGGGATGGAAAGGCCTCTTGGCTAAGCCCCATAAAGAAGAGATGGGGAAAGACAGACTGACGCCCGTCCAATAGCCCCATAATAGTTACACCACCCTTCAACTGGGGCGGAGAGTAGTGGGATTCCCTCAACACCCCCGAGGCGCTGATGAGGAATTCTTCCAGCGTAAACTGAGAGACACCAGCCAGCTCCTTACCCCTCACCATGGAGAGCAAGGCCTCCCATAAATGGGAAAGCACCTCTTCCCCCTCCACACCCACCCCCAACAACCTCAAGGCATTGTCGAGTCCTTTTATGATCTCTCGACCTTCCCCCCTTAGAGGAATGGCCTCTAAGGCAGGGATTAGGGTAGAGAGTATCCATCCCCTTGCCCTTGGGAGCTCCCCTAAGCCCTTCAGTCTCTCCCTCCACCTCTCAATCCCCACAAGATACTGAACCCTCTCCACCAATCTCAGCACCTCACTCTTAGTGAGTGGGTCTAGCGGTATAAAAGAAGAGAGGGTCAAGGAAACAAGCCTGCTCACAGGTAGGTCCTCCAAGCGAGTCCGGCTAAGCATTACCCCAAGGTTCACCAATGGATGTTCGGCAAGGGCGGGGTGTTGACTCACCCTATAAGGAATGCCCCATACATCAAAAGCCTCCTCCAACACCGCCCTATACTCACCTATATCCCTCACCAAGACACCAATCTCCTCAGGCCTTACACCCCCCCTGAGCAGACTGGCCACCTCATGGGC
>WFSL01000023.1 GCA_015486015.1 Aquificota bacterium | reverse complement strand
CCCTATCATCAAGCTCTGGGACCTTCCCCAACTCCACCCCTCCCCCACCAAAGACCTCCTCTAAAGGAGAAAGAGGCCACTCCCATGAGGTTCCCATCTCTTCCACTATCGCCCCCATAGCCTTCAGCCTCTCCAAGAGCGACTTAGGAATACGAAACAGGCGGGGACGCCCACTGTGATAAAGGAGGGAGAAAGTACTCCTGGGCACTTGGCCTATAAGGCTCTCTATCAAGGCCCACTGGGCATGAGTAAAGTCGTAGAACCCATCAACAAAGAGATGGGTGATGCGCCGTGCCTTAGGGCTATGGCCCTGTTTTACCAGCTCAGCTGCCTTAAGGAGGGAGAGGGGCTCATCCATAATCCCCTTTCCCTCCATCACCTCTAAGTACGTCTTCAAGATGAGGGCAAGATCTTTGGCCTTTTGCTCTGGTTTAATGCTCCTCAAAGGTGCAACGTCCCCTCCCCAGCCTACCGCCTCCCTGAGAAACCGCCCCACCATCCTGGAAAAACCCCACTTCTCGCTCATATCGCCAAAATACCTTAGCCTCCCCGCCACCCTCCGGATCACTTCCTCTACCACCGCTTGGGTCTCTATGGCATTCAAACGTGAGGAGAGAAAGGGCGTACCCTCCAAAATGGTATCCAACAAGGTCTCTATGGTGCAGATGGTGTCCAGGCCCGGTGGTTCCCCTTGAAAAAGGAGCTTCCGCCTCACCTCCCCCACCCGATGGCTCGAGGGGAGGAGCAAAAGGGGCTCCCCACCCGCCCTGAGTTCCTGGATGAAGGACTTAATGATCCTCTCGCTCTTCCCTACCCCTGCAGGACCCACCAATACCCTAAGTGAATGTGAAAACCCACCTAATACAGCCATCTTATGCATCCAGTCTCATATAGCATCTCCCACATCGCCCTTCCCCAAATTGGTCAAGTGTCGTGAATGGGACCACCAAGGCCCTCTGGGCAGTAAGTAAGTTTTTATATCACGAAAACACCGGCAAATCTACTAACCTTGCCACCCAACTTGGCATGATTAGTCCAAGCCCCTTTAGACCAACCAAAACACAACCCTTTTTAACAGCATTTGCGCCAATTACTCCGGTTGGTGCTATTTATTTATAACCAGGTCTCTCCCATTACTACTCCCTTTTACCTAATTAATGGGGGATATTTACCCATTAACCCTTGTCTAAAAATAGTAGATGCATTAAATTTCTCTTCAGAAATATAAGCCCCTGAGTTTTTATAGAATCTTGTTTTTATAAAGACACCAGCTCATGCGAGGGGCGAAGGGGAAGTAATGTGAAGTTGGCCCGGGCTCCTCCCTGTGAAGAACCCCCAAACAATAAGGACAAAAGCGCCTTTGAGGCGTACCTAAGTCAGGCCTTTAAAGCTTAGGCAAAGTAAGGACTTAAAAACTTAAACAAAATGAAAGAGGAGGTTAAAAATGGCAAGGTTAGATTTAAGGTGTGCAACAAATATACCCGTTAAGCTTTCAACTACGGATATTAATAGAGTAACATATGAAACCTATACCAGGGATATGGGTCTGTTTGGTGCTTTTGTGAACTCCAAGATAAACCTTCCTCAAGGCTTCCATGTGGACATGGAAATGCAGCTTCCCTCAGGACCACTAAAAGTGAGGGGAAGAATACTACGGAGAGATAATCATGGAATTGCCGTGAAGTTCAACGATATCGGCTTAAATGAAAGACGACGTTTGTGGAATCTCCTTTACGAGAAGATAAGGTGCGAAACTGCAAGGTGCCCATTTTGTGGTGTTCACGTGATGCAAAGATCAGAGATATGCCCCAGCTGTGGCATGTTCATAGACTTCAGGAACGAAGAATATATAGACATATACCAAAACAATCTCTTATCTATTAAGTCCACAAAACTGAACGAAGCTGTAGACAGGCTAAAAAAAGAGATGGACGAGATAGAAAGATTATTCGTCACTGGCAAAGGAGATGAAAGGGAGTTGGTCAACGAAATAACAGCAGCAATTCACAGAACATGCAACGTATGTGCAGAACTGGAAGACGTTGTAGGTGTTAGGTCCGATGTTGCCAAGAGTAAGCAAGAGCAATTTAGAAGTGAAACTGACCCATACTTCTCACGAAGTTACTTCATCAATTATGCCAGAACATGGCCTAAGGGTTACCCTGGAGATTATGAGATTTTGGAGGACATCTATAGGAGTGTACCTTTATCTTCAGGACTCGGATACCTGCTGGATCTTTTCTTCTTAGAAGCCACACTGGCAGTAGCCGTCAAAGAGAGATTAGTAACGCTTAGGGAAATGCTGAGAAGAGAACTGTCTAAGAGAGAGAGACCACGGGTTCTGGATATAGCTTCTGGATCCTGCAGGGAAGTCTTTGAACTCGCCCCTGAGATAGGATCATCAGGAGCTGAATTTACCTGCGTAGATTTCGATTCAGATTCCCTAAGGTTCTCAAGTGACAGGATGTCTTACACCACTGTTCTGAACCAGATATCCTTCAGAAAATACAATGCGATAAGAATGATCAACCACGAAAAAAACTTGAGAGAATTTAATTACCAGGACATTATATACAGTACTGGATTATTTGACTATCTGACAGACAACATCCTCGTGAAGATGATAAGGGCCCTGTACAAGCTAACTAACCCTGGAGGAAAGATCATAACCTCCTTCAAAGACTGTAACAAGTATAAGACCCAGCCATACCATTGGATTGCCAAGTGGGATGCCTTCTATCAGAGAACAGAGAGGGACTGCATGAGACTGTTTGAGGAGGCAGGCATTCCAGAGAGAGAGCTCACAACTACTCGAGAGAGAACTGGAGTAATAATGTTCTTCGTCATAGAAAAAAGCTGAAAATCTGCCTCATTTAAAATCACAACTGACCTTGGCCCGACTCTGTCGGGCCGATTTTTATTACTCAAAAAGGGTTGCTTGACTTGATTGCTATTAGATGCTATTTTGAAAAAGGTGAGAGCAAAGATGGTAGAGGATAACACAGAAAAGGATCTTTATATAAAGGAACAGCTGGTTCGAGCGGGAAAGTTTTGGCTGAATTTGGCACTTCCACTGGGAATATTTATATTTCTGTTCCTGGCTTCTTTAGATTATTTGATAACCCCTCAACATTTCAAACTCTTTCTCTTTGTAAGAGTTTCAATAGCGGCTATCTTAGCATTGTTTTGGTTTTTGAACAATCTAAAGTCCAATAGGCTCCTGCAGGACAGTATTGTTATTATTGGTTCACTTCTAAGTGCCGTAGCCATAGAAATAATGATACTTTTTCTTGGGGGATACTCCTCTGGCTATTATGCAGGATTAATGCTGCTAATTGTATGCGCCTTAGGGTTTGTGCCTGTGGATATGTGGGTCGCCATCATCGTAGTCATAGAGGTTTTTCTTGTCTATTTAGTACCGATACTCCTCACCCAACACATATCCAACATTCCCCTATTTGTGAACAACCTCTTCTTTCTCACTTCACTATTTATTGCCGCCCTCGCATGGAGATACCTCAATCAAAAGAACTTATTGAACGAGATAAGTTTGCAGTATAATCTGGCTCAGGAGCGTGCCAAGCTGGAAGAATATTCCACCCAGCTTGAGAGGCTAGTGGAGGAGAGAACCAAAGAACTCAACAAATCCGAGCGGCTCCTCAGATTCATGTTTGACAATGCAAACGACGGGATTGTAATTCTCGACCCCTCGGGGGAGATAGTAAACGCCAACAAGAGGGCTTGCGAGATATATGGATTCACAAAGGAATCCCTCATAGGCACTAACATCCAACTGTTGGATGCAGAAGCAGATCAGAGGGGGTGGAAAGAGCACTTACGGCGTCTCTTGAAGGGAGAGTCTCTCCTATTTGAGACAGCCCACTACAGAAGAGACGGAACCAAGGTGACCTTGGAGGTAAGCGCAAATGCATTGGAGATAGAAGGAGGGAAGGTGCTGATTCAGACCTTTCTCAGGGACATTACAGAAAAGAAGAGATACCAGGAACAGCTCCTTCAGTCACAAAAGATGGAATCCATAGGTGTGCTTGCAGGCGGCATAGCTCATGATTTCAATAATATGCTCTCCGTCATCTTGGGTCACACAGAGATGCTCTTGATGGAAGAGGATCTCGACCAAAGCTTCAAGAGAAAGCTTGCAAAGATAGAGAGGTCAGCCAGATCTGCCTCCCAGCTTGCCAGAAAACTCTTGAAGTTTGCCAAAAGGAAGGAACAGGAACACCGCCACTTTATCGAACTCAATAGGCTAATCCAAGAGACTGTCGAGTTATTGAAAGGTAACCTGCCTTCAAACATAGTGTTAAACTGTGAGCTTTGCAAAGACCCCTCCATTGTGGAAGGGGATATAGGGGACATGGAACAAGTGTTGATCAACCTCATCCTCAATGCCAGGGATGCCATGCCAGAGGGTGGTGAGATAAAGATAAAGACAGAGATAGCAGACTTGAGCGGCGGCACATTCATAGATGGGCACATGGTATCTGGTTGCTATGTTCATATTACCGTCTCAGATGAAGGCACAGGGATCCCCTCTGAGTATATAACGCGCATCTTCGAACCCTTCTTTACCACCAAGGAAAAAGGGATAGGCACTGGCTTAGGGTTAGCCATGGTTTATGGAATAGTAAAGGACCACAATGGCCACATCACTGTAGAAAGCGAAGAAGGGGAGGGCACCACCTTCCACTTGTATATCCCCTTAGCCCCCAAGGCAGTCCCCGAGGAGGAGGCATTTGAAAGGGCGGAAGAGAAAAACATCCTGGTAATTGATGACGATCCCTTGGTCTTGGAGTATGTGAAGGAGATACTCGGAAGCAGAGGATTTAATGTAGTTGCAACAGACAAGCCCCTCTTAGGGGTAAGATTGTACAAAAACAACCTTCGAAAGATCTCCTTGGTAATAACGGACCTGGTGATGCCATTCATGGATGGTGTGAAGGTGATGGAAAACATCAGGGGATTAGACCCATCAGCCAAATTTATCGTAATTAGTGGCTTCCTGGATGACTATAAGGACCTCGATGCCCACGGCATATTGAGGAAACCCTTTACTCCAGAGAGTCTTGTTCAAATGGTGCACACCATCCTGGATAAGGATCAAGGCAACTGAAACAGATAGGATTTGGACAAGGCGCATAAGGGTTGACACTGTGAGTATCCTTTCTTAAGAAAGACAACATGGAAAGAAGGACCCACATTCAGGCTTGGTGGTGGCGCGGGGTTATCTGCTTGTCCCAGGCCTGACTTTGGTATTGGGGCCGTGGGCAGGCAGAGGCCCGCGGCAGAGGAGATCAGGCTGTGGGCCTTGACCCACAGCCTTTCTGTTTGGAGGCAAACGGTGAACCAAAACCTGGCCCAGTTCATCTTCTCCGGGACCACTACAGGGGCTATTTATGCCTTAATTGCCTTGGGCTTCTGCATTGTAGAGAACTCTATGAAAATCGTTAATTTTGCCCAAGGGGACTTCCTCACCTTAGGTGGGATGTTCATGTTCTCCATGCTCTATGCACTACACCTCTCCATCCTCCCAGCTATCGTCCTCTCAGTACTGGCAGTAGCCCTGATAGGTGCCGCCATGGAGCGCTTCGCTTTGCGTCTAGCCAAATCCAAGGAGACAGTGGTTCTGGTCTTCATCACCATAGGGGCATCCATTTTCATCCGAGGGGGCATCAAACTCATATGGGGAAAGAGCCCCAAATCCCTCCCCTACTTCTCTGGGGCACACCCCATCGATCTGCTTGGTGCCAGGATACTCCCCCAGAGCCTATGGGTGATAGGTGGGACCATTGCTGTCTTCTTGGCCCTTCATCACTTTTTTCACCACACCAAACAGGGCAAAGCCATGAAGGCGGTGGCCTATGACCCAAAGGCGGCAGCACTCATGGGAATCAACGTGGAAGCTATGATGATGCTTTCATTGGCCTTGGCAGGAGGGGTTGGGGCCGTGGCTGGGATACTCATTATACCTATCACCACCATGACGTTCGACATGGGGGTGATGCTGGGGCTTAAAGGTTTCGCTGCAGCGGTCCTGGGTGGATATGGAGACGTGATGGGGGCAGTGATAGGGGGGCTACTGCTGGGCCTCTTGGAGTCCTTAGGTGCAGGACTCATCTCATCAACATACAAGGATGTCATAGCATTTGTAGTGCTACTGTTGGTCCTCTTCTTGAGACCCAGGGGGATCCTGGGTAAGGAAGAATGGGAGAGGGTATGAGCCCCCTGGCAAGAGATAGGCTTCTTCTATTGACAATGGGGGCCATGATCTTCTCCATTCCCTTGGTAATGAGGAACCCTTACTACCTCAATGTCTTAAATATTGTAGCACTCAACGTCCTGGTAGTGGCAGGTCTCACCTTACTCATAGGCTACGCCGGCCAGATATCTCTGGGCCACGGGGGTTTTTACGCTATGGGGGCCTACATCTCTGCCCTCCTTGCTATACACCTGGGATGGAATCCCTGGATCACCACCGGGATAGCCATGGCACTCACCGGGATGATAGCCCTCATCATAGGCATCCCCACCCTCCGACTTAGGGGGCATTACCTGGTAATGGCCACCCTTGGCTTCAATCTCATCGTCTATATCCTATTGATCCAACTCGA
Organism: Aquificota bacterium; assembly: GCA_015486015.1. GTDB lineage: Bacteria > Thermosulfidibacterota > Thermosulfidibacteria > Thermosulfidibacterales > B14-G1 > WFSI01. Next base: position 28,771 of record WFSL01000023.1, on the reverse strand, counting down.
CGACATTACCGGAGGACCATCCGGCCTCTCGCGTATCCCATACTACACCATAGGCACGTGGGGCTTCACCACGGATCTCAGGTGCTACTGGCTCGTCTGGTTCTTCGCACTACTGGGCCTCTTCCTCGCATTTAACCTGGTCCACTCAAGGATGGGGAGGGCACTGATGGCCATCAGAGAGAGTGAGGTGGCGGCCAGCTGCTTGGGGATAGAGACCTGGAGATGCAAGACAGAGGTATTTATCGTCAGTGCGCTGATGGCCTCTCTGGCCGGCTCACTCTATGCACATTACATGAGCTTCATAAGCCCCAAGACCTTCGATATCTTTTACTCCATAGAGGTAGTGGCTATGGTAATCGTTGGGGGCATAGGCTCTCTATGGGGGGCCTTGCTGGGCTCCGCTTTTCTCACACCCTTGCCCTATTTGCTCCACTTCTTTGAGGAGTACAAAGACCTCATCTATGGGGCTATTTTCATGGGCGTCCTCATCTTCCTCCCCCAGGGACTGGCAGGTGGGTTGGTAAAGCTCTATCAGAAGAGGCGGCTCATGTCGCAGCTTAAGAAGGTGCAGGAGTAAAATGGAACTCTTAGCCGTTAAGGAGATAGTGAAGCACTTCAATGGAGTGAAGGCCTTAAAAGGCATCTCCTTTTCCTTGAAGGAAGGGGAGATCTTGGGCATCATAGGCCCCAATGGGGCAGGGAAGACCACCCTGATCAACATTATCTCTGGCATATACAAGCCCACCTCCGGTGAGGTCTTCTACAGGGGTGAAAGGGTTACCGGCTATCCCCCCCATGCCATGGCAAAGATGGGCATCGCCAGAACGTTTCAGCACATTCAGATATTCCCTGAGATCACAGTACTGGAGAATGTGATGGCCGGATATCATACGCGTTCATCCTCAGGCATAGTCTCATGTCTCCTACACCTTCCCTCGGTGATGAAAGAGGAGAGGGCTGCAGCGGCAAAAGCTGTGGATCTACTGGACCTTATGGGCTTGAAGGCAAAAGCCAACTGGCCTGCCTTTGCCCTACCATACGGAGAGCAAAAGAAGGTAGTAATTGCCCGGGCCTTGGCAGGTGATCCCAAGGTCCTCATGTTAGACGAACCTGCTGGAGGGCTGAATGAGGCGGAGACAGAAGAGATGGGGGATCTGCTGGAGAGGCTGAGGGGGTTAGGCATTACACTCATCCTCATCGAGCACGACATCTCCTTAGTGATGGATGTATGCCATAGAATCTTAGTGCTCCACCACGGATACAAGATAGCACTGGGCACTCCCCAACAGGTTCAGCAGGATCCCCAGGTGATCGATGCCTATCTGGGAGGGGCCTGATGCTCATTGTCCAGGACCTCCATGTTTATTATGGGGGACTTCACGCACTAAAAGGGGTAAACCTCCACGTATCCAAAGGGGAGATTGTCGCCATTATTGGGAGAAATGGAGCAGGAAAGACCACCCTCCTTAATGCACTCTCCGGCCTGGTAAAGGCCCAGAGGGGAACCATCACCTTCAGGGGGATACCTATACAGGGCAAGAAACCCCACAAAATCGTTCGGTTAGGCCTTTGCCAGGTGCCAGAAGGGAGGCGCATCTTCGCTCCCCTCACTGTCTCTGAGAACCTGGAATTGGGAGCGTACCTCAAAAGAACCCCTCAAGAAAAGGCCAAGAGCAAGGAAGATTTAGACTATGTGTTACAGCTCTTCCCACTCCTCAAAAAGAGGCTCCATCTGCGTGCAGGGATCCTCAGTGGAGGGGAACAGCAGATGCTGGCTATTGGGAGAGCACTGGTAGGAAACACGAAGCTCTTAGCCTTAGACGAGCCCAGCTTAGGACTGGCCCCCATGGTAGTGAAGGAGATATTCAACGTAATTTCCCGGCTAAGGGATGACGGGGGCACCATCCTCCTGGTGGAACAAAACGCCAGAGAGGCCCTTTCTGTGTCTGACAGGGCGTACGTACTGGAAGCGGGAAGAGTAGCAATAAAGGGACCTTCTTCAAGACTCTTAGAGGAGGAGAAGGTAAAGACCGCTTATCTTGGCAAGAAAAGGAGGTGATGGGTATGTAGATGAAAAAAACAAAGATAAAAGAGAAAATGAAAGAAAGGGGGGAAGAATGAAGAAATTAATGGTAGTTCTGCTTTTTATTGGACTGGTGATTCAGCCAGCCTTGGCTAAGGAGAAGGTGGCAGCAAAGAAAGAACCTATCAAGGTGGGGGCGTTTTTTGCCCTCTCAGGACCAGCTGCCTTCATCGGCACACCTACCAAGCTCGTAGCCCAAATGGCAGCAGATGAGATCAATAGGCAAGGAGGGATCAACGGAAGGCCTATTGAGCTGGTCTTCGGCGATACCGAGGGTGACCCTACAAAGGCCGTGGCCATAGCCAAGAAGTTCATCTATGTGGACAAGGTGGTAGCCATCATAGGCCCTACGAGAACGGGCACGGGCATGGCAGTGAAGAAGATCGTGGAACAGGCCCATGTGCCTACCATCATGACCGTTGGAGGCGACCCAGTGATAATGGGTGGCAGATTCGGTTCTTACCGCTACATCTTCAAGACGCCTCAGCGGTCCAGTACAGCCGTAAAGAAGATCTTCATATACCTCAAGAAGAAGGGGATCAAAACGGTGGCCATCCTCACTTCTTCCGATGGCTTTGGGAAGGATGGAAAACGATGGTTGCTGAAGCTGACGCCCCAGTACGGGATAAAGGTGGTGGCCCAAGAGTCTTTCAGCCCCAGCGATACAGATATGACCAGCCAACTGGCCAGCATCAGGACCAAGAACCCTCAGGCAATCATCTGCTGGACCATTGGGCCAGCAGGCTCAATAGTGGCCAAGAACGTGAAACAGTTGGGGATCAATGTTCCCCTGATCCAATGCCATGGTCTCCCCGATCCCAAGTATGTAGAGTTAGCCGGGGAGGCTGCCAATGGAAGCATTATGCCCTCCACCAAGCTCATGGCTTGGCAACAGCTCCCCGACAAGGATCCACAGAAACCCGTGATAGCCAGGTTCGTTCACCTTTATAAGGACGTCTACCACTATGATAAGGAGTTCCCCATCAACACCCACTCTGGATACGCTTGGGATGCTCTCATGATCCTCACACGAGCCATGAGGAAGTCCGGACCAGACAGAGAAAGACTGAGAGACGCCATAGAAAAGACCAAAGGTTACGTGGGCATAAGCGGTGTGTACACAATGTCCCCAAAAGACCACAACGGATTGGGCGTGGACTCCATGATTATGGTAAGGGTCGAAAACGGCCACTGGGTCATGGAAAGCTACTGACGGTATTTTTATAAAAAATGCCCGGCTCCTGCCGGGGCCGGGCCAACATAACGACCGGGAGAGAAGGTTATGAAGAGGATGGTCGATGGGTGGTGCTCTCTATATAAGGCTCTTCATAATCGTGAAGCTCCTCATCCTGATAATCTATAAACGGAATAGGCCTATCCAGGTCTTGCCCCGGTTCATAATCGAAGATGGCCTGTGTCTTGTCTGCCACCATGGCAAAGAGCCTGGAAACGGGCACATCGTTAGGGCACGCATCCTCACAGGTGCCGCAGGAAACACACGAAGTGCTCATGTGATTCATCCTCCCTAAGTGGAAAAGGAGGGTATCGGGTAAAAACCGCAAGGCCCCCTTCCTCTCTGCCCTCACCAGGTAGTTCCCTGGTAAAACCTTCAGGGCATCAGAGTCGAAGAAACACTCCCTGCAAAAGCAGATAGGACAAACTCTCATGCAATTGTGGCAATTTATACACACATGGAGTGTGGTTAATAAGGCCTCTACACCAACCACCTTAGGGCCAAACTCCCCCTTGAAGTAACCCTCGCGGGCCTCTATCCTTTGCTTAATCACCTCCTGAACAGCGTCCACACGCCTCTCCAGATCCACCTCCTCTTGGTAACCCAGGGCCTTCAATGCCTCCTCCCCTCTCCGAGTATGACCAATGAGATAGTGCCCTTCATCTGGGGCCCCCAGGAATCCCACCTCTACATCTGCCAGCTCCCCAGTGAATCTATGGCATATTTGACACAGTGGCCTGGTGCCTGAGAGGTCAAAGTGGCCAAAGGCCTCATCAATGCTTGCCTTCATAAAAGATCTATCCCCCGATAAATACTGCTGCAAGGGATAAACTCCTGGGCAGTCAAAACTTATAGTAAGCAGGCCGTCCAATTTTACCTGATTAAGCTTCACAAGCTCCCTCATAGCCCTGAGCTCGCACGGACGGAGCACTACTGCTGTAGGCAACTCTACTGGCCCTTTCCTTGTGATTTTAGAGACCACCCGTGCCCCTTGAACAGGCATCACAGGGGGCACAGGCCAAGAGGATTCAACCACAGAGGTATCACCTGTCAAGACGTGGACAAACGAGTTGCCTGTGGGATCCTCAGCACAAACCAGGGCAACCTTCACCACATCCTTCTCCATAAGCCCCTTCAACAGGGCCCTGAAAACCAAATTCCCTCTCCCTTCCCCCTTAGTAACAAACACGTTCATATCTCCTCAGGTATCCCAACGTTTCACTAAGGGATTGGGGCCCTTCCCCCGAATATGGGCATCAAACTCGAAGGCCGTGTCCACCAGCCTCTTCCCTTCCCCATGAGCTACCCACCTTAGCCATAGACGATCGCCATCCAGCCCCAGGGTGTTCAGCACCTCCTTCATCACTGCCAAACGCCTCCTTGCCCTGAAGTTGCCCAGGTTATAGTGGCAATCACCTGGATGGCACCCACTTACTACCATCCCATCGGCACCTTCAATTAAGGCCCTCAGTACGTATGCAGGGTCCAAGGCCCCAGTACACACCACCCTAAAGGGGCGCACATTCTCTGGATACTTGAGCCACAGGGCTGCGGCAGTCTCGGATCCGCCTGTACCACACCAGGCGCACAAGGCATAGAGGATTTTCGGAATAAACCCATTGCCTCCCATCACTCTCCTCCTACAGCAACAAAGCGTCTATACTGGGAATCATCTGCTCTCCTCTGGCATCCCTCAAGTAGGCCGCCTCACTGGGGCACGCCACCAAACAGGCCCCACAGGCATCGCAGAGATAGGGCCTTACCTTGGCCACCCCTTGAGCCTCATCTATCTCCCTGGCATAGTAAGGGCACACATCCACGCACAAACCGCATCCCACACACTTGGACTCCTTTACTGCCGAGACATACATGGCATTGGGTGGCGGGAGCTGAGACTTACCCAACAAGGTAAGGGCACGCCCTGCTGCATCCTTTGCAGTGAGAAGGGCCTCTGTGAAGGAGCGCGGGGAATGAACCAATCCCACAGGAAACACCCCATTACTGGACAACTCCCACGGCTTCATGAGCCTCTTGATGGCCTCCTCATAGGGGCACATGCTAGTCTCTGTATCGAAGAAGCCCTGGGAATCGAGCTTATATCCCAACCACTGCGCAACCTTCGCATAGTTCTCTACGTCCGGAACCATCCCCACAGACAGCGCTACAGTCCCAGCCTCCAAAGTTTCCACAGAGTCCCGCTCTAAGTCATGGACTTGAACCTTGAGCTCCCCATTGGAGAGACTCACCTGGGGATACCTATCCGCCGAGAATCGTATAAACTTCACCCCCTTCTCGCGGGCCAGTATACCGTAATCTTCCTTAAAGCCGTACGTGTTGAGGTCCCTATAGAGAATGGTGACCTCTATGCCCCTCTCCACCAAGTCCAGGGCATTCTTGATGGCCTGAGAACAGCAAACCCTACTACAGTAGGGATGGGACTCATTCCTGGAGCCTACGCATTGGATCATCACTACAGGACCAGGAGGTACCTTCCCCTTAGCCAGCAAATCTTCCAACTCGCTTTGGGTGACAACACGCTCATCTTCACCATAGAGAAAGGCCCCTTTGGGCTCAAAGGGTTTGGCCCCCATGGCAGGGATTACCACACCTGCCTGAACGAGTTTTACCTCTCCCCCTGCCTCCAACTCGGCATAGAAATGACCAGCATACCCCCACAAATCCTTGATCTGGACCCCCTTATAGAGGCCTATATTGGGATGCTGCTCCACCCTTTGGATCAGTTGAGCGAGATAACCAGACAGGTCATGCCCCTCGAGGTCCTTGCGCAGCCCCTTGGCCAGACCCCCCAGTTCCTGTTCCCTCTCCACCAGGGTCACAGGGAAACCTCCATCAGCTATAGCAAGGGCCGCTTCCATCCCAGAGGGACCTCCACCAATCACCAACGCCGCACTATGGAACGTCTCCATCGGCGGAGGCGCAGCCTGGGCCTTTCTCACCTTCTCCACACCAGAGGCGATAAGGACAAAGGCCTTTTCAAGCATACCTTCCCTGTCTTCATGCACCCTGATCACATCCTCCCTGAGCCTTAGGAACTCCGAGAGGAGCGGATTAAGCCCCGCCATCATCACCACTCGCCTGAACTTCAGGAGCTTCTGCAGCGGGGTACAGGCCGCAAGCACCACCCGGTTTACCCGGGCATCCCTAATCCTCTGAGCGGTCTCCTGTATGGTGGGGGGTGTACAACACCCATTAATGATCTCTACGTGAGCCACCCCCGGTAGATCTCTTACCTTTTCTACCAAGGCATCCAGATCCATATAGTTGTTAAACTCCCCGAAGCAGGAGCAGATAAAAACCCCCACTTTAGGCTCTTCACCAGAAACATCCCTGAGCTGTGGAGGAGGAGCAGGAGAGAAATTCTTCTCACCCAAACATTCCACTATCTCTGGAATCACACCGTATCCCTCCCACACTACCTCAGGATTGCCCTTAGGCCCTGTAAACTCACCCACGGCGAAGACACCCTCCTGGGTAGTCTTGCCACAGGTAAAGGGTAGCACCTTACAAAATCCGTGCTCGTCCGCCTCCACCCCCGTAACCTTAGAGAGCTTCTCCATAACGGTGGGGGGCTTCTGGCCTGTAATAAGGATGACCAGCTCTGTCTCCAGGGTCTTTTCTTGATCACCCAAGGTGTACCTTATTTTTACGTCGCCCTTCTTCTTGCCCTTATCCACACTGAGATCCCAAGCCCTGACGATCTCTATTCCCAACTCTAAGGCCCTCTCGTACCACCGATAATGCCCCTTACCAAAACCTCGGAATTCCCTGAAGAAGACCACCACATGTGCCTCAGGCATGAGCTCCTTAGTCCTCACCGCCCGGTAAATGGCGGAGATGGTGGCATTGTAACTCTCGTACTCCACCCCATGGTTGTACTGAGGGGTCACCACAACCGCCACGCTTTTGGGAAGGCTGCCATCAGAGGGACGCTCCAAGGAATTCCTCACAAAGTTTGTGAAGAGAGAGCTCCTGGCCAAGTCCGAAGACTTCACCACATTGGAAACTTTGCCAAAACCAAATTTGGCAAGATCATCTTCGGTAGGCTCATCATACTCAGGTGCCAGGACTATAGCCCCTACGTCCATCTCTATTGTCTCCTCTGTTCTATCCAGCTTGAGGCAACCAGTGGGGCAAACCTTTTCACACTCGCCACATTTGGTACAATGCTCTTCATCTATGATGAAGATGTTCTCCCATGCGATCTCCGGGCACACGTAGATGGCCTTCCTCTTCTTGCCAGCCTCTTCCACTTCCACTGGACATGCCCTTATGCATGCCTCACACTCGGTGCAGGCAAAGTTATTTATGTAGTGATCTCTCTTTTTGATCTTCACGGTGAAGTGACCAGGCTCTCCCTTAACCTCCAAGAGGTCTGCGTTATAAAAGACCTGCATGGCCCCTAACCCAATAAAGAGCCTCTGGGGCATATGACCACAGGCCCAACAAAAGTCCAAAGGCAGCTGCGCCAAGGCTTGATTCCTATACTCATCCACATATGCACCCCGATTGAGGAGCACGGTCCTGTAGCCTATCTTGGCCAAGGCATAAGCTGCCCTGTAACCTGCCAAATTGGTGCCGTAGACCAACACAGTGCTCTCTTTATCCACGGCTCACCTCCCTCACAGGAACAGTGCCCCCTTGGCCGGATTAGGCCCAAGCTGCCTTATCCGCTCTGTAAATTCCTTAGCCACTTCTGCAAATCTTGGCCCCTCAGAAGCAGCTATCCAAGAAAGCCTCACCCTCTCTGGCTCCAGGCCCAGACTCTCCAATAGCCTTTTGGTCAAGGCTATCTTCCTCCTGGCGTAATAGTTCCCCTTCTGATAATGGCAATCCCCCGGATGGCACCCCGCCACTAAAACGCCATCCGCACCATCCAATAGCGCCTTTATTATGAAAACCGGGTCCACCCTACTGGAGCACATCACCCTCATAACCCTCAGGTTAGGAGGATACTTCATCCTACTTACCCCAGCGAGATCCGCGGCTGTGTAACTACACCAGTAACACAAAAACCCCACTATCTTGGGCTCAAATACCCCTTCTGTTTCTCTTTCGTTCTTCATCCTTTCTTCCTCAACCTTCATAGCAATATCCCTTCAAGCTCGGAGAATATCTCTACATTGTTGAAGTGTTTTGTAGTCACAGCCTTGTTGGGGCATGTGGCGGCGCAAAGCCCACACCCTTTACAAATGGCTTCATTCACCACACAGACCCCCCGGGCGGGATCGTAGTCTATAGCGGAGTACATGCATATCCTTTTGCATTGCTGACAACCCACACACACCTCTGGATCTATGTAAGAGGTGGCAGCCTCCACCTCCACCTGTCCTCTCATGATGAGGGAGAGGGCCTCCGCTGCTGCACCCGATGCCTGAGACACAGTGTCAGGTATGTCCTTTGGCCCCTGACAACACCCAGCTATAAACACCCCGTCACTGGCAGTAGAGACTGGGGCAAGCTTAGGATGAAGCTCTATGAACCACCCATCTTGATCCTGGGATATCCCTACTAAGTGGGCCACCTCTTCGGCACCATCTGCTGCCTGAAGCCCAACAGAAAGGATCACCATATCCACGGGGATGCGCCTGACCTTGCCTGCCAATGTATCCTCAGCCACCACAATGAGCCTCCCCTCCTCTTCCGGGCTCATAGCCACGTCTGTAACCTCAGCCACCTTCCCCCTAATGAAATGGGTTCCCTCCTCCTGGAGGCGGTTATAAAACTCCTCATACATTTTACCCGGGGCCCTGATATCAATGTAGAACTCAAAAACCTCTGCTCCAGTCTTCTCCCGCACCAGGTGGGCAAACTTCATGGAGTACATACAGCATACCCGGGAGCAGTAGCGGTTTGTGTTTTCGTCTCTTGAACCCACACAATGGATGATGGCCACCCTCTCGGGCACCCGACCATCCTTCATTCTAATCTGCCCTTCAGTGGGGCCAGCCGCGTTGTTTATCCTCTCAAACTCTATACTGGTATAAACTTCCGGATACCGCTTGTATCCATACTGGATTAAGGGTGTAGGATCAAAGGTCTTAAAGCCAGTGGCCACAATGATAGAGCCCACCTTCACCTCAACGATCTCTTCCTTCATATGATGATCAATGGCCTGTGCCTCGCAAAGCAGCTCGCACTGACGACACTCGCAGCACCCAGCACAATCTAAACACCTCTTAGCTTCCGCCAGCGCTGCCTCCTCTGAAAGGGTGGCCTCCACCTCCTTGAAGTCCTTTATCCTCTCGTGAGAAGGCCTCTTGACAAGACTCGTAGGTGGGCTCACAGTATACCGGCGCCTCCTCAGTACCTCTTCCTTGTCCACTGTCTCCAGCCAGTGCTCCTCATAAGGCTTAGCCCTCAGGTCCTCCCCTTCCACATACCTCCGAATATACTCTGCTGCCCTCCTCCCCAGTCCAATGGCCTCAACAATAGTGGATGGTCCTTTTGTAGCATCTCCCCCCGCAAAGACCCCTTCCCGATTGGTGGCTAAGGTTTCGGGATCCACCCATAGGGTACCGTCCCTGTTTATCTCCAATCCTTCCTGCTTGAACACGGAAGATTCAGGTGCCTGTCCAATGGCCAAAATCACCGAGTCTGCTGGTACTTTAAAGTTGGAACCCTCTATGGGAATAGGGCGCCTGCGCCCGGACTCATCGGGTTCCCCCAGTTCCATCCTCACACACTCTACCTCTGAGAGTTTGCCATCCTCACCATGAAAAGCGACAGGGTTGGTGAGTATCTGAAGCTTAACACCCTCTTCCTCTGCAGCCTCTACCTCCTCTGGGAAGGCTGGCATCTCCACCCTACTTCGCCTATAGAGTATGGTCACCTCTTTCGATCCCAGACGGAGTGCCACCCTTGCTGCATCAACTGCAGAGTTCCCTCCCCCCACCACAAAGACCTTATCGCCAAGCTCCACCTTTTCCCCACGGTTAACCCTCCTGAGAAACCCAATAGAGGTGTAGATACCCCTTAAGTCTTCCCCGGGGATCCCCATGGTCCTGTCCCTATGGGCACCAATGGCGAGAAAAACGGCCTTGTACCCCTCGCCGAACAGCTCATCTATAGACTTCCCACCCTCCCCCACAGGTGTATTACACACGATCTCCACCCCTGCCTGCTTGATGAGCTCTATCTCCTTATCCACCAGCTGATTGGGCAGGCGGTACTCTGGAATGGCGTATCTTAGCATGCCCCCAGGTTTCTCCAAGGCCTCGTAAACCGTAACGGGATAACCCTGAATAGCCAAGTAGTATGCACAAGCTAAGCCAGCTGGGCCAGCACCTACCACCGCTACCCTTTTGTCTTTCTGCACATCCGGCAATTCCACGGGGAGCTTCACGCCCACATTCTCATAGTACCAATCTGCCACAAAGCGTTTTAAGGCCCTGATCTGCACATGACCTCCCGCCAGACATCTGGTACATTCCTCCTCACAGAAGGCTGGACACGCCCTCCCCAAGCTGGCAGGAAAGATCACCCTCTCCATAATAAGTTTAAAGGCCTCTTCGTACTTACCGACCGAGACAAGTTTCACATACCCGTGAGCGTTGAGTCCTGCAGGGCAGGCATTGCGACAGGGAGAGAAACCTTCCTTATCGATGACAAAGACATTGGGAACGGCCTGGGGGAAGGAACGGTAGATGGCAGTCCTATCCATCATCCCATACTCAAACTCGTTAGGCAGAGTCACTGGACAACCTTTGATGCACTCAGAACAGCCTGTGCACTTGTCCTCAAGCACATACCTGGGTTTCTTTTTAATCTTCACATCGAAGTTTCCTATGTAACCTGAGACCTCTTCTACCTCACTGTAAGTGAAGAGCTTGATGTTCTCATGCTGACCCACAGACACCATTTTAGGGGTGAGGATACAGGCGGCGCAGTCTAAGGTGGGAAAAGTCTTGTCAAACTTGGCCATATGGCCTCCTATACTGGGTTCCCTCTCCACCAGATAAACGGTCTTCCCACCCTCGGCAATCTCTAAGGCCGCCTGCATGCCCGCTATACCTCCCCCAATCACCAGCACATTGGGGTTGATGTCCACGATCCTTGGTTCTAAAGGCTGGTGCTTAGCCACCCTCCTTACTGCTGCCTCCACATAATCTTTGGCCTTCTCCGTAGCCTCCCTCTCATCCTCAGTCACCCATGAGACCAGCTCCCTTATACTGGCCATCTGGAAGAGATATGGGTTCAGTCCCGCCTTCTTGCAGGCATTGCGGAAGGTCTTCTCATGCATCCTCGGTGAGCAAGATGCCACCACCACCCTGTTGAGGCCATACTCCTTGATGTCATTAATGATGAGTTCCTGACCTATGTTAGAACACATAAACTTGTAATCACGGGCCACCACCACGTGCTCCAACTTAGAGGCAAAGTCCACCACCTCCTCCACATCCACCTTATAGGAGATATTAATCCCACAGTGGCAGATATAGACGCCTATCCTGGGCTCCTCCCTCCTAATCATGTCCCCCCCTTAGAAGGCCCCCTTAAACGGGACCAGAAGCTTACTTAAACCCAGCTCCTTTTCACTCAAACCCATGGCGAGTCCCAAAAGTTGGGTGAAGAAAACCACCGGGATCTCCTCTATATGAAACTGTTCCTGGAAAGCTTCGAGATTGAACTGACATAGAGGACAGATGGAGACTATAAGGTGTGCACCCTTTTGCTTGGCATCGTTGATTATCCTCTTTACCAAGGGCTCACAGGCATCCCTATGGGCCATCATCTGAGCAGCACCACAGCATGCGGTCCTGGAACTGAAATCCACCACTTGGCAACCTAAGGTCTCCAAGAAACGGTCCAGGGCCCGAGGGCTCTCCGGGTGATCTTCATCCTCCACCTGGGGCCTGGAGTATTGACAGCCATAGTAGGGTGCCACCTTAAGGGAATCTAAGGGATGGGTAATCCTATCCTTCCATTGGGCATGGATCTCAGGATCCAGATAGTAGTCTAAGAGGTGCCTCACCCTTACCTTACCACGATACCTCTTATCTTCCTCACCCAGGGCCATGTTCACCTTCTCCTTGAGCCCTTCCTCATCTGCGAGGATGGCCCTTGCCTTACGCAGGGTCGCATAGCAGGCGTTGCAGGGAGTTGCAATGACCTCTGCCCCCATCTCCTCCGCTATGGCCATTACCCTGGCAGGCAGCACCAAGGCCACCAGCTCATCTAAGCTGAAATAGGCAGTAGCCCCACAGCAGTTCCAGTCCTCCACCTCTGGAATGGATAATCCCAATACATTTAAGGTTGCATTAATGGACTCCTCGTATCCTGCAGCGGTCTTCAATGTACACCCTGGATAAAACACGTATTTCATGACTGTCCCTCAATCTGCTTAGCCTTCTCTATCACCCTCCTGAACCCTTCAAGGCTCTTGAGAGGTTCCACCTTAAACTCCAGTCTGCCTTTGGCCAGGAGCTTCAGTCCCAAAGAGGTATTCTTGAAGGCATCCATTGGCACCTTCTTGTAATACTTTTGCATCATCTTAAGCTCAGAGAGCCTCCCCTTTCCCTCAACAGCTTCCTTGAAGGCATTGTACATGTAAGCCGCCTTCTCCTGGGGCCCACGTGCTTGAGCCATACGCTTCAATGCATACATGATATCAGTGATCTTGATGCCCCTGGGACACCGTACAGTGCAAAAATAACAAGATGCGCATATCCAGTAGGTATTTGAAGAAAAAACTTCGTCAAAGTCTCCCCCCTTAACCAGGGCAAATAGCCTTCTGGGTCCATAGTCCATTACCGGCGCCATGGGGCAGGAACCCGTACAGGTCCCACACTGGATGCACTTAATGATCTGATCACCCCCTGGGATAGCCAGGAGCTCTTTTAACCCCCATATAGCTGATGTATTGAGAGCATTAGACCCCATCTTATTCCTCCACCTCAGAAAACTCCTCGAGCCTGTAAGTGGTGAGAGGCAGCTCCTCTTGGAGGCTTCTACCAGGTACATACCCAAAGAGCTCCTGTAGGTCGCTACCTATAAACTTGAAAATCTGGGAAACAGGGATCCCCACGGGACAAGCATCCTCACACATTCCGCACCCAACGCAAGAGGTGGCCATATGCGTCATTCTCCCCAAGTGAAAGAGCACTGTATCCATGGGTACCCTTAGGGTACCCTTCCTCTCCAGCCTCTCAGTATAGCTTATGGGCTCATAATCAAAGGTGGCAGATTCGAAAAAGCAGTCCTTGCAATAGCAGATGGGACATACATGAGAACAGCAATGGCATCCTATGCACTTACCAAAGACCCTCTCAAGGCCCTCTATTCCCTTAACCTCCCCCTTTATCTCCTCTGCAATCTGGCCCTTCCTTTCTCTCCTCGCCTCAAGGAGTGCCTGTGAAAGGGGAGCAAAAACTTCTCCCTCTTTAAGTTCCAAACCCAGCTTCTCAGCTGCATCCAAGCCCTTCTCTGTGAGAAAGGCGAGTTGGGGTACCCCCCTCCCCACCACCGAGACAACAATATCGGCACCCACGGGCTGGAATAAGTCACAACCCTGACACACAGGACGAATATCAGGTACTATTTCCCCCTTCTTCAAGGCCTCGTAATAGGCCCCTATAAAATCACCCACATTCTCCTTCACCATTTTCCCCAAGGGGTAAACACCGCCGCACTCTAAGCCAATGATGAGGAGGTTCTCCATATGGCCTTGCTCCAGCTTCACCAACTCCACGAAGGCCCTGAACTCACAGGGCCTCACAACCACGGCAATAGGGTTAGGGAAGGGACCTTCCAAGGTTAGACGCGAGAGAACCTTCCCCGCGTTGGCAGGCATAAAGGGGAATAAAGGCGCCAACCCCTCTGTGTCACCCCCAGCGGGCACAAGGGCATAAGACGCCTTCGAAGACTCTTCCAAATACTTAAGGACCACCAGCCCGCTGACAATGCCCTTTTCCAAAAGCGAAATGAGGAAGGCCTCCAGTCCCTCAGGAATCTCAACCACCTTGGCCATAAGACCTCCTCCTGAGCAGCGCATTAAGGCACTTCTGTAGAACTTCATAATATTCGAATATGCTAATGTCAATAGGCCTCCAAAATTCTGCCCTCAAGCGAAGAACACCAAAGGGTGAAAATATGATACCTAAGCTGATAGCTCCAGGTTGACTTGAATATCCTATTGATCTCTACAACTTTATTATGAGGAAACCCATAAACATTTGAAGACTGAAGAGAAGAGGCTAAATTGGAGAAAAAGCTGATTTTCGTGGGTGGACCCACAGGGGTGGGTAAGAGTGCCTTGGCCATAAAACTGGCCCAGACGCTTGATGGTGAAGTGGTGAATGCAGACAGCCTCTCACTTTACAAATACTTAGACATAGGAACAGCAAAACCCACCTTACAGGAAAGGGAAAGAGTGCCTCATCACCTCATAGACTTCCTATATCCCGACCAAGAATTTGACGCCTACCACTATGCTGAGAAGGCATCCGAGATTATTAAGGACATACAAGGGAGGGGGAAGGTACCAATAATTGCGGGCGGGACAGGCCTTTACATGAAAGCCCTTTACGATGGGCTTCCCCCCGGTGTGGGACGGAAGACCCAACTGCGAAAGAGCCTCTTAGAAGAAGAAGAACAACACCCAGGAATCTTATACACTAAGCTAAGGGAGATAGATCCTTGGCTGGCTTCCACAATCCATCCCCACGATAGAATTAGAATAATCAGGGCATTAGAGATAATCCATCTCACGGGGAAGACACCAAGGGAGTTGTGGAGAACCAGGAGGCCTCCTATTGAAGAAGGCCCCCTTTTGCAGATAGCCCTTATACTCCCCAGGGCAGATCTCTATGCCAATATCAATGCCAGGGTCCAAGGCATGGTAGAGAGGGGGCTGATAGAGGAAACGGAGAGGCTCCTCAACATGGGGTATCCACCCACCATAAAGCCCCTTCAAGCCATCGGCTATAGGGAGGCCCTAAGTTACCTTAAAGGGCTCATCTCGAAGGACAGGATGGTGAAAGAGATCCAGAAGAGGACCCGTAACTATGCCAAGAGGCAAATCGCCTGGTTCAAGAGGGAGGGATTCACATGGCTCCTCTCCTCTACCGAAGAGGTGATCCATAAAGTCCAGGAATGGATTGAAGGGAACCATTAAGGGTGATAAATAGAAATAAAAACAAGGGAGGAGAAATAAAGTGAAACTCAATCTCCAGGATGCTTATCTCAACCAGCTCAGGAAAAAGAAGGTGCCCGTCCATGTCTACCTGGTAAATGGCGTAAAACTCAACGGGAGGATTGGGGGATTTGACAACTTTACAGTCATCTTGACCAGTGAGATGGGACAGCAACTGGTCTTCAAGCATGCCATCTCCAGCATCACCCCTGTAAAGCCCGTGGAGATACTCGATTTTGCTTTAGAAGTGGTAGAGAAGAGCCCCACACAGTGATACGCATTACCGGAGGGAAGAATAAGGGTAGAAGGCTCAAGGTCCCCAAAGGGAGAAAGACAAGGCCCACGCTGAGCAGAATCCGCGAGTGTCTTTTCAATATGCTTCAAGAAAGGATTAGTGGTGCACACTTTTTGGATCTCTTTGCAGGTACAGGGATAGTGGCTATAGAGGCCTTGAGCAGGGGGGCAAGCAGAGCGCTACTCGTGGAAAAGAGGGGTGAGTTGATCCCCCTCATCCAGGAGAACCTTGCCCTGACAGGGCATGAAGAGAGGGCCACAGTCATTTGTGGGGATGCCCTCACCTCCCTTCCAAGGGTGTCACCCTTTGCCCCATTCACCATCGTGTTTGCTGACCCCCCTTACACATTCAACGAGTACGATAGGCTTGTCCTCTATTATCTACCACTTTTAAGGAAAGGAGGGATTATGGCGATTCAGCACCTCAAGAAGTTCTCCATTGAACCCACATGGAAGGTTCCTGTAAGAAGGAAGGTGATAGGCGAGCATTGCCTCACCCTGATTGAGCGAGAGGAGGAGTGAATGAGAGACAAAATCGCCATCTACCCTGGCACCTTTGATCCCATCACCCTGGGACACGTAGACATCATCCAGCGAGCAGCGAGAATATTCCCCAAGTTGGTGATAGCCGTGGCCCACAACCCTGGTAAGATGCCCCTCTTCACCCTGGAGGAGCGGGTGGAGATGGTGAAACAGTCACTTTCCCCCCTAAATCTCCCCAATGTAAAAGTGGAGTCCTTCTCTACCCTCTTAATCAAATACGCCAAGAGGAAAGGTGCAACCACTATTATAAGGGGACTCAGAGCAGTTTCAGACTTTGAGTACGAGTTCCAAATGGCTCTCATAAATAGAAAGCTGGATGACTCCGTAGAGACACTATTCATGATGCCGAGCGAGCAGTACACATATCTGAGTTCCAGGATTGTGAAGGAGATCGCCTACTATGGAGGCAACATAGATTGCTTGGTGACACCCATAGTAGCCAAGATGCTCAGGGAAAAGTTCTCTGGGGCTGGTACATATCCAAGGCCCTGATAAGCCCTACAACCGTGTATTCCTGGGCCTCCACATCAACCCTCACCTCCAATCCCCTCAAGGCCTCTGTGGTGATAGGCCCTATGGAGGCAACGGTGCCTTTGGCCAGCACCTCCATCACATTGAATCCTCCCATAATCTCGAGAAAGTTCCTTGCAGTGCTGGGACTGGTGAAGGTGAAGACATCGGCCTTCAGCACCCGTCTCTTTGCCTCTTCGGTAACTACAGGGGCAACAATTCTATAGACTGGCACCACATCCACCTGAGCTCCCGCTCTGCGTAACCCATCTGGCAGCACCTGCCTGGCAACCTCTGCCCGGGGCAAAAGCACCTTCTCTCCTGCCACCCCCCATCTTAAAAGGGCCTCCAACACCTCCTCTGCCACAAACCTGGGGGGCACCAAGGTAGGCGCTATCCCTTCTAACCCCAAGGCACGAGCAGTTGCAGGACCTATAGCGCATATCTTCTTGCCCAAGAGCACACCCTTGAGGGTGCTACCCAGGGCCTTCACCCTGCGGGAGAAGCACCTCACCCCATTAACACTGGTAAAGACCACCCATTGATATTTATCAATAAAAGCCATAGCATTATCCAATGGGCCCCAGTTCCTTGGAGGATGTACCTCTATTGTGGGAAAGAGCACCGGCACAGCCCCCCTTGCCCTCAGGAGATCCATCATCTCCCCTGCTTGGCTCCTCTCCCTCGTTACCACCACCTTCTTGTCTCTCAGCTCCATGCACCTACCTCACTATCTTCCCTATCCTCTTCCAACGGACCCAGTGGAGTGGGTTTGACCCATGGGGATTCCACGAGAAGTAGATAATAAGTGCCTTTCCTATGAATGCCTTCCGGGGAACAAACCCCCAAAACCTGCTGTCGTAGCTGCTGTCTCTGTTGTCGCCAAGGACAAAGTAGTGGCCCTTAGGAACCAAGACGGGCCCATAGTTATCCCTGGGCTGCATCGCCCCAGGAAAGATGGCAGAATCAGTGTGCTGAACGTAGGGCTCCCTGAGGGGCCTCCCATTTATGAATACCACCTTGTTCCTCACCTCTACCCTATCCCCTGGCAGACCTATGACGCGCTTAATGTAGTCCTTCTTGGGATTCAGGGGGAACCGGAAAACCGCCACGTCCAAGCGATGGGGGTCACCGAATCGGTAAGAGAGCTTATTCACTAAAATATGATCTCCAATGAGTAGGGTCGGAATCATAGAGCCAGATGGAATCCTAAAGGCCTGAACTACGAAAGTACGAATCAGAAGGGCTATAGCCAGGGCAATAATGATGGACTTGGCATACTCCCATACCTTGCTCCAGAAGGTATGGGTCTCCTTTATAAGCCTCTCCTCCATGGATCAGCCCCTCTTCAACACAGCCATGAAGGCCTCTTGAGGAATCTCCACTTTACCTATCTGCTTCATCCTCCTCTTCCCCTCCCTTTGCTTTTCCAAAAGCTTCCTCTTGCGGGTCACATCGCCACCGTAACACTTAGCTGTGACGTTCTTACGCAAAGGTCTGATCGTCTCTCTGGTGATGACCTTGCGACCTATAGACGCCTGGATGGCCACCTCAAAAAGCTGCCGGGGGATAATCCCCTTGAGCCTTTTCGCCAACTCCTTCCCCTTCTGATAGGCCCTCTCCCTATGCACGATAACAGATAGGGCATCAACAGGCTGCCCATTCAGCAGAATGTCCAGCTTCACTAAGGGGGATGCGCGATACCCTTCCACCTCATAGTCGAATGAGGCGTATCCCCGGCTGAGAGACTTCAGCCTATCGTAGAAGTCACTTAGGATCTCCCCAAGAGGGAGCGAGTAGTGCAAGACCAGCCTACCCCCTTCCATATAGTCTATCCCCTTCTGCTCCCCCCTTCTATCTGAAAGCAGGGCAAGTAGGCCCCCCATATACTCCGAAGGGGTGATTATCGTGGCCCTGACAAAGGGCTCCTCTATCCGGGATATCACCTCCATAGGGGGAAGTTTGGCAGGGTTATCGATCATGATCACCTCACCATTGGTCTTCACCACTCGGTACACCACCGTAGGGGCAGTGGCCACCAACTGAAGCCCAAACTCCCTTTCTAAGCGCTCCTTCACAATATCCATATGGAGCATCCCCAGAAAACCGCATCTAAAACCAAACCCTAAAGCAGCAGAGCTCTCTGGCTCGAAGCTGAAAGCTGCATCGTTGAGCCACAGCTTCTCCAAGGCGTCTCTCAGCGCCCCGTATCCCTGAGGATCCACAGGATAGAGACCACAAAAGACCATAGGCTTAACTGGCTTAAAGCCTGGCAGAGGAACCTGAGAGGGGCGAGAGGCCTGGGTAACAGTATCGCCTACTCTGGCATCCCTTAAATTCTTGATGTTGGCAATGAGGTACCCCACCTCCCCCAGTCCCAGATCCTCAACAGGGCTGGGTTCAGGTGTAAAGACACCCAGCTCCTCCACCTGAAACGTCTTACCCGTGGACATGAACATGATATCCATCCCCCTCCTCAGTGCCCCATCCATCACCCTTACTGTAGCAACCACCCCTCGATAGGGGTCAAACCAAGAATCAAAGACAAGGGCCCTCAAAGGCCCCTTCGGACTCCCTCCGGGAGGGGGAATTTTGCGAACAATGGCCTCCAATACCTCCTTCGTACCTATGCCCTTCTTGGCACTGGTAAGTATGACATCCCCTGGATCCAGCCCGATGACCTCCTCAATCTCCAGCTTAACCTTATCGGGATCAGCGTTAGGGAGATCGATCTTGTTTATCACAGGAATAATCTCCAGTCCGTGGTCCAAGGCTAGACATAAATTGGCAATAGTCTGGGCCTCCACACCTTGACTGGCATCCACCAAGAGCAAGACGCCCTCACACGCAGCGAGGCTCCGAGAAACCTCATAAGTGAAGTCCACATGGCCAGGGGTGTCTATGAGGTTAAGGACATACCCGTTTCCATCCTCCGCCTTGTACAAAAGCCTTACAGTTTGAGCCTTTATGGTAATACCCCGTTCCCTCTCAAGTTCCATCCTGTCTAAGTATTGCTCCCTCATCTTCACCTTGGGAACGGCACCGGTATACTCTAAAAACCGGTCAGCCAGGGTGGATTTACCATGATCTATGTGGGCTATTATGGAGAAGTTCCTGATCCTCACACTCTCTACCAAAGACACCCCCTGAAAAGACGTGGCAAAATTTATTCTCCTCTGATAGAGGTGTCAATTGTCTCGGGACCTCCTCTTTGACGAATCACTCATTGTGAGCCATATAGCACCCATACCGGCAGAGGGGAGATGCTATGGGTGAAGAGCGGAAGATAGCGGCCATAAACAGGAAGGCGCGCCACAATTACGAGATCCTGGACACATACGAGGCAGGGATAGAGCTTAAGGGAAGCGAGGTAAAGTCCATCCGCCAGGGAAAACTGAGCCTGAAGGACGCCTTCGCACAAGTGAAGGACGGAGAGGTATTCCTATACGGTTGTCACATCGCCCCGTACTCGCATACCTCCCAATTTGCGCCCGACCCTAAAAGGCCCAAGAGGCTTTTGCTGCATAGGGAAGAAATCAAGAAGATAGCAGGGAAGGTAACCGAAAGGGGCTTAACCCTGGTGCCAATATCCATCTATTTCAAGAGGGGTAAGGCAAAGGTGGAGTTGGCCTTGGCTAAGGGGAAGACCTTAGTGGACAAGAGAGAGGCCATCCGCCGCAAGACTATGGAGAGGGAAGTGGCCCGCGAGATAAAGAAATACAGGCCATAAAGAGTAGGGGCTTGCAATGGGTGAGCAGATAAAGATAGCCCTGCCGAAGGGGAGGCTCATGGAGGAGGCAGTAAGGCTCTTTTCCCGCATGGGATATGACCTCTCCCCCATGATGGAAGAGAGCAGACGCCTCATATTCCCATTCCCACAGTATGGCCTATCATTCCTCCTGGTCAGGGCACAAGACGTACCCACCTATGTGGAGTATGGGGCTGCCGATTTTGGGATAGTGGGGAAAGACATCCTGATGGAGGGTGGACACGACCTGTATGAACCGTTGGACCTTGGATTCGGGCACTGTCGTATGGTGGTGGCCCAACCCGTAGGCACAGTGCTGGACTTGGAGACAAGGATAGGGCTAAGGGTGGCCACCAAGTATCCAAGAATAGCCAGGTCCCACTATCACTCCAAAGGTGTAACGGTAGAGATCATAAAGCTCTATGGATCTGTAGAGTTAGCACCCCTAACAGGCCTGGCCCATCAGATCGTAGATCTGGTCTCTACAGGTAGAACACTCCGGGAAAACAAGTTGGAGGAGGTAGAAACCATTGCAGAAATCACGGCCCGATTGGTGGTAAACAGGTCCAGTCTCAAAACCAAGATAGGCCCTGTGGAGAAGTTGATCAGCACTATGGAGGGGGCCCTGGATGGAACTCCTGAATCCTGATCCTCAAACTCACCCTCTCCCCTGCCACACTCACCAAGGTGGGATAAGGAAACCCTTCCTCCTCCAAATAGTACCTAAAAGAGAGCCGCCACACCCCCCTGTCGGTTACGAAGAGTGCCTCCTGGGTTCTGCCCACCTTATCCCTCGTGACCAAATGCCCCTCGATCCTCCCCAGCAGCACCCGAGGCAGGTCCTCCAGCAGCTCAAGGGGCAAGGCATTTAGGGCTTCAGGGCCCCTCAAGCCCTCCTTGCAGGCGCGTAAATTACCATGGTCAAAGCTTAGACATGCCTCCAGGGTACCGATGCTACTGTATAGGGAAAGGCGGTAGTTTTCGTCTCCATGATACTCCATAGCCCACATACCATGCAGGCTGTGCATGGGGTCCTTGTAGCCAAAACTCCCTAAGGCACTATAAGAGCTGGGCATTGAAAGATATAGAGACGGCCTTGGGGGAACTGTAGCACAACCCCCCAAGAGGAGCATTAGGGCGATAATAGTCCTAATGCCCTGGCCGAACGGATGATCTCTTCCCGCTCCCAGGTGCTCAACTCCTTGTTATTCAAGTGCCTGAGGGCCTCAGCATACAGGGCCTTTGCCTTTTCCTTCATACCCAGAGCCATGTAAATGGCACCCATATGGCTTAGCATGATGGCGTTCTTCTCCTTGATCCGCCTCAATGCCCCTTCCTGAATCTGCCTCGCCCTTTTGAGCTTTCCCTTCTTGAAAAGCCCCCAGGCAAGGGAGTCAAGATAATATGGATTGTTGGGCCTTATGGCCAATGCCTTCCGCACCAGGCTAATCCCCTCATCCAGATTTACTCCCCTGTCTATGTACATATATCCCAAGTAGTTAAGCAGAGAGGGGTTTTGGGGATCCAGCTTCAAGGCCCTTTTGAGAAACTTCTCACTCTTCTTCCATTGGCCCTGCCTTTCCAAAAGGGCACCCAGAGAAAAGAGATAAGAGGGATCATGGGGCCTGAGAACCACTGCATAGGCTGCATTCATCAACGCCTCTTCTTTTTTCCCTATTTCATTATAAACGATTGCAAGGGCCTTATAAAGCTGGGGGGCATCTGGCTGCACCATGATGCCACTTCGTAAAACAGTTATGGCCCTCTCACGATCACCCTTGTCCATATAGATGCTTGCTATCTGAATATAAAAAGAGGGGTCGTGGGTCCCACCCTTAGCCACCACACCACACAGCAGCCTCAGTGCCTCCCCTTTTCTCCCCATATCCTCCAAGAGGAGGGCCTTCATGAATAGGAGACGTTCGTCTTTGTGCACCTTCAGGGCATCATTTATTGTCCGAAGGGCCTCCTTCTTCCTGTCCATGGCCACTAAAATGGAGGCAACCCTGGCCGAAAGCTGTGGATACCCTGGATGGCTCTTCAGAAGAGACCTATATATCTTTAATGCAGAGGGGTACTTCTTCTCCTGAATATAAAGCTCTCCGAGGTGCCCCAAGGCATCAACAGAAGTCGGAGATAGCTCCAGCAGCTTCTTATACGCCTTGATAGCCCCTTCTGTGTTTCCATTAAGCTCGTACAACCGCCCCATCAATCTAAAGACATCAGGGTTATCAGGATGTTCTCTCGAGGCATCCTGAAGCTTCTCCAGGGCCCTATTGGAAAGACCCATGGAGATGTAAACCCTTGCCCAGGTGAGGTAGAGGGAAACGGAATGGGGCATGGCCTTCTCCCATTTCCCCAGCAGGGTATTGGCTGCTTCGTAGTTTCCCTCTTCCACATACAGCCCTATCAGCCTCTGGTACACCCTCTCGTCCTTGGGGTTTATCCTCAGGGCCTTATCGAAGTGTAAGAGGGCATGATTTTTCTTTCCCACGTCCCCATAGATCTCCCCAAGGAGGACCTGCAGAGTGAAATCATTGGGGAACTTCTCCGCCCCCTCCTCTAAGGTATCTATGGCTGTTTTTAAGTCCCCCACCTCCAAAAGGATGTGGGCCATGTCTACATACGCCTGGGGAACAGGCATAACCCCCAATATCCTCTTACACAATGGGAGAATCCTCGCTGGAGAGGCCCCTTCCATACGGAGGAGCTGCATGGTCACAATGTCGGCATATACCTGGGCCCGGGAAGGACGCTGGGCATAGGCCTCCTCACCCAAGGCCATAATGAACATTGTCAAGGCTACCAGAAAGACCTTCCTCATACTCTTCCTTATAGTAGCAGGGCATATGGGGCACAAGCCCTGGGCTCAGTTAGGCACAGGGCTTGACTTGATATACCATTATGTGTAGGGGATATGCCCAAATTCAAAGAAGAAGGGAATCTGTATGGGCCTCAAGGGGGCATGGGAAGTTGTAAAAGCCGATTTTAACGCAGTTTTCGAAAGGGACCCTGCTGCCAGGAGCAAACTCGAAGTACTCCTGTGTTACCCAGGCTTCCACGCCATCCTATTTCATCGAGTCTCCCATTGGCTCTGGAAGAAGAAGCTCTACCTGCTGGCCCGTCTCCTCTCTCATATCGCCCGTTTTCTCACAGGCATCGAGATACACCCAGGAGCTACCATTGGAAAAGGGTTCTTTATCGATCATGGAATGGGGGTAGTGATCGGAGAAACAGCGGAGATAGCGGAAAACGTCACCCTCTATCATCAAGTAACCCTCGGGGGCGTCAGCCTCAGGAAAGAGAAGCGCCATCCCACATTGAAGGAAAAGGTAGTAGTAGGTGCTGGGGCCAAGATCCTCGGTCCCTTTGTAGTAGGCGAAAACAGCAAGATAGGGGCAAACTCGGTGGTGGTTAGGGAAGTGCCTCCTGAGTCCACGGTAGTAGGGGTACCAGGCAGGGTAGCTAAGAAAAAAACCCTTAAAGTCCATGGAGTGGATCTTGATCATCATCTGCTACCCGACCCTGTGCTGGAGGTGATCAAGGCTATGTCTGAGGAAATCTCTGAACTGCGGAGGGAACTGGAAGAGATAAAAGGCGACAAGGGGAGGAAACGGATAGAGACCATTGAGCAGCGACTTGCAAGGTTGGAAAAGCTAAAGCGCATGGAGGAAGAAATAGGTGTATTTATCGACGAAAGATAAAAACTTGCGTGGGCATCTCTTTAGCACAAGCACTAAGGACTGAAACACAAACCAATTGGGGTTGGGGCGAAACCCCCACAATTGAGATGACAACAAAATCGCCCAAGTTAAATCAAAGAAGTGGAGAGGGCTGGATATGAAGGACCAAAGGGATTTGGAAAAGATCAAGGAAATGCTCCTGAGGGAAAAGGGAAAGATTTTGAGCAAGCTTCAGAGGAACAAAGAGGAGGAGCAAAACAACCGGGGTAGGCAGGCTGTAGGAGACGATGCAGATCATGCAGTGGCCTTAGAAGAGGAAAAACTCAGATCGTCATTGACTGCCATGGAGATCCAGCGACTCAGGGCAATCGATGGTGCCCTCCAGCGGATAGAGAATGGAACGTACGGATACTGTGAAGAGTGTGGAGAGCCCATTGAGGAGGGACGCCTACTGGCGAAGCCATTCGCGGTATTATGTGTAAGATGCCAAGAGGAGAGAGAAAAAAAGAGGTTTTGAGGCATAGACTGGCGAGACTTAAGGAAAGAGCCGGGGCTTTTTAAAAATCTTCGGCGCCGCTCTCGGGTAGCACATTTAATAAGGGGGTTCTTCCTCTCCCAGGGCTTCCTGGAAGTAGAAACACCCTACCTTCAGGAGGCCCCCAACCTTGATCCCTATGTGGAGCCTTTTCAAACAATAGAAGGGCTCTATCTCCACACATCCCCTGAGTACCAGATGAAGCGCTTATTGGCCGCCAATTCCGGAAGCATATTCCAGATCTGCAAGGTCTTCAGAAAGGACCCCATCACTCCGCTGCACCGGAGGGAGTTCACCATGGTGGAATGGTACAAGGTCCATGGAGACTACCTTGACCTTATGAAGGGCACAAAAGAACTGATCCTCTATCTGGTCAGAGAATTGGAGCTGTCCCCTACTGTGAGTGTGATGGGCAAAGGGGTGGTACATTTAGATGGAGAGTGGCTCTCCATGTCTGTATCTGAAGCATTTAAGAGATTCTCAGGTATAGATCCCCTTGCCATAGATCCAAAGGAACTCAGGAGATACCTTGAAGAACTGGGACTTATGGTATCGCCTGAGGATCCCTGGGAGACATGCCTTCATTACCTATTCGTTGCCAAGGTGGAACCCTCTCTGGCCCAGCTAACCAAACCTGTCTTCCTCTATCATTACCCCATTGCCCTTTCCGTGATGGCAAGGCCTTCCCCCACCGATCCTAAGGTATGCGAACGAGTGGAACTCTATGTAGGCGGGATTGAGCTGATGAACGGATACTCTGAGCTCACCGATCCCTACGAACAAAAAAGAAGGCTGGAGGCAGAGGCCCGAAAGAGGCCTGGACATTGGCCCATAGACGAAGAGCTCCTAAAGGCTTTACCTCTCATGCCCCCCGTTGCCGGCGCTGCCTTAGGTCTGGAAAGGCTGCTGATGCTCCTATTTGGGGGCCGCGACATAGGGGACTTCCTCCTCACTTAAACCCCCAGCAGAAATCCCAATACCTCGGGTGTCAGGTCTCAACATTTGACATCCCTTACTTTTGTCTCCTGGACTTTTCACGACAAGTCCGACAGACTCTTAGAGAGGAGATAGGTGCCCTATGAGCTTCCTGTCAAAGGTGAGCACTTTGAACCCAGCTCTCTTGTTTAGGTGTGCCAGCACAGCATCCACGTAGCTTAGGCCGCACTTGCTCCTCTTCATGACGGCCAGGATTTCTCCTTCGTCAGGTAAACTGCTCATAATACCTATCTCATCGAAGAACCCTTCAAGAATCGAGAAAATCTCTTCTATGCTGTGACCTTGTTCGACAGCTTTCCTGCACATGACCGCATAGGTTTCTTGTATCACCAGGTAGTGGACGGCTAAGTCTTCCTCGTCAGGTATTTTTTCAAAAACCTTTTTGGCTTGGCTGTGAAAAATGCCTTCTCCGTTAAGCAGAGCAACGATAAAAGAGGTGCCAAACAGGATCATTGTAAGCCTTCTCCTTGTCTTTGACGGCGTTCCCCTCTATGGACAAAGCGCCTATGTAGCGTCTTAGTGCTCCCCTTTTGCATTTGCCCTCGACAATATGGAAACCGAGCTTCCTGAGAAGCCTGACAGCGTCCTGAGTAGTGAAGTCAAGAACAGTGAGGTTGATCCCCTTTGCCCTTACAATACTCTCTAATGCACTCTTTACCGGCATCTTCTTCTTTCCAATTGGACCAATTTTACTCTCATAATCCCTGCTCCTGGCCAACCCCCAAAGACCTTTGGGGGCAATGAGATCTAATCATGAGGATACCTGCCACCAAGGGGTGCTCGACCAGAGGCGCTAAGAATGCTCAGCATCAACTCCTCGCCCCTCAGTAGCCCCAAAGACCCGTACGCCAGAGAGGGCTCGTCAAATCTGAAACTCCCGCCCTTCCTCACCTTTGGCCCCACCATCAGAAGGGGTGAAGGTTCTCCGCTATAAAGATAGAGCCCCCCTGAAGATGTGGAAGCACCACCCCAGATTACCAGAAGCACCCCCTCTTGTGGGACGAGATGCTCCACCAGATATGCAAAGGCCGCATCCAACTCCTCTATCACCCTTACCTTATCCCAAGGGCTGTGCCTCTTTGAAACCATTTTCAGTACCCTGGTATGCACCAACACCAAGGAGTGCTTCTCCAAAAGCTCAGTTGCCCCCCTGAGTTTGTGGAAAAGCTCCTTCTTAGGCTCTCCCTCCCCATATAGAAAGACCTCCATCCCCAACTTTCTCCCCATGCCCAAAATGAGAAAATCAGAGGCCACCATGGCCCCCTTAAACCCCCACTTTTCCTGGAGCGAAGGGAGGATGCCATCTCTCCCAGCGCCTTGGAGCAGAAGGGCACCAAGGAGATTCTTCCCACGCCTTACCCTTTCCCTATTAAAAGGGGCATCCCTCAAACGGGAGGCTGCCCAATCCGAATACCGATTCAGCTCCTGAGCCAGATACCTGGAAAATCTGGTTCCACCATCCCTTGGAGCGATCCTGTAGACCCTACTACCCCTATGAGAAGGATCAGAGTCCGTTACCCGGGGATCTCCATCTCCTACGATTTGTAAAACCCCTACCCCCGGCTCCAATGGAAGAAACTCCACTACCAGCCCTTTACCCTCCCAAGTTTCTGAAAGGATTTCCACAGCCTCCTGCCATTCATCAAGGGTGAGATCCGTTCCCCTGTCCACCAAGATAGGCTCCCCAGAGGGGTCGTTCTCCAGAGAGACCAGTGAGGCCAACATGTAGATGTGCCGGGTAGATACTGGGATAGAGGTAGCGTAGCAGCCCAACACCCCCCTACCAGGGAAATCTGAAACACTGTAACCCAAAGCCAAGAACAGGGCCAGATCACTGAAATAAGCAAGGCCCACCTTCCCAGGATGGTAACAACCACCTCCACCCAAAAGTGCAAGATGATCCAGATTGGGGGTATGAGCCACCTGTAATGGGGTCCTGCCCCCCAACACCTCCTGGGCCTGGTCCCCCACTCCATCCAGGACCACAAAAAGGACCCTGCTTCCACCTGTCTTATCTAAGAAAAAGAGTCCCTCCCCAGGCCAAAGGCCTTAACATTGGTGTCCTTTGCCTTTCCTGGCACACGCTCAGCCAAAACCTCTACCCAAGCCTCCTTAGAAAAAGGGAGAAAGCGAGACAGAAGACCTATCATCACAGAATTGAGGGCACGGGGAGAGCCAGCCTTCTGGGCAAGGGCAAGGGCATCAATGGTTATCACACGCCCAAAATACCTGCCCAACATTGCTAAGGGAGCCTGGGGATAGTTTGCCTCGCCTGAGAGCACGGTGACAGGGTTCACTTTGAGGGTATTCACAAGGAATATGGCTTGAAGAGAAGCATAAGATGCATATCTCAAGGCCTCCAACTCTTCGAAGGCCACTATAAAATGGGCCTCTCCCATAGGGATCACCGGAGAGTAGACCTTATCGCCAAAACGCACGTTGGATACCACAGATCCCCCCCTCTGGGCCATACCGTGAACCTCACTCTTCTTAACATCCATGCCTGACCTTAAGGCCACTTCCGCTACTATCTCCGAAGCCAAAAGCACCCCTTGACCCCCTACACCACAGAATACCAGATTAGTGATCGCCACAACTACACTCCCTGATGGCCTCCTTGGGACAAACCTGCGCACAGACACCGCAACCGTAGCAGAGGTGAGGGTCTATCTTTGCCTTCTCTCCATCCATGGAAAGGGCAATACACCCCACCTTGATGCAAGTCCCACACCCCACACACAATTCCTCAGCCACACAATAGTTGCCCAAAGGACCATCTGTGAGAAGGGTGCACGGCCTCTTAGCTATTACCACTGAAGGCTGAGGCACATCCATCTCCTCCTTAAGGGTTCCCTCAAGGGTCTTAAGATCGTAGGGGTCTACCACCCTCACCCTCTCCACGCCCAAACCCCTCACCAGAGCCTCCAACTCCACCCTCCTCCCCTCTCCCTGAAGGCCCACCCCCGTACCTGGATGCCCCTGTCTACCTGTCAT
>WFSL01000022.1 GCA_015486015.1 Aquificota bacterium | reverse complement strand
CTAGCCCGCCTGATCCAGGCGGGAGAGATCGTTTTGGATTGTTTCCATTCCTTTTAGTTAGGCTCTAAACGTGTGTCAAAAAGAACACACTAAGCAAGGGAGGATAAGTTTCCATTCCTTTTAGTTAGGCTCTAAACCGGGGCCTCCTATCGGTGGTCCGTACCTCAACATGGAGTTTCCATTCCTTTTAGTTAGGCTCTAAACGCACTCGACAATCCAGAACTGCCAGCGAAGCTGCGCAGTTTCCATTCCTTTTAGTTAGGCTCTAAACAAGAAACGCAAATCAGATCCCACGGGAATGTTAGTCTTGTTTCCATTCCTTTTAGTTAGGCTCTAAACTTTATCCTCCCTTGCTTAGTGTGTTCTTTTTGACACACGTTTCCATTCCTTTTAGTTAGGCTCTAAACTACAAAAGGAAGCCGAGACCTGTATCAATTTGTCAATGTTTCCATTCCTTTTAGTTAGGCTCTAAACCCTTGCAACCTGAAAGCTTTTTCAACAGAGAGAGAGGTTTCCATTCCTTTTAGTTAGGCTCTAAACAAGAATTGCTCGTTTTCCTTATGTGCCTACAAAAATAGTTTCCATTCCTTTTAGTTAGGCTCTAAACGGTGCTAACTTACCTGCGACGTATGCTCATTCTTTCGTTTCCATTCCTTTTAGTTAGGCTCTAAACGCACACTTAGCAACCAGCTTCTCCAGAGGATCCTCGCGTTTCCATTCCTTTTAGTTAGGCTCTAAACGCCGAGAAAGAAGCTCTAAGACAGCAGGCAAAGGCGGGTTTCCATTCCTTTTAGTTAGGCTCTAAACGCGTGAAGCTTGTCCGACTGCCAGTTAGATATTACGATGTTTCCATTCCTTTTAGTTAGGCTCTAAACGCCCCCTATATTCACATCTTCACCCCCGTCAGCTCCGTTTCCATTCCTTTTAGTTAGGCTCTAAACTGTGAAGGCAGAGAAAGGCTCTTTGCCTTTCGTATTGAGTTTCCATTCCTTTTAGTTAGGCTCTAAACTATGCTGGAATCACTCCTCTTCAACGATCTATTGTAGTTTCCATTCCTTTTAGTTAGGCTCTAAACTCTTCTTTGGGCCTACATAACTGCTAACCGGTATCTTGTTTCCATTCCTTTTAGTTAGGCTCTAAACGCCATATAATCTACAAACCAACCTTTTTGAGGTTTCTCGTTTCCATTCCTTTTAGTTAGGCTCTAAACCGCTTAGCTCTCGATGCTGCCTCTTAAGTGATAAGAAGTTTCCATTCCTTTTAGTTAGGCTCTAAACACGAAGAGCGTGGCCTTACCAAGGCAGACTTAGATGAACGTTTCCATTCCTTTTAGTTAGGCTCTAAACGAGCAAAGTTTGGGTCGAAGGCGAAGCCAATTTCGACGTTTCCATTCCTTTTAGTTAGGCTCTAAACCCCAATACGAAGTCTGGGCTCTGATTTGGCTTTTATCAGGGGATCACACAGATGTCAACGACCCATAAACGAATCATTTTCCCGCCGAACCTCCATTAGCGCAAGAATACCCGGGGACCCGGCGGTACCCCTTCAAAGGAATATCTCTCCTGGATCGCCTTTCTCCCTCCCCATTACTTCCCTGGAGAAATACCTCTGAGTCCTGAAGGCATAAAAGATGACCGAATCCTCCTCGGATTCCATGACCTCCCGAAGCTCAGCCTTCAGTCTCTCCAACTGAGCATTGGTGAGCTCTCCCTCGAAGACCGAGAGCTGCACCCAGGTAAGGTAGCGGCGGCAGATTCTGTGAAACTTCTGCACCCTTTTCTCCCCAGCATCGTACACCAAAATCACAAACATCACCGGGTCCTCACATAAGGCACATAGGGCTCCCCTTCCAGGAAATGGCGATAAAGCTTGTAGCATTCCAGTCGTATAAGCCTTCTGTGGGAAACCTTCCGCCCCAACCCTTTGTGCATCACTGTTTCGGCCAAACGCTGCTCAAAAGCCTCGATAAACTTTTTCCTGCCCCGTTCCTTTAAATAGACCCCTTCAAGCTCCTCTGAAAAATCCCCGGGTTTAATCTCCCGTCTGTTCACCAAGGCGAATATCACCCGGTCCACTATCAGAGGCTTAAAAATTTCGGTTATATCCAGATTCAGAGTAAAAGAGCGCTGGTTGGTCTCATGGAGGTATCCGATCCGGGGATCCAGGTGAGTGCGGTAAATCTCGGATAGAGCCGTCACGTAAAGAAGGGAGTTTCCAAAAGAGATCAGGGCATTCATCCTGTTAGCCGGGGGTCTTCTGGAGCGCACTTCAAAGGAAAAATCGGGATTCTCGGTGATGGCGTCAAAGGCCGTGTAGTAGATCTCCCGGGCCTGTCCCTCCACTGCCATGAGCTGAGTGGTGTTGTTGGCCTCGTGGATCTTCCCCATCTGGGCCTCGAGAAGGGCAATCTGTTCCTCGAGTTCCTTCCCACGGGAGGCATAAGTCCGCAGCACAAAGAGCATATTGGCCATAGCCCCATAGACAAAGGCCCGGGCCAGGCCCACGCGCCATTCGTCTTTGAGAAAGTGCTGGGCCTGCTTCAGAATAATGAGCCCTGAGTTCATGTGCTCCCGGGGATAGTAGGTCCCCACATAGTAGCCATAATGATTAAAAAAGTGAAGAATTACGTGCTTCCTGGTGAGAAACTCCAAAAAGCGCTTATTGAGGGACACCTCCGAGAAAACACAGAGAGCTTCCACCGTCTCCACAGGCATCACCTTCTTACCCTCATCAGAGACGAGGATAAGGGTGTTGCCCTCCCGCTTCAGCTCACCGTCTGAAAAGATGTATAGAACCCGCTTCATCGACTCCTCACAATCGAGGCTTAAAACAACAATGCGGTTGGTTCACTCATTAAGTGCCTCTATTCTCTTCTTATCCGGTACTTATTAGCGTCCACTATAAAGAGCTTGCTCTCAAAAACTCTCTCATTTGAAAGCACCAGCTTCAGCATATTGTGAACACTGCAAGGGACTTCGCATACCTGAGACAGGCCAGGATATCTTCTTTAGTTATATGATCGTAATAGTTCTCTATAATCTCCTCTGGGGTAAGTCCCTCCGCCAACAATCCAAGAATCATGTGGACTGGTACCCTTGTCCCGGCAATGACGGGTTTGCCATGGCAAATCTCGGGGTTCACCTCTATTCCATCGGCAATAATACCCATTTCCACACCCCCAAATCCTTCATACCTGAACTCATATATGCTTCAACAACCCTCACGCAATAACGGTAAGGCCCCTTTTTTACTGCATCTCCCCTTAGACAACCATTCTTGGGGCAGAAACATTCTTATCCCCAGCACAATTCATTGAAAGAACAGGACTTACAATACTTAATCTTCCTGACCTGTGGAGGCTCCTCTGCCAACAGAACTGGCATCATCTCTTTCATAAGACCTTCGACTTCTCCCTCCAGCTCCGGGGTAAGCTTCACCCTTTCTGTCTTCCGTTCCTTAGGAAAAAGTAGAACGCCATCAAATTCCAAACCCTTCTCGTGTTTGAGGTAGCAAAGATAATAAGCCAACTGCAAACGGGCCGCGTTGATATGGCGAGAGGTCCGCTTCACCTCAGCCACCAGCTCACCTCTCAAAAGATCTATTTTCAGAAGATTGTCCACGAAAATCTCTTTTCTGTCCCTCTGATATGAAAACTCATGCACAATACGCCCCAGATCCAGCAACTCGTGGTCCTGAGCTGGATTTATATGATGGAAGTAAAACCACGCCTCCCGGGGACAGACCTGATAGGCATAAAAAATGGTGGCGTTTATTCTACCAGTTGAAACTGATTTCACTGTGCACCTCCGTCTCCTAGACAAGGAACGGCATACAAAGGCCAGAACCAGACCTTAGTATCGCTCACTGTCAGGGAAGATACGCCACCAGAATGAAACACATAGGCTCTGGGAGGTCTGTATCTTCTTATGAAGCTCACAAGGGACTTTCCAGGGGTAGTGGCCACTCCTGACTTCACCTCTACAGGGGTGACCTCTCCATTTCCCTGAATCACAAAATCCACTTCTCCTCCAGATTTTGTTCTCCAGAAGCGCAAAGATACCCCCTTTTTTAAAAGCTCAGAGGCCACAAAGTTCTCAATTAGAGCTCCCCTATCAGTCCTCACCTCCCAGTTCCGAAAATCCTTGCACAGGTAGTTCCTTATCCCCAGATCCTGGAAATAGATTTTAGGGTTTTTCACAACCTCCAAACGCCTATTCGTGAAAAAGGGACGGGCTAAGGAAGTTACATAGGTCTCTTCTAAGATGGATAGATGCTTTTTAAGAGCAGAGTAGGAAAGCCCTGAAACCTGGGAAAGTTCCCCATATCTAACCAGACCGCCGACTTGAAGGGCCAAAGCCTTTAATAACTTTTGAAAGCCAGATTCCGTGGCCAGTCTAAAAAACCCCTGTATGTCTCTCAGCAAATACGTGGAAAGAATGCCCTTCAGTACCTGAATTTTCTCTTCCCTGTCCCGGGCTGTGGCTATCCTTGGGTATCCTCCCCATAAAGTGAACTCCTCCAGTAAATCCATAAACTGAGAGTGAAGGACCCGCGGCAATCCTTCATTCCCGGAAATCTTTTCCTGAAGTAATGAAAAGAGCCGGGGAGCCCTATAGGACAACAACTCCTGGAAGCTCAGGGGGTAAAGCTCCAAGATAAAGATTCTGCCCACCAATGCCGAAGCTGCTTTAACGGCAAGCTCAAGGCTCGAAGAGCCAGAAATGAGAAATTTGGCGGAATAGTGATCATAGAGAAACTTTAGATGCTTCCCTCCCACGCTGCTGTGCTGAAACTCGTCTATGAACACGTACTTCCTGCCCTCCACATAAAGCCTGGCAAAGGCCTTTACATCTTCATCAAAAAGGCTCACCAGCTCTGGGTCCTCAAAGTCCAAAAAGATTTTGGGCTCTTCAAGACTGTCGAAGACGTGCTTCATCAGCGTGGTCTTTCCCACCTGCCGGGCCCCGAAGATGGCAATGATCTCCGGGGTGTCCAGGAGCCTTAGAATTTTTCCCTCTAAAGTTCTTGGAATATAAATTTTATCCCTGCTATTTTTCATAGTATCCAAAATTTAGCAGGGTTATTCAGAGAAAGCAAGGGGGAAAAACCTACTTGTAGTGCTACAGCCTTTCAAGGGGACCAGGATACAGGCATACACATGCGCAGATATGAGAAAATCGCTCTCATTCAGATTGCTGAATCAAGCTCTTCTTCGATGTTTTCAAATTCCTCGAGTATATCTAAGCCAAATTCTTTGAGTTTTTCTATTTCTCCTTCTTTGAGTTTCAGGACCCAGAAGCCTTTGAACTCATGAGAAAGCCTTGAAAGTAGTTCTCTTTTATAAGCCGAAACGTTATAAGCCGGAACGCTAACAGAATATTCATACATTTTAGCCTTTAAGTACCATTTAGCATCTGACTCTCCTCGGGAAAATCCTTCTTTTTGAAGTTCTTTGATAATTTCTTCCCACTTCCAATCTTCGCCGATTCCTTTTTGGATTTCAATGATTTCGGCAAATTTTTTTAACCATTTCTCCTCGTCAGTAGCATCTTCCTTCATCAGGGCTGGGACTACGGCTGTTATTCCTGCGATTTTTCTGAATATTCTTTGTGCTTCGCTTTTCTTGGACGTAGTATAAAATTTAAGAAACTCAAGAATCTTATCTATTTCGGATTCGAATTTTTCTTTTAATGGTATTCCATCTATTTCCTTTTCGAAGGTTTTCTCAACCATCTCCTTCTCTTCGGTATAGCTTAAATAACGCCCTTGATACTCTAACAAAATACTCCTCGTTTTTTCGAGAACATCTCGATCATAAACAGCAGTTGTTCCTTTGTCAAAGTTAATATTTCCATTCTCTTCTTGTCCAGCAAAAATTATAATATTAGCTTCTTCGAATCCATAGTCTTCACTTCTTGACCTGTAAACTCTGCCCCAGCGCTGAATCTGGCTA
This sequence comes from Aquificota bacterium, assembly GCA_015486015.1. Lineage (GTDB taxonomy): Bacteria > Thermosulfidibacterota > Thermosulfidibacteria > Thermosulfidibacterales > B14-G1 > WFSI01. The sequence continues at coordinate 121,583 of WFSL01000022.1, read as the reverse complement.
TCGATTGTTGATATCTCGGTTATCATGAAGTCGAAGTCCAGATCCACTGACGCTTCGACAACTTGAGTGGCTATAAAAATGACCTTTTTACCCTCATTGATCCGTTCTCTGGCTTTCCCTATCCGTTTGGTCTTATATTCTTCTACAATTCTGGAGTGCAGAAGAAAAATGGAATCTTTATTCCTATCACTTTTAAGATATTTGTAGAGCTTAATTGCTTTTCTCACATTATTCAGCACGATAAGAGCGTTTTGCTTTGTTTCTATGCATTTTTTGATTTTTTCCAAAGCACCATTTATGGGTTCCATGGATCTCTTAGTTTCGCCATACTTAAAGATGCTATTCTCTATAACCTCAATTCTATGTCTTTTTCTTTTGAGATTTTTGATTTTCTCATTCAGATCAGAAGCAGTTGTATCCACTGTCGAAAATCCCATTTCACTGAAATATTTTCCAAAATATGGTGGGAATGTAGCTGTCATTACGAGAATATTCCCTTTGAGTGAATTTATAAGCTGGAGAGTCCTTATGATTACAGCCGCCATCTCAGGATCATAGGTTTGTACCTCGTCAATAACGATGTTGCTTATTGGGTACACTGCCATAATCTTATCAGAACCATAATAATTCAAAGAGGTTAGAAAGACCTGATCGGGTGTAGCGAGCATAACTGGCAAGGAAAGAAGTTTAGCCGAAGTTATTTTCCTTTCGATGTCTGTATAGTTTTCACCTTCTTCTTTAAGATATTCGATAAAAGAGGTTGAATGAAGAATATCAACGGATTTCTTGTCAAAATAGCCCTCTGTTCCCTTGAACCTTTCAAAAAGGTCATTAAGAGCAACTCGTAGTGGAATGGTATAAATGAACTTTCTACAGTGACTAGTAGCCCAAAGGATAGAAAACTCCGTTTTGCCAGAACCAGTTGGCGCAATCAAAACCAGCCTTTTGGGCGTACTTTCTTTTTCAAAATAGTGCTTTTGCCAGAAAAACACATCAGGATCTTTCTCCTTTATAGACTGTATCCGATGTTCAATCTTTTTAACAAGCTTATCAAAATCGAGTAACTCGGATACCGGGCCGACTTCGACATCGACTTTTCCACTTGAGGCATAATCTGCTCTTCTCAGTGACCCAAGGAGCAAAAGAAAATCTAATAGTTCATCATCGAACTGAGAAATTTCCTTTCCCATAGTATTTGGAGGTTCATAGAACCACGTGAAATCCGAAAGATCATCTTTATCTTCCTCAAGTTTTTTTTTCGCATGGGGGATTTTATTCCAATCACAGTCTTCTTTGAGTTCATCTATTGCCTCAACTACAAAATCATGCTCATGAAACTCCTGAGCAAATATATCCAATAGATTCGAGTAAGAAGACTCAAAGTCATCCTTATGTTGTTCAGTGAATTCAAGATATTTTACAAGCTGGGATGAGTGATCCTCAACTATAAATTCCGGAAAGCTTACTAAATCAATGTAATATTTATTATAATGATGAAGTAAGATAGCCGTGATGATTTTATCATTCCATTCGCTATTTTTTAGCAATAGAGAGGCAAAAATAGCTGAGAGAACCTCATGACGAGTAAAGTGGACATCGGTAAATCCTTTGAAAAATTCCTTTATATCTTGGAACTCGTTCGAGCTTTCTCTTTCGTTTCTGGTGAACATTTTTCGCTGAAATCTGTAATCTATCTTTCCGAAATCGTGCAAAATAGCCGCTTTAACCAATGCTTTGAAGAACCGTTTTCGCTGGCTTTCATCCTTGAGAAGTTCAAATCCAATAAAAGATTCCGTATTTTTGATTACATCATGAATAGTTACCACCTGTTTAAGACAACCTTGAAGATGTTCTTTGAGGGACTCTACTTGTCCCATTTCATCCGGGGACTTCGCCCTTAAAATATCAAAAATTTCTATAGCCATCCGAATTCCTCCGGTATTTTGAAGACTATTTCTTTTGAATCCTTGACGATCTTGAAATAAGAAAGTTCAATTTCCTCTTTTAAAGTGATAACCGAATAAGCTCCTGCGTATAAGACTGTCTCGAAATCAGCTACTCGCTCCGTTTCTTTAGTAATCTCAGCCCTATTCTTGATGGGGTCCCCATTGTTTTTGAAAATCACTTTGGTTCCAATATAATAGACGGGGAATTTATCTTTGCTTATGGGAAACTGCTTGCCTCCATCGATTTTGAGCTTAATATAGGCCGGATAGTGCAATCTAAAGAACTTGACCTTGACCGTCTTACGATTTATTTCCATGTCTTTTTGTGTGTAAATTCTTTTAATAAAAATTACATCCTCACTCCTACCGAGGTATAGAACCTTTTCAGGATGCTCCAGCGCTTCCTTTGCTTCGTGTATAAGCTTAGGAGCACTTTTCAGGAAAATGAACAAATGTCCGTTGAAAAGCTCTTGCTGTGAAACCGGAGAACGCTGAGAAGTCAAGGGTTCTCCATAAAGTGGAAGTCCCTGATTGAAGAGGAGCGTCTTCCCTCTGTATCTTTCAAGAGTTATTCCGGTGGTTGTTGCTTTTATCAAACTCTGATAGTTCCAGAAAACACTTTCAAATCCACCGTGAACACTTACTTTGAGGTTCCAGAAATTTTGGTCATAAAATCGTCCGGTAGCATTTTGCAACATACCTATTATCGTTGATTTTGGAGGAAGTGGGTATGTTTGTGCATAGTAAAAAGTGAAAGGGTTTCGATACTGAGCAAATGGTTGGAAGATTTCCAACATGATTACTTCGTTACTCATAAATCAGGCTCCTATTGGATTTTCTGCGGATTCTTTTTTACTGGTCACAATTTCGATTTCAGGTGATTTGTAGATGTAGATTTTAGGCTGTTCCCCCTCTTTTCCTCCATGCTGTTCGTTCTCTTCTCCTTCAGGCTGTTCCTGCTCTTTCTCCTTGGGTTTTTCAGGTTCCAGAAACTTTCCAACAATTTTTATGATTTGTTCTTTGTCCAACTCAGTGGGATCTCCATTCTGCCCATAAATCTCAAATATTGGTTTTTTGCTCTTACTAACTCTGTGAACAACTCTCCTTGTGATTTTCCCATCTTCCTCTTTTTCGATAATTTCATCATATTCTTCCTCAGTGTATTCATCTTTAAGCATGATTTTGTCCTTGAAGGTTCTATAAGGCTCATTTTCGTATAGGCCAAGGATAAGGAGCTTGGGACTGAGGTCTTCATCGCGGCCCTTGATGGATCTGTGGAGGTTTAGAATAACTTTGGTAAGTTGTTCTACTCTTTCTTTAATATTGATCAAATTAAATTTAAAAATTGCAACGCTCAGATTTTCATCGGCGTAAAATTTCGATTGAAATTCCTCAGGAACAGATATATTATCCCCATCCAGGGGAACATATACCTTTTCTAATATTATTTTATTGTCCATAGGCACTGTAAATGAAATTTTTTTGAGATCCCCATATTCTATTAGAAATTCTAATCTTTCTTCAGATTCCTTTACTATAAATTTACTCAATCCTTTTTCTTTACCCCCTTTTTTGTATTTCTTCGACAGATAGATCTCGATGTTACCTACTCTATTTATGTCCATTACAATGGAATATTGATAATAGGTAAAGTGCTCTTCCACAGTGAACGGATTGGGCGACATTTCACCGTAGTGCTTTCTAAGTCGATTAGCCAAACCAATATTAGCATTAAATAATGCATCATAATTGTAAGGAGTTAAGGACACTGCATGACTTAACTTGACAGGGGCCTCCCTGAAATTTTGGGGTTGAGTTGATGTTAATAGATAACCAAAAAGATCAAATTCAGGGTATTCTAATATACGCCCCGAAAGTAGCAAGTTCTCAGATGGTTGTATAACTTTTTGATTTTTCTCGGGCATTATGTCCTTTCCATCAGCTACTTCCCAGAGTCCCATTCTCCTACCAGTTTCAAGAATACTATAACGAAGTGCATATCTGCTCACAAAAGTGTATTGTTTACCGTCCCATTTCGTGATTTTCTTTAATTCCTGATAGTTGCCACTTCCCTGGTCGTAGTTTAACGATCCAGCATTAAATACAATGTCCATGACGATGAACTTACTCATAATGTGAACCTCCTCCTTTTTCTCCATCTTTAGCTGATATAATACCCATAATTACAGAATATGCCCATTTTTCAAAAAACTTGCTACTGTAGCTGTAGAGAAAATTTAAAGCTCCAACTAATTCTTTAGCCTCCGGCTTATCTGATCTTGCATTTACAAGTCTCAAGAGTGTGAAAAGAAATTGCTTCATATCTCCCGATCTGGCTATATTCAGCAAATTGTAAACAACTTTTTGGCGATAACTCTGAGAAACTCCTGAAAATACGATGGGCGTGTTCCTGCGAATTAGCTCCATCCTATTAAGTGTCTCTTTATCAACTATTTTTTGCTCCATTACTCTTCACCTCCTTTTGCACCATCTATTAACCCAGCTATGATAGGGATTGCATCTGATTGCCAGGTTTTATCATTTGGTAAAATGTTTTCAAAGATATGTCTAATAAAGGGTTCAACATCTTTGCCGTTATGTTCGTTTAATTTTTTCAAAAGTTCATTAACGAAAGGATACTTTTGATTCCTTCTCAATCTGGAAAATAGTCTATACGCTAAAACTTTTCTGTTATCTTGTAACTCCTCTGAAAAAATTTCATTCACTAAATATTTCGATGAAAAGTAAAGTCTGACAGTGTGCTTAGCTTTTTCGAGAACCGATTTGCTACGGTGAAAAAAATTATCTGAAAATGTTCCTACTCTATCCGAATTTAATTCAGCTAGAACTTTATCCAATGCGGCACCATAAATCAGTGCCGACATGTCAATGTTTTTAATAGTATTGTTTAAAAATAGAGTAAGGTTTTGAAGAAATGACGGTAGCAAGGGATTATTTTTGATAAACTCTTCTATTAACCATTTCATCTCGATCGTCTTTTGTTCAGAGGCTTTAGTGACTATATTGTTATTTAACTTATCCCGTATATTATCATCTATCAACAACTCAGCTTGTAATTTAGGAACTCCGATATATTCTACATTTATCAGTTTTTGATTTGAAATTCCCGTATACTCAATAAGATACAAATGTTCTAAACTGAAATGTGCTTTTTCCTCCATAAGCTGATCTATAATAGCCCTCCATGTAATTTTAAATAAATTCTCTCGCCTTTTTAACTTTTGAGAGAGCAATCTTAGCTTTTTATTTATATTATAGGATATTTCAAGATTATTCGTATAGAACACTATTGATCTTCTGTTAATGAAATAAAAAGCATTGTAGAAAGTTAATAAAAGCAAATATAGAGGTAACTTTAAATGCATAAATTCGTTGAGCTTTCCTACAGGATGAGGTAAATTGTAAGAAATATTGGGAAATTCATTTTGGGAAAAAAGAAAAGGATTTATTGTAGAATCTGGATAAATTTCGTATGATAATTCCTTCGGTTTGAATTTTGACAATTCATTTATATCACCTTTTAGCAAGAGAACTAAATATTTGAAACTTTTTTCAATATTTCTTTTCATCTCTTTAGAATTAAATAAATAAAAATTCCTGTTATATGGCGGTGGGATTAAATTGAAGTCAGGAATTAACTTTCTAAGGTTTCTAAGGTCTAAATCTTTATCAAACACTTTTTCCTTAAATTCTTGCTTGTCGTTTGATAGATTTGATTCCATTTTAGACAAATTTTCCTTCATATCTTCTAACTTATTTTGAATCTTATCTATTTTCCTTTGAACCTTCGCTCTCTCTTTTTCATTAGAATCTGGAGATAACTTTGCAAACTCACTTATCATTTTTGTACGCTTTTTATCTTCATCTTGAATTTTTCTTCTTAGACTTGAAATTTCTTTTCTCATAGCACTAATTTGGGAATGGTAAAACAAATATCCTAATGGGAAATATGTAAAAACTGCTTTCTCAAAATCGCCAGTTAAATATTGAACTAACTCTTTTAGATCCCATCCATACACTTCTTCCATCAAATTCACAAATCCAAGGATACCAAGGTCAATAAACCAGTTTCCTGTAAATTCGAGCACTTGTGTCATTATGTTACCTCTTTCCCCCTGATCTAATTATGTTTATTGCATCAAATTCTCGGCCATTTTGCAAGTTGGCCTTAAAGCCCTGAGCCACTTACGTATGTATGTTCAGTCAATCTCCTGCTTTCGGAGTACGGTCTTTACGTCCTCCAGGTCCCGTGGGCGGCCGGCCAGGATCTTGTGGATGATAACATCCTCAGGGGATGCAAACCGCACCGGGTATCCCTCCACTGTGGCCTCCCTATCCAATTTTTTTGCCAGGATCCCGTGTTTACTGGAATGTGACGTCCAGAATCTTGTATTTCTGTTCCAGTTAGCTTTGCTCATTCTTTGATTTCTTACTCTTTATTTTCAGTTTTTTCAAAAAGCACCTTTCCCTCTTTCAGCGCCTGTTCTGCAATAGGTATGCCCTTTTTCAGCTCCTCAAGCGTATAGGGAAAGACGTCTGTATCCACGGGGAAACTGGAGGGAGTGTAGATGGGTATTCTATCCAGAAAGGGAAGGTTGCTCTCCTTGAGGACAATGAGAAAATCCACATCGCTTCCAACACCGGCTTCTCCCCTGACCCAGGATCCAAAGATAACGACCTTTAGCACCTCTTCCCTTTTGGAAAGCTCGTCCACAAATTTTCCTATGGCTTCCTCTATCAGCTTTTTATCCAGTGAGAAGACCGTCACAGAACCCGATGATCTTCTCCGCACAGCCAATGGCACGGATTGCCTCCTCTTTAGTGTAGAATTCTGCCGGGCACCCCTCCACAAGCCCATCTGGGTACCTGGTGGGGATGTAATGTTTGTCCAGCATTTTCGCGCATACAATTAGCTCTTCCGGGATGCTGAATCTGTCACCCAGGGTTTCCATCAGCCTGAGCACGCTGTGCCCCCAGACCTTATCTCCACTTTTCTCAAATACGGCCTTCAAAGCCTTCTCGGCAGCCTGCTGGCAGGCAAAGCAGGCCCACTCATAACTGCCAGAATCCAAGGCAATTTTTGAGTGCCTAAGATCCGCCTCAGCTTGATTCCACCAGTCCCTCCAACGAGTCATTGCACCCCCTCTCTTTAGTGCTTTATAGGATACACCCAAACACTTTGCTCTCCTTTCTTGGATTTACCTTCACCTTGCCCATTCCCTGACCCATTCTTTGATTTCAGATTTGATTCTTCTCCAGTCCAGCCTCCACAGCATTCTTGGGCTCCTCTCCCCGTCCGCATCTTCCTCCCCAGATTGTCCTTGCAGGATCATTCAACCAGGCCTCCACTTCCTTAGCTGGCAGGCTAAAGATGACCTGGTAAAATCTAATACGTCTCCTGTCTATGCCCCTTCCCCTGGTTCTCATAAGAACGGCTTTTATCTCTTTGTCCCCCACGGTCTTCCTTAGAGCCTTAAAATCCTCTACACTGCCATGGCACAGCACCCTTTTAATGATAAACTCTCTATCCTCTGAAAGGCTCAGGTCCTCAGGATCATACTCCCAGAATAGGGATTCAAACCTTTTAGGAAGCTTTCTTTTTGCCTTCTTATCTTTCACTTTCGCCCCTCAAAAAGTACCTTTCCCTCCCACGCCATACAACCATGCGGCAATCCTAGCCAGAAGGATATCTTTTTGGCGTTTTCGCAGGCCTTTTAGAGTTTTCATCGGTTTATCCTCCAGCCAGAGAATCCATCAACTGTTGAGATAGGGATAGAAAACTTTCTTTCAGCTCTTTGGGATTAAATGGCTTGATCATCTGAACAGGCCAGCGCTCCAGTTCATCGGGGAAACTTTCAGCTTTTTGTAAGGAGACAGCAAACCAATATAAATCAAATCCAGTATCCTTCTGTGATGCAAGGTCAATTAGAGTTTTCAACGGAAATGACTTCAAAAGAAAATGGAGATCCACTGCGTCTCGCATTTCTGCACGGCCATAGTAAGCCAGAGTTTTTTCCGCCTTTAAATCTTCGAAGTCGTTGACAAAAACGCCATATACCGTAGGCAAAGGGGAAGCAAAGCGAAAAGGGGTATCCAATGCAAGATCCAGACGCACATCTTCATCTCCAGCTGTCACTATCGTTTCCACAAGGGTTGTGAATCGGCGGGTTATGCGTACCTTTAATCCTTCCTCCTGCAAATGATATTCCATCTGAAGCGAAAAAGGTCTAATCAAGGATTCTTGTGTTGTAAAAATGTCCAGATCAAACGAAATGCGATGGCCAAGGTAAAACTCTGCCAATGCAGTGCCACCTGTTAGATAGAAATGCTGGATATCAGGCAGTTTTCCCAGGATGCGAAGGATATCTTTTTGTACCTGCGTTAAGATACCTTTACCTTTTAGCATATCCCTTGCGTTCCAGAAAAGTTTTCCATAGCCTGTAGACAGGCTGAGGCAGGTTTAAGTCGTCCAGCAGTGCGGCTACTTCATGGAGATCCAGGGTGCGGATGTCCTCAGCGCGGCCGTGCAGAAGCACCTGGCGGATGTACCACTGCCGCTGGACAGGGTCATTTAGGTCAAGTTCATCTGTGCTCCAGACAATGTGACGGGGTAAAAACATTGCATTATCCTTCTGCTATTAAGGTTTGGCAAATAGTGACCGCCTCGCTGGATTCTTTCAGCTTGGCTCCAGCCTTAGCCACCTCACAATTGTTCATAGCTCAATCACCTCGCCTGGGCGAAAGTCAGGTTTCAGGTCCCAATACCATACTTTGCCCAAGCGCTTACGCTGCGTGCCTATGTCTTGAAGGCGCTTCCGCAGCCGCTCCAGCACCCCGGCCATAAAACCCTCCTTGTCGTAAAGCAACACAGCTTCCTGTGTCATATCCAGGTACACAGAGTGAAAGCGCAAAGCTTCTTCGCGCGTGCGGATGATCTCCACAAAGTCGGCATAAATGCCCTTGTCCCAGAGTTCCTCCAGCGCAGGGGTAAGGGCCTCGCGCGCGGGTTCCAGCAGGGCACGGCGGCGGGTCATGCCATGGGACGCATCCTCCAGCACGATGAACAGATCGATGTCGGAGTGGGGTCCAGCTTCTCCCCTGGCTACTGAACCGAAGAGCACCACAGAGATCAATCTTTCACCCAGCGATTTCAGAAAGCTTTTCCGCATATTGTCGGGCCAGCGCCTGGAGATGGACACTGAGGTGTCGGGTGTCTTGATGGTCATGCATTTAAGTTACCCCCTTGGCATACGTTTTCCACTCCTGTGTAAAAAACTCACGCCACTTCTCAGACGCATCTCGATTTCGTCTTGCTTCATTTTCATCTCACTCCCCTACTTTTTTCGACTTTCCCACCACCTCCACCATCCCAAAGCCCTGGCTGTTTTTGGAGCCGAGGCCGGCGTTGTAGGCCAGGGTGAAGTAAGGCTCGGGAAGGTTGAGCTCGTAAAGTCCCGTCCAACCTTTGATCCAGAAGCCCTTGAAGTTGATGATGGCCTCGTTTTTCTTGGAGACCCTGACGGGCTTAATGTAAGCGCCGTCTAAAGGTGGAAATTTTTCATCTTCCCCATAATAGGCCCGGGCCTTGCGCTGGAGGTTCTCCAGAATCTTCTGGGAAAACTCTTGCTCCCAGGGGTTGTAGTAGTAGGTCTTTTTCTTTCCCGTGGCGTCGAAGAGGGTACTGTACGTGGTTATGGGAGACAAGGTCCTTACCAGCACCGGTTTGCTGGCTTCCACGGGCATTTCCACCTCCACCGAGGTGAAGCAGCAGGTCTGGCCGTTGAGTTTCACCTCTCCAAATCTCACTAAGTGCACAGCCAGAGACTCCAGGATGTCCGTCTCCATGGCCCCCACCTTGAGGAAGAGGGGGCCTGTGAAAGAGATGGTGCCTTCTTTTAGGTCCAGACGGCGATGGTGCGAGAGGAGGCGGGAGAAGGTGAAGAGCTTAAAGCGCCGCTTACCGTATTTAAAACCTTCTTCGTGAAGCTGCTGAGCCAAGGCATTGTCCAGACTCTTGTATATCATCCCTTGGACCAGGTGGTTGTAGTGAATGGGAAGGGTCAGAGAAGCCTCCAGGGCCTCCAGTCTCAGAGAAATCCTCATGAGTGTCCCCCTAATTTATACACAAAGCTTATATTCAGGTTATCAGTCGAAAAGTGCCATTTCAAGAAATATATGTATGCCAAGTATTCCATTCAAAAATATAGCCATTGAAGCTGTTGAAGGCCTTTATTTCATATCGATGGATACCAATTTTGAAATTTTATTTTAGATACACGTGTGAAATCAAAAGATCCTACGTCATTGCCCACGGGCTAAGGGAAGAATAAGCTACAAATAGAACCTAAGCAGGGGCTGCCAGAAGAGGGAGACTAATTGGATGAGCCGGAAGGGGAAGGGGGATTTGAATCTTGCCCCTAAGCTTCTCTTAACGGGGCTTCCTGGGGTAGGAAAGACTACTGTAATCATGAAGGTGCTGGAGATCTTGGGGGATAAGGCCTTAGGCTTCTATACCCAAGAGGTAAGAGAGAAAGGCAAAAGGGTAGGCTTTCGCCTGGTGACCACTTGGGGGGATGAGGGTTGGCTGGCCCGGGTGGGATTTTCCACCCCATATCGGGTCTCTCGATATGGGGTGGACCTCTCCTTCTTGGAGAAGGTAATGGCTTGGCTTAGGGAAAGGTGGGCTCCCGGAAAAATTCTGGTGATAGACGAGATAGGGAAGATGGAGCTCTCTTCAAGGCCTTTCAGGGACTGGGTTTCCCAAGTGGCCATTAATCCTGAGGTCCCCTTTTTAGCTACCATAGCCCTCAAATCCCGGGACCCTTTGGTGGTGAAGCTCAAAGAGACCCTACCCTTGTGGAAGGTAACAAGAGAAAATCGGGAAGCCCTGGTATTTAGGGTCGCTCATGGATTCTTTGAGCAGGGTGGCAAGATCATTCAGTTTGGGCTATGTTAACTTTACCCGAGAATCGAAGGGGGCCTCATGGACAAAACTCTGGCAGTTGTAGTAGGCATATCCCTCTTTACTACACTCATTAACCTGCCCTTCGGGTACTGGAGGGCCAATGTGAAGAAGTTTTCCAAGGCCTGGTTTCTGGCCGTCCATCTCCCTGTCCCCTTTGTAGTGGCAGCGAGGCTGAGCTTCAAGGCGTCTTTCAAGTTTATACCTATCTTTCTCTTCTCCTACTTTCTGGGACAATGGTTGGGGGCCCAATGGTACAGGGTCATGGCCAAGAAAGGGATATCCCCTTCCTCCTGCCTCTTTATGGATCTGGTGAAGAGGTCAGATCAAGCAGAATGAGGCCCTTAGCAAGGCCAGAGGCAGGCATAGATGCACCCATCGGGGTCCTTCTCCTTTATATGGGAGGGGCAAGTACCATTCAGGAGATTAAGCCCTTTCTTTATCACCTCTTCTCCGACAGGCTAATCCTCCCTCTGCCTTCACCCCTTCGTATCCCATTGGCCTGGCTCATCTCGCGCACTCGCTACTACCTGGTGAAGAAGAGGTATGATCGCATAGGGGGCTCCCCTCTGCTGGACATCACCATGGAGCAGGCCAAGGCATTGAAGGGGGTCTTGGAGGAAGACGGTATAGAAGCCCAGGTGGAAGTGGGTATGCGTTACTCTCCCCCTTTCATCTACCAGGCCGTTGAAAGGTTGAAAGATAAGGGAGTGAAGAGGGCCATCGCCCTCACCCTCTATCCCCAGTACTCCAAGGCCACGGCAGGTTCTTGCCTTATGGCTATGAAGGAGGCAGTACGACAGACTGGCTTGGAGGTTGTGACTATCCCCCATTGGCACACGCACCCTTCTTTTATAAACACCTGGGTCGGGGTGATAAACGGGGCCCTCCCATCCCTTCAAGGGAACCCCCATATCCTCTTCTCTGCCCATAGCCTACCCATGAGGATAGTGAGGGGAGGGGATCCCTATCCTGAGCAGGTGGAAGAGACGATAGAGGCCATCATGACCAAGCTTGGCCCCATGCCTTATTCTCTGGCATACCAAAGCAAAGTGGGGCCAGTAAAATGGCTGGGCCCATCGGTGGAGCAAGAGCTGGCACGATTGGTGAGGCAGGGGGTGCATTCCTTGGCCTTGGTACCCATAAGCTTTGTATCCGAGCACCTTGAAACCCTGTACGAGATAGACATAATCTTAAGAGGTGAGGCCTTAAGGCTGGGGATTGAAACCTTTGTGAGGGTGCCTGCCTTAAATCTTCATCCTGGCCTCATCCACACGTGGAAAGAGCTGATACTGGAGCATCTGCCATGATAAAGGGCCCATTCCAGACGGTGATAGTGGGTGGGGGCATATCCGGCCTGGCCACGGCCCACTACTTGTTGAAGGCTGGGGTCACTCCTCTCCTGTTGCTGGAGGCGGCCCCCTATATTGGGGGGAAGATGCGCACCCGCTATTTGGAGGGCTTCATTATAGAAGAAGGGCCAAATGGCTTCTTAGATAACAAGCCCCATACCCTTAAAATGGTGGAAGAATTGGGATTGGATGGGGAGCTTTGTCCTGCCTCCCCCCAGAGCGAGAAGAGGTATATCTTTGCGCGCAGGAGGCTCAGGCCTATCCCCCTCTCTCTTCCAGGGTTCTTTCTAAGCCCCCTCTTGTCCCCATGGGGTAAGGCCCGCCTAATGACGGAGTACTTCGTAAAACCTGCCCCGCCAGAGGCCGATGAGAGCCTCACCCAGTTCGCCACCAGGCGGATCGGGAGGGAGGCCTTAGAGGCCTTACTGGATCCCATGGTAGCCGGTGTATATGCAGGCAACCCCGATAGGGTAAGCCTCAAGAGCACCTTCCCTACTATCTATGAATTAGAGCAGAGGTACGGGGGACTCATTAAGGGAATGCTGGCCTTGAGAAGAGAAGGCAGGGCCCAAGGAGGTCCTTCTGGTCCCGGAGGTAGGCTCACCTCCTTTCGGAAGGGTGTATCCCAGCTCATAGAGGCCTTGGGGAGAGAAATAGGGGAAAGGCTCGTCACTCGTGCCCAGGTGATCTCTATCCTGAAGGAGGAGAAGGGATACCTCTTGGAGACTACCGTAGGCGCTATTCGGACTCGGTCGCTGGTCTTGTCTACTCCCGCCTATGGGGCAGGCAACATCCTAACCTCCATAGCCCCTGAACTGGCCCGGGAGCTCTTAAAGATACCCTATGCCCCCATCTCTGTGGTGGCCCTGGTTTATAAGAAGGAAGACACCATGCGCTTCCCACCTAACGGGTTCGGGTTTTTGGTACCCAGAAAAGCTGGTCTCTCCATCCTGGGTTGCCTCTGGGACTCCAGCATCTTCCCCAACCGGGCCCCTGAGGGAAAGGTCCTGCTCCGTGTGATGATAGGTGGAGATCGCCAGCCAGCATTGGCCATGGAGTCTCCAGAGAAGTTAGTGGGGATAGCTCGGAAGGACCTGGCCCTCACCATGAGGATATCGGCCTCGCCATTGCTGGTCCAAGTATTCCAGCATGAAAAGGGGATACCCCAGTACGTGGTGGGCCATAGCACCAGACTAAAAGAGATAGAAAAGCATCTAAAGGGGCTCCCTGGCCTCTTTCTCAACTCCAATGCTTATCGGGGAATAGGGCTCAACGACTGCGTTGCCAACTCCATAGAAACCAGCAACAGGGTGAGTGAGTTCCTTAAGGATTACAAGTAAAACTTGAACCTTAATGCTTTGGATGAGGCTTTTGCTTAAGCTTCGGTTTGACTTTGGGTCTGGGTCTCTCCTTTTTCACCAATGCCTTGAGCTCTCTGGCAGCTATCTTTGCCTGATCGGTATCGGGGTAATCATTCACCACTCTCTTCAACAGTATCTTCGCCACAGCCCTGTTCCCCAAGGATAGGAAAGTTAAGCCCTCCTTTAACAAGGCACTGGGGATCTTGGGACTCTCGGGGTATCCCTTAACCACCTTGTCAAAGGCAAGGATAGCCTCCTTCTTCTTTCCCATGGCATAGAGGCACTCCCCAATCCAGTACTGAGCATTCCCTGCAAGGGTATGATCTGGAAACTCTTTGAGGAATTTTCTAAACGCATCTAAAGAATCCAAGTACTGTCCACTCCGAAAGAGCTGAAGGGCAGTATCGTAAAGACTTTGAGGATTGATGGCCTTTTTGGGCTTCTTGGCTTGTATGCCCTTTATGCTTTGCTCAAGGGCTGTTAGTCGGGTCTCTATCTGATCCATCCGGTCACCCAAATCGGAGACCCCTTTCTCGGCCTGCTCTATCCCACCCTTTAGATAGCGAGAATCGTCCTCCAACTGCTTCAAGGCAACGTTTGTATCAGCCAGATCACTCCTGAGGGCAGCTGTATCACTCTTCTCTGCCTCGGAAAGCTGCTCCACCCGCTTCTCCAACTTGCCAAGTCGATTTTCCACCCGATCCATCCTACTGTTGAGTACCGTAATCCTTGCATCCAAGGACTCCACCTGCTTTGTAGTGGCCACACAGCCCACGAGGAGTAACACAGATAGAAGAAGGGGGAAAAGGGCTCTTCCTGGTCTCACCTTTTCCCCCATCATCTCACTTTACCTTGGTTAAGACAAAATGATCCCTGCGGTTCCTCCACCAACAGCTCTCGTTGTGCTCCCTGCATAGGGGCCGATCCTCCCCATAGCTTATAGTATCCAGCCTATCCGGAGAAACCCCCAAAGATACGAGATACTCCTTGGCAGCATTGGCCCTCCTTGCACCCAATGCCAAGTTGTACTCTTCAGAGCCCCTCTCGTCGCAGTTCCCCTCTATCCGCACGCGATACTCAGGGTGCTCCAAGAGGAAGTTGCCCAGCTCCTTGAGTATTTGCTGTGCCTCTGGCTTCAGATTGTACTTGTCAAAATCAAAATGGATATCCTTCTTCTCAAGGGCCTCGGCCATGGCCTGAATCCTCTTCTGCCTCTCCAGCTCCTGCTGCTTAAGGCGGGCCAACTCGCGGGCCTTCAACTCCTCTGGGGTTGGGGCCTTCTTAGCCGCTCCTGCCGGGGGCTTTGCTGGAGGTGGTGTAGGTTTTTGAGCAGCGCATCCCCAAAATAAAAGGCCCATCACTACCAAAACACATCCCCAACGCTTCACATGGCACCTCCTAATGTTGAAATTTTCCTTCCCAGTCTACCCTTTCTCCATCAAGTTGTTTTATAAGAACGCTACCACCTCCCTGTGCCGAAGTCAAGAAGAGGCCTCTGCCACTCCCCAACCCTCGGTAGAAGATAAGATACCTGCCATTCGGGGCCCAACATGGAGCCTCTCCCTCTACCAAGATATGATCGTTTTTCCCCTCAGGTGTAACGGTTCTAATATAATAGCGTCCCTTTTCCAAACTGGCGTAGGCGATGACATCCCCTCTGGGGGACCATGCAGGATACACATCGTAATCCCCATAGGTGAGCCTCCTCACCTGAGAGCCATCTTTTCTCATTACAAAGATATGGGGCGCACCGCTCCTGTCAGAGACAAAGGCAATCCAATCTCCATCAGGCGACCAGGTAGGTGATGTATCTATCCCATAGTAATAAGTGAGCCTCTTCTTCTTGCCTGTGAGCATGTCTAAAAGGAATATCTCACTATTCCCCCCATGGATGGTAGAAGAATAGGCTATGTATCGTCCATCAGGTGACCAGGCAGGGGCAGACTGGGCCCCCTTGCCCCCTACCAGAAGGCGTTCCTTGCCCGACTCTATATCGTAAAGATAAATGTCGGCATCTCCCCTCTTGAAGGAAACATAAACCAGCTTTTTCCCATCGGGTGACCATGAAGGGGACATGGCGATACTCCCATCATGGGTGATCTGCTTTTGCCACAAGCCATCAGGATCCATCAGCATTACCTCCTTCGCCTTCCCCTTCCTCACCACCAAGGTCAGAGGATGGGAAAAGATGCCCTGTTCTCCGGTAAAGGCCTCAAACACATCATCGGCCAAGGCATGGCCTATCAGCCTCTCCCATCCAGCCTTCACCGTGTACTTCTTGGCCAGCACCTCCTTCCCCTCTACCACATCGAATACCCTGGCTACTACCTGAACCTCCCCCCCCTCTATAGCGCCATCGGCCACTACCAGGATCTCTGCCCCTATTGTCCTCCAATCTGCGAACTTTCCCTCTTCGAAACGCTTGACCAGGAAGGCCTGGGGATTAATGAGGCGAAAAAGACCGTATAACGTAAGGTCCCTTTTTGCCACCTCTTCCACCTTAGGTGGTCCGTGATATAAAAGGGCCAGAGGCACCCTGGTGCCACTGGGGGCATTAATGTCGATATACACCATGGCCCTAAGGGGAGGACACACTACCAACATTATGGCTACCATGCACACCCACTTCACTATCCTCCGCATAGTGCCTCCTCTCATTGCCACGGCCTAAATCTCAGACCCAGTTCCATATATCTCTGGGGATAGCCCTTGGGAAGGGGAGGGAATGGAGCAGCCTTCTTTACTGCCCTGATACAAGACTGATCATACACCTCATTGCCTGATGACTTGTCCAGCTTTGTCTCCATAAGGGCGCCATCCCTTGCGATGCGCACCACCACCACGGCAAAGAGGTTTGACCCCCCCGTTAAAATCTCCTCGGGCAAGATCCAGCTTGCCTTCACCCTCCGCCAAATTTCGTCATAATACTTTTTGTAGCGAATCTCTATGGCCTCTCTCCCTGTCGACAGTCCACCCATCACCACTTCCTTCTCCACCTTGGCCAATGCCTTCTCCAACAGGGCCTTCCTTTTAGCCTTGGAAGAAATCTTCTTCCGAGGAGCCGGTTTCTTGACACGGGAGGCCTTCTTCCCTTTCACTTTCCAAGCCTTGGATACTGCGGATTTGCCCTTCTGGACCTTTGCACTGGACCTCTTTACTGCCACAGTGCCTTTCTGGGGGGGCCTGGTCGGGGTAGGGGCCTCAGAGTAAAGGGCCACAGTGAAGGAAGGAGAGTATATCACCGGCCTTTTCATGCTGGGGTGCCAAAAGAACATTCCTGCCCCCACTACCCCGTGCAAGAGGAGGGCGAGCATAAAGGACAAGAACCAAATCCCCTTGTTCACCTCTTGACCCTTCACTTGGAAAGGGACGCCACCAGTCCCACCTGGTAAAAGCCAGCTTCTCTGGCCGCTGCCAAGACCTTCAATACCCTCCTGTACATCACCCTCTCGTCGGCCTTAACCAGGACCTTCTTGCGTGGGACCTCTCTATGGAGGGCCTTCAGCTTCACCTTCAGCTTGTCCAAAGGGAAGGGATGAGCATTTAGGAATATAGTACCATCCTGCCTCACAGTGATTACCAAGGGCTCCTCTTTTAACTCAATCACTGGCGCCTTCTTCACCTTGGGGAGCTTTACCTCCACACCCTTCTGAAGCATGGGGGCCGTTATCATGAAGATAATAAGAAGCACCAACATCACGTCCACAAAGGGGGTGACGTTTATCTGAGAGAGAAACCCTCCCTCATTCCTCCTCATTCTTCCCCTCCAGTATTCTCACCAACAGATACGCTGCCCCCTCGGCCCGCTCTTCTATCTTGGAAAGTTTCCCTACAAAAAAATTATATCCCATAACTGCAGGTATGGCCACGAACAGACCTAACGCCGTGGTTACCAGGGCCTCAGAGATCCCTGGGGCCACAACGGCCAGACTGGCAGAACCCTGAAGTCCTATTCGCTGGAAGGCATTTATGATCCCCCATACGGTACCGAACAGGCCTATAAAAGGGGCAGTATTCCCCACAGTGGCCAAGAATCCCACATAGCTATTCAACCGCTCTCTCTCCAACAGCACCCTCTGCCTTGCCACATCGGTCCATTGCTCCTCCATCTCTCCCCCCTCCCTGAAGAGGAGGAACCACCGCTGAAGCTCTGAGAATACCACAGGCACCACCCCCCTACGGTACCTCTTCGCCAGCGCCAGGATCTCTTTCACCCCCAAGCCTTCCCGACAGTCGGCCAGGAAATTTCTGTCTTCCCTCTCTATCCTCCTAAGCTGGAAATACTTGAAAAATATAATGGTCCACGACATTACCGAAAGGATTAGCAACACCAAGATGTCCAGCTTCACCACAGGCCCAGACTTCAGCACCATCCCCCAAACGGGTGATGAGATTACCAGAGAGACCCCCTTCATAATCTTCATCCTCCTCCATCACTAAATCACTAAGACAGGGATAAAGGTTTAGCCTAAAGAGTGCAATGGGACCAAAGAGGCCAGGCCACCATAACACCATCCAGAGGCTAACCTCAGGCTGGGGCCTCTAAAATGCTCCTTACAGCAGCCTCCAGCTCCTTTCCCCCGGAGACCTTAAACTCCCTGTCTGCCTCCACCTCCACCATTCCCTTTGGATGGATGAAACGGAGCACGAGCACAGCATCCCCCCTATGTGAGGAGATCACGTCCCAAAGCCTATCTATAGCCTCCTCTTGGAGAGATTTGAGGGGTAACTCTACCAGGAAACGCTCCTCCTTGGACTCTTTCCCTTTCAAGGCATCCCTGAGCAACAGAACCTCCTGGGCGATTAGCTTCTTTCCCTCGTTCTCCACGTCGGTAGTTACCTTCCCCTGCACTACGATAGGCTCATCCAAGAGAAGCAGCATGCTCACATTTGCATAGAGGTCCGGAAACACCACTACTTCCATAGAGCCATCCCTATCTTCCAGTTGGACAAAGGCCATCCGTTTGCCGTTCCTGGTAGTCACCTCCTTGAATGAGGCTACCATGCCACCCACCTCTACTTCTTGCCCTTCTCGCCCTTGCTCTCTCACCTCCTTGATTTCCATGGAAACGACCCTCTTCAACTCCCTATCGTATAGGTCCAGAGGATGCCCTGTAACATAGAAACCCAGGGCTTCCTTCTCCATGGAAAGGAGCTCCTTGTGGGAAGGTGGCTCCACCTCTGGATAGATCTCCTCATCACTGAAGGGGGAGGAATCGCCCACGAGATCAAACAGAGAACCTTGCAATTCGTTCTCTCGATGCGCCTTCTGACCTATGTCCATGGCAGTGTCCAGGGCAGCAAGGAGGGTGTTCCTGTCTCTCCCCATAGTGTCAAAGGCCCCTGCCTTGATAAGGCTTTCGATTGCTTTCCTATTTACCTTCCTCAGATCCACCCTCCGACAAAAATCGTAAAGGGAACGAAAGGGCGCCTCTCTCCTTGCCTTCAAGATTGCCTCTACCGCTGATTCCCCTACATTCTTTATGGCGGCCAGACCAAAGCGGAGGGAGTCTCCCTTAACAGAGAAGGTGACGGCACTCTCGTTCACATCAGGGGGCAGCACCTTTATGCCCATCTCCTTACACTCTTGGATGTACTGATAGACCTTGTCTGTGTTGCTCATGTCCGCTGAGATGAGGGCTGCCATGAACTCCACAGGATAGTGAGCCTTCAGATAAGCGGTTTGGTATGAGATAACAGCGTAAGCAGCAGAGTGAGATTTGTTGAATCCATACTTAGCAAAATTCTCCATGAGATCAAAGATGTGCTCAGCATCTTTCTTGTTCACCCCTCTCTCCATGGCCCCCTTGAGGAAGGCCTCCTTCTGCCTGGCCATAATCTCCTTCTTCTTCTTCCCCATGGCCCTGCGCAGCAGATCCGCCTGCCCCATAGTGAACCCACCAAGGCGGCTGGCGATCTGCATCACCTGCTCCTGGTAGAGGATAACCCCATATGTCTCCTCCAAGATATCCTCTATCTGGGGGATGGGCACCTTCCACTCCACTTTTTTGTGTTTCCTATTGATGAAGTCCTCCACCATCCCCGAACCTAAGGGGCCAGGGCGATAAATGGCCACTAAGGCGATTAGATCCTCGAACCGGCTGGGCCTCAGGCGTTTAATGAGCTCCCTCATACCCGGTGACTCTAACTGGAAGACCCCTTGGGTCCTCCCCTCCTCCAACAGCCGATAGGTTTCAGGGTCATCGAGGGGCAGATGCTCCAGATCGGGCCTTTCGCCCTTATACCTCTGGATAAGCTCTAAGGCCATGCGAATCACCGTAAGGGTCTTGAGACCCAACAGATCTATCTTTAATAGGCCCAGGTCTTCCAGCTCGTCCTTGGCATATTGGGTTACTATCTCGTTGTCCACACCCCGATATAGGGGAACATACTCAGTGAGGGGTTCAGGGGTAATCACTACCCCAGCGGCATGGGTGGAGGCATGACGAGAAAGGCCCTCCAGCTTTTGTGAAACCTCTAAGAGTTCCCTTACCTCGGGCTGCCCCTTTACCATCTCCTGGAGCTGAGGAACCTCCTCAATAGCCTTGGAAATGGTCATGTTTACCCCCGGCCCGCTGGGGATAAGCTTAGCAATAGCATCCACATCCTTATAGGGCATACCCATAGCCCTCCCTACATCCCTCACTACAGCCCGGGCTGCCATGGTACCAAAGGTTATGATTTTGGCCACATTCTCTTTGCCATATTTCCCCCTAACATACTCAATCACCTCATCTCTTCTCTCCATGCAGAAGTCTATATCTATATCGGGCATGGAGACCCGCTCAGGATTAAGGAACCGCTCAAAGAGCAGATTATGCCTAAGAGGATCCAGGTTGGTGATGCCCAGGGCGTAAGAGACCAAGGAACCAGCCGCTGAGCCCCTCCCAGGGCCCACAGGGATGCCCCTCTTTTTGGCAAACCTCACAAAGTCCCAGACTATGAGAAAGTATCCCGAGAATCCCATCTCCCTTATAACAGTAATCTCATCCTCTAATCGCTGCCGATACTCCTGGAAGTCTCTATGAGCATCTATCTCCCCTCTCTTTCTCCTCTCCTCCAGCCCCTTCTTAGCCAGATGAGCAAGATAACCATCCAAATCGTATCCTTGAGGTACCTGATAAATGGGGAGATGTAGCTGGTGAAAAGAAAATTGAAACTGACACCTATTGGCGATCTCCCATGTATTCTTCACTGCCTCAGGTATCTCTTGAAATAGCCTGTACATCTCATCCGGAGTGCGCAAATAAAGCTGGTCCGTAGACATCCTCATCCTGTCTTGGTCTTGGACATGCTTCCCCGTCTGGATGCACAGGAGGATATCGTGGGCATGGGCATCTGAAGGAAAGAGGTAATGGCAATCGTTCGTGGCCACCAATGGGATGCCCATCTCGTTTGCCAAGGAGACAAGCCCCCCATTCACCTCCTCCTGCTGCGCCATCCCGTTCTGCTGGATCTCTATGTAGAAATTGCCCTCCCCCATAATTTCCAAGTACTCCTGGGCTGCCCTCTTAGCCCCCTCATAATCCCCCAGGGCAAGCAGATGGGGTATCTCCCCCTTCAGACAGGCAGACAGGGCAATAAGCCCTTCAGCATGCTCTCTGAGAATTTCCTTGTCTATCCTTGGTTTGTAGTAGAACCCCTCCAGATAAGCAGAAGAGGCAAGCTTCACCAGGTTCTTGTAACCTGTTTCATCCTTCACCAGTAGGATCAAGTGAAATGCGGCATCAGACAAGCCCTTATAACTGGCCCTCTCTTTCCGGGAACCTGGAGCCATGTAGGCTTCACAGCCAATGATAGGATGTATCCCCGCTTTTTTAGCCATCTTATAGAACGGGACCACCCCAAACATGTTGCCATGATCTGTAATGGCCAATGCCTGGAGCCCCAGCTTTGGCGCCTCCTCAAAGAGCCTCGGCAGCAGGATGCCTCCATCCAACAGGCTGTACTGGGTGTGCAGATGCAAATGGGCGAACTCTTTCATGGATGCTCTCCGCTTCTGTCTCTTTCTACTCCACCTACCCTCAGGGTGCAACAGGAGGCCCGAGGATTTTTAGCAATTCGGCCAGAGGGGGTAGTAAAATCATCCAACTTAGGTTTAAAATTTTTATAATGAAGAAGACGCTCACGAGCATAGAGGATCTGCTGGCAGGGCTCAACGAGCCCCAGAAAGAGGCGGTGACTTTTATCTCTGGCCCCTTGCTTATCCTGGCAGGGGCAGGATCGGGCAAGACCAGGGTGATCACCCACAGGGTGGCTTATCTCATCGCTTCTGGGGAGGCCCCCGAGGGGATCCTTGGCCTCACCTTCACCAACAAAGCGGCCCAGGAAATGAAAAATCGAGTAGCACACCTTATAGGCTATAAATGGCATAATCCTCCGTTCCTATCCACCTTCCACTCCTTTGGGCTTTGGGTGATGCGCCGCTTTGCAAACATGTTAGGGTACACTCCAGACTTCAGTGTCTATGACGACTCAGATCAGGTAGCACTGGTAAAGCAGATCCTTAAAGAGATGGGAATAGAGGATAGGCGCTTCTCCCCCCGACCCATCCTTGCCACCATGAGTAAGCTGCGGATGGCCCAAGGGGACCCTGGGGAATTGAAAGGGGAGGGGAAGTGGATGGATGTGGTAAACCTCATCTACGCACGTTACAGGGAATTTCTGAGACAGAACAACGCTATGGACTTTGACGATCTCATCCTCTATCCCTTGAGGCTCCTGGAGGAGGAGCCAGTGAGAAAATTCCTGCAGGGCCGATTCCATCACATCATGGTGGATGAGTACCAGGACACCAATCCTCCCCAATACCAGATCGTGAGCATTATGGCCAGGAAGCACAGGAACCTATGCGTGGTGGGGGACGATGACCAGTCCATCTATAGCTGGCGTGGAGCAGATGTGCGGAATGTCTTTTTGTTTGAGCGAGACTTCCCCGAGGCAAAGGTGGTAAAGTTAGAAGAGAACTACCGATCCACCCAAATCATTCTGGACGCTGCCTGGCATGTGATCAGGGAGAACACCCTCCGAAAGGAGAAACGCCTCTTCACTGCCAATCCCCAAGGAGAGAGGATCACCCTTTATGTGGCCACAGACGAAAAGAACGAGGCGCGCTATGTGGTCTCCAAGATCAAAGAGATGTCTAAGGTCCGTCCCCTTTCGCATTTTGCCGTCTTCTACCGGACGAACGCCCAGTCACGCCCCTTAGAGGAGGCCCTTAGCAAAGAGGGGATCCCGTATCAGGTGGTAGGTGGCCTCCGATTTTATGATAGGAAAGAGATCAAAGACATCATTGCCTATCTCCGATTGGTGGAGAACCCCAACGATACCTTGGCCTTTCGTCGGGTGATAAACACCCCAAAGAGGGGCCTTGGCGAGAGAACCGTGGAGCGGGTCTTACACTTCTGCGAGCAGGAAGGCCTCCCATTGTGGGAAGGCTTAAAAAGGGCGGAGGTCCCCTCTGCCCAAAGGGCACGCCTCCTTTCGTTCGTCAGCCTGCTGGAGGAGCTCCAGGCCGCCTCTAAAGAAATGCCTCTCTCTCGCTTTGTAGATCACCTGATGGGTGCCACAGGCTACATCCAGGCCCTGGAGGCAGAAGGGACTATCGAGGCAGAGGCAAGGATGGAGAACCTCAGGGAGTTAGTAAATGTGGCTGTGGAGTATGACCACGTTGAGAATGGATTGAGGGAGTTCATAGACAGGGCATCTCTCACTACGTCTCAAGATGAGAGGAAAGAGGGATTAAGGGTGACCCTCATGACCCTCCACTCTGCAAAGGGCTTAGAATTCCCAGTGGTTTTCATGGTAGGGATGGAGGAGGGATTCTTGCCTCATGCCCTTTCCATGGAGAGCCTCGCCTCCTTAGAGGAGGAAAGGCGTCTCTGCTATGTGGGTTTCACAAGGGCTAAGGATCTTCTGTTTCTCACCTATGCCAAAAAACGGCTCTACTACGGGAGTCATCGGACCTTCCCCCCTTCGAGGTTCCTCCGGTCCATCCCCCAAAGGTTGGTGAAGCGAGAAGGGAAAACCCCAGATACCACACCCTTCACTCAAGAGGAATGGCGTGTAGGGGAACCTGTGTTTCATCCAGCATTCGGCCCTGGAAGGGTGAAGGCACTTGAGGGCTCAGGGACAACCTTGAAGCTTAGGGTAAGGTTCGATAGGGTAGGGGAAAAGCTTCTTTTGGCAAGACTTGCCCGGCTCAAGAAGGGCTAAAGGAGGGAGGTGAGCCCATGGAGAAAATCAGTAGATCCGAAGTGCTGCACGTTGCCCGTCTGGCCAGATTGGAGTTCACCCCTCAAGAGGTAGAGGAGTTTACCCACCAGCTCAACAGGATAATAGAGTACATGGATCAACTGAAGGAGCTGGATACAGAGGGGGTAGAACCTACCTTCCATGCCCTGGCCCAGACCAATGTGATGCGGGATGACCAGGCCAAACCCTCCCTCTCCCAGGAGGAGGCCCTGGCCAATGCCCCTGACAGAGACGAAAGGGGGTTCTTCCGGGTACCAAGGATTATTCAGGGCTAAGGGAATAGGAGGCCCTCCCTATGGCCAAGGTGATACCCATAAGCATAGAAGAGGAAATGAAAAGCGCCTACATAGATTACGCCATGAGCGTAATTGTAGGGCGCGCTCTGCCCGACATCAGGGATGGCCTCAAACCCGTACATAGGCGCATCCTCTATGCGATGCAAGGGCTGGGGCTGACGTCCAACAGACCCTTCAAAAAGTCTGCCAGGGTGGTGGGAGAGGTACTGGGAAAGTTTCACCCCCACGGCGATGCCGCCGTTTATGATGCATTGGTGCGCATGGCCCAGGACTTCGCCATGCGCTATCCCTTGGTAGATGGACAGGGAAACTTCGGTTCCTTAGATGGGGATCCCCCAGCCGCTATGCGGTATACAGAGGTGAGACTCACTTCCCTGGCCGAAGAGTTTCTGCGTGACATAGAGAAAGAGACTGTAGACTTTATACCCAACTTTGACGGCTCCTTCGATGAGCCCACCGTCTTGCCCACACGGGTACCCAACTTGCTGGTCAACGGCTCGGCAGGAATTGCCGTGGGCATGGCCACCAATATCCCTCCTCACAACCTCTCAGAGGTGGTAGATGCCTTGCTCTATATCATTGATCACCCAGATGCCACGGTGGAGGAGATCATGAACTTCATCCAGGGCCCAGACTTCCCCACTGGGGCGTTCATCTGTGGGCGCAGCGAGATCCTTCGGGCCTATCAGACAGGGAAAGGGGCCCTCCGCATGAGGGCCAAGGTAGAAGTGGAATCCATGAAGGGCAAAAGGGTGGCCTTGGTAGTGCGGGAGATACCCTATCAACTCAACAAGGCCTCATTAGTGGAGCGCATTTCCCGATTGGCCGTTGAGGGCAAGCTGGAAGAGGTGCAAGCGGTGCGTGACGAGTCAGACCGCCACGGGGTGAGGATAGTGATTGAGCTCAAACGTGGTGAGGACCCGGATTTTGTACTAAAGAAGCTTTACCGCTAC
The DNA here is from genome assembly GCA_015486015.1 of Aquificota bacterium. Classification (GTDB taxonomy): domain Bacteria; phylum Thermosulfidibacterota; class Thermosulfidibacteria; order Thermosulfidibacterales; family B14-G1; genus WFSI01. Next base: position 96,438 of record WFSL01000022.1, on the reverse strand, counting down.
ACACCTATGGAGACTGGCTTCGGGGTAATCCTTATCGCCTTGGTAGATGGGGCCCCAAAGCTCCTTTCTCTCCCTGAAATACTGAAGGCTTTCCTGGAATTCCGCAGGGAGGTAGTGACCAGAAGGACCACCTTTGATCTGAAGAAGGCCCGGGATAAGCTTCATCTCCTCGAAGGCCTGAGGATAGCCATAGAGCATCTGGATGCCGTGATCAGGCTCATCCGGGCTTCCTCTACACCCCAGGAGGCCCGAAATGGGCTTATGGAAGGGTTTGCCCTCTCAGAGAGGCAGGCCCAGGCGATCCTGGAGATGAGGCTCCAACGCCTCACTGCCTTGGAACGGGAAAAGATTGAGAAGGAGTACCAGGAAGTGACAGCCCTCATCCAAAGGTTAGAAACCATCCTACGGGAGGAGACCGTGCTGTGGGGAGTGGTGAGGGAGGAGCTTTTAGAAGTGAAGGAGCGCTTTGGAGACCAGAGGAGAACCACCATCATAGAAGAGGTGGAGACCTTTGATCCGGAGGCCTTCATCAAAGAGGAGAAGATGGTGGTTACTCTCACGCACAGGGGCCTGCTAAAGAGGACTCCCCTTGCCATCTATCGGAGCCAGAGGAAAGGGGGAAGGGGAAAGAGGGCCTTAGAGGTGAAGGAGGAGGACCTCGTGGAGCAGTTGTACATCGCCTCGACCCTGGACCACCTCCTCTTCTTCACCAACAGGGGGAAGGTGCATCGTTTGAAGGTGTATGAGATCCCTCAAGGCTCCCGCCATGCCAAAGGCAAGCACATAAGCCAGATCCTCAGGTTGGAGGAAGGGGAAAGAGTGACCGCCTTCACCCACCTCAAGGAGACAGAGGCTGGGAGGCACCTCATGATGGCCACCAAGCTGGGGGTGGTAAAAAGGGTACCCCTTAACCAATTTCAAAATGTACGCAGGGGAGGAATCGTTGCCTTAAAGCTGGATGACAGCGATGAGCTCATATCCGTGAAGCCAGTAGAGAGAGAGACCCCAGTGATCCTGGGCACCAAAGGGGGTAAGGCCATGGCCTTTTCCTCCGCGCAGGTGAGGGCCATGGGAAGAAATGCCCGAGGGGTGAGAGGCATCAGGTTGGCCCCAGGAGACGAGGTGGTGGGGATGGAAGCCCTTACTGGAGAGTACGTGCTCACAGTAACCCAGAAGGGCTATGGAAAAAGGACGCCCATATCCGCTTACAGGGTCCAGGCCAGAGGTGGAAGGGGAGTGACTGCACATCGCCTCACAGAAAAGACGAGGGAGATGGTGGGTATACTGGTGGTAAACCCCGAGGATGAAATCTTTATAGCCACCCAGGAGGGTATGGCCATCAGGCTGAAGGCGAGCGAGATCTCCATAATGGGGCGTCCTGCCCAAGGGGTCCGGCTAATAGACCTCCCCCCTAAGGATACCGTAGTGGGTGTGAGTCTGGTACGGGAGAGGGAGAATGAAAGATGAAGATCCCCCTGAAGGGCCGCTGGATTACCCTCTGGCTTCTCCTAACAATGATCCTGGTCTGGGGCTGCAGCAAGGAGAAAGGCCTATACAAAGAGGGGGTGAAAGCCCTCTCCAAAGGGAACTTTGCCGAGGCCCATGGGATATTTGAAAGGGTGGTTCAGGAGGGGGGTAACTCCCAATACGCAGCTATGGCGCTCCTGAAGTTGGCCCACATGGCGAGATCGTTGAGACAGGACCCCAATAAGGCTATAGCTTACTGTAATTCCCTGATCCGGGGGGACTATCCGTATGCCCAGAAGAGGGACGCCTGGCTTCTTATGGCAGAGATCCAGGCCCAAGACTTGGGTGATCCCAAGAAGGGCCTGAAAACCTTAGAAGCCATGCCTCCGGGTTCCCACTTCCCTGACCTCAGGGAGGAGCGGATGGTAGAGTATGCAATTGAAATGGGGGACACACAGAGGGCGTATAAATTGGCCAAACCCTTCCTCCAAAATGCCCCGCTGAATAAAGATAAAGGGTTTATCCTGATGCTGGCAGAGCTTTGTAGGAGCGTTGGGGCCTGGGATCAGGCAGAAAGACTCTATCAGAGCGTTATAAAGACGGGCAAGGGCTACGAGGTCCAGGAGGCGCTTTTGGGGCTTGCCAATCTGAGGGAGGATCAGGGAAGGCTGAAGGATGCACTGGCCATCCTAAGGAGGTTAAAGAGACAAGGGTACAGGACAGGCCTGGTAAAGGCCCATATCAGGCACCTCAGGAGGCGCATTTATGAGGAGAGGCTATGAGGAGGCACGCTCCACACCAGGGAGAAGATCCCGACAAGGCCAGACTTGCTTTTGATCGCCACTTCAGTAAGGAGGGGTTCTTCCCGCTATCAGGGGTGGACGAGGCTGGGAGAGGGTGTATTGCCGGCCCTGTGGTAGCAGCGGCTGTTATACTCCCTCTGGATGCCCCTATCCCAGACGTCAAGGACTCTAAAACCCTCTCCCCCAAGAAGAGGGAGGCCCTCTTTGAAGTGATCAAGGAGAAGGCCATGGACTGGTCCATTGGGGTAGTAGGCTGGAAGCAGATAGATCGGGTTAACATCTATCAGGCCGCAGCTGAGGCCATGAGGAGGGCCGTGGGTAGCCTCCGCATCGGACCTCGTTTAGTGATAGTAGACGGGATGAAACTCAAGGGTCTTCCCATCCCCACAGTCTCTGTGGTGAAAGGGGACAACAAAAGCTTATCCATAGCAGCTGCCTCCATTATAGCGAAGGTGATCAGGGATCGGCTTATGTGTCGATACGACAAGGTATTTCCCCAATATGGCTTCGCCTCTCACAAGGGATACGCCACCCTCCAACACCGTCAGGCGCTGCAGCGCTATGGTCCATGTCCCATCCACCGGAGGACATTCAAGTGGGTAAAACCAGAGAGTTAGGCAAGAGAGGGGAGGACCTGGCCACCTCATTCCTGAAGGAGCGCGGATTCAAGGTGATCAACCGAAACTTTAACACCCGATGGGGGGAAATTGATATTGTGGCCAAGAGGGGGGATACCCTCCATTTAGTCGAGGTACGCACTGTGAGTAGGGGCGGCCTCTTAGACCCTAAGGAGGCCCTGACAAGGAGAAAACGGGACCACCTATGGAGGGCCGTGCAGATATACATCCAGCGAGAGAAGTGGAAAGGGCCTTACAAGGTAGATTTCATTGCCATTGAATGGGACGAGGAATGGCCGGTTTTAGAGTTCTTCGAGGATGTGTTGGAAGGATACTGGCCATAAGTCTAAGGACGGAGGTGAGAAATGAAGGTATTGGGTATGGTTTGCAGCTACAGGAAGATGGGCAATACAGAGATCGCTGTAAAGGAGGCCCTCATGGGGGCTCAAGAGGCGGGAGCCCAGGTGGCCATGATACGCCTCACAGATTACCGGATAGAGCCTTGCAGGGGCTGCATGAGTTGCGTATTCAAAAAGGTAGAGTGTCCTGTCCAAGATGATGCCCATAAGGTGTATAGAATCCTTACAAGGTACGATGCTTTAGTGTTGGGTGCTCCCACCTATCTCCTTGGTCCTACAGGTATACTCAAGACCTTCATGGATCGTGGCATGGGCTTCATGTACGGTTACGGTCGGGAGCTGGAAGGGCGCCCTGCTCTCTCCATAGCTACGGCAGGGATCCCCGGATGGGAGTCTTATGCCCTTCCCGTGAACGCCCTCTTCCTCCGTGCCTTGGGGTATTTCATAGTGGACCAGTTCGTGATTTACGGGCAGGGGCCAGGGGAAGTAATATACCAAGAGGAGGGCATGAGGAGGGCCAAAAATGGGGGAAGAGCCTTGGTAGAAGCCCTTAGGGGGGAAAAGAGGTATCTTGGAGAAGCTGCCCCATTCTCCTGTCCGTATTGCCACAATACCCTCTTACAATTCACCAATTCCACAAAGGTTAAATGCCCCAATTGCGGAATCGTGGGGAAACTGGGGATAAAGGGGGGAAGGTGTACAATAGAATGGGGGGAGGCCCCTGATAGATGGATAGAGAAACAGGTAATATGGCATTTTGAGCAGCAGGTGCTACCCTCCGGCCCCAGGTTTATGGAAAAGAGAAGAGAAATCAGGGATAGGACAGCCCCATATCGCGATTTCTCTCCACCTGCCCCTTAGGTGTGGAAGAAGGGAGGCTGCCAACTCCACGGAGTCCCATTATGTACCCATAATCAAATGCCGATTTAAGGGTCCTCATCATCGGCTATCCCTCTATTCCCCAAAAGAGATTCCCCCAAACCGCCCTTCGGAAAAATACCATTGCCCCTTGTATACCTCGCGTGTATAAAAGTTTAGCAGTAACAAGTAGTTAGCATCATTTCTGGTTACATCAACCCAGAAATGGGCATTTTAGGGGGGAATTTCTGCAATGAGGAACCCTGAGGGAAATGGGTACGATACGGACCGAGATAGGAATGAAGAGGTCCATTCGATCCATAACTATCTGCCTATCCTTAGGAAGGAGATAGGATTGAGGTTGAGAGAGGCCCAAAAAGACTCGGGGCTTAGTCTCGAGGTATTTGCCCGATCCCTTGGGGTGTCGAAATCGGCACTCAACCGCTATATTAGTGGCAAAAACGAACCAAGAGTGTCATTGGTGCACCTACTGAGGGAGAAGTTCAAGGTGAATCCAAACTGGTTCATCACTGGCTCAGGTCCAAGGTACCTCGAAGAGGTAGGCGAGGCGATTTCCCCTTATGGGGCCCCTGAGATGGTGGACCCAATCCTTAGAGAGGTGGTAGAAAGGCTCCTCCGTCACCCGGAAGTGGTCCAGATCCTTCACAGGCTCCTTCAAGTCGAGCCCACTCAAAGAGAGGCCATGGAGGCCTATCTCATGGCATTAGAGATCGCATTAAGGGCGCAAAGATAAGGACAAATTGAGAGATTTCGATCTGTTAGAGCACTATCAGCGCCTTACAGAGATGGGCAGCCTCTTCTCTATCTCTTCTACCAGCCTACCGTGGGCCTCCTCCACCTCATCATCAGTGAGGGTCCTGTCATCAGCCCGATAGAACAGAGAGTAGGTGAGGCCCCTTTTGCTCTCTTCGATGGGTGGACCGGTGTAAAGGTCTATGAGACGTACCTCCTTGAGTTGTGGGGGTGCCAACTCCTGGATGGTATTAAGGATCTCTCCATGGGAGAGTCCCAAGGGGGCCACAAGGGAGAGATCCCTGCTGGACCCTGGAAACCTGGGAAGTGGGGTATAGGTGATCTCCCTCCCACCCACCAAGGCCTCTAACAGCAGCTCCGCCACATAGCACCTTTGGGAGAGCCGAAAGGTACGGGCTACCTTAGGATGAATCTCTCCTATGTAACCTATAGGCCTCCCATTGATCATTATAGTGGCTGAACGCCCGGGATGGAGGAATGGCTCCTTGCAAGGGCCTAACGCCAAATCCCGACCCCTGAGGCGCCTAACTAACTCTTCTACCACGCCCTTTACAAAGAAGAAGTCATACTCCTGACCCTTACTGTCCCAGCTCACCCCGCGCTTCCCTGTGGCCAGAATACCTCCATGCAGATATTCTGGTGGCCCCTGTTTGGATGGTAAAAAGACCTTCCCTATCTCGAAGATAGCCATGTCCCTCACCTGTACCTTCTCATTGCTGACTGCCGTGTTGATGAGACCTGGTAGAAGGGTAGTCCTCATCACGGACATCTCCTCACTCAACGGGTTCTGCAATACCATGAAGTTGTAGCGGGGATCTCCCCGAGGAAGGCCCAAAAGGCTCAAGGAGCGTGGATCTATGAAGCTGTAATTGATCACCTCTATCAGGCCCATGCCAGATAGGAGGGACTCTACCTCCACAATTAGCGGACGCTGACTCCTCACCCTCTCTTTGGGCAGGGGGCCAGAAGGCATGGTAGAGGGGATGCTGTGGTATCCATGGATCCTGGCCACTTCCTCAACCAAATCTATCTCCCTACCCACATCGAAGGCCCTGTAAGAGGGCACTGTGGTCTCCCATCCCTCCCCTTCCCTTTTTGGAGAGAACCCCAGCCCTTTCAAGATGCGCTCCACCTCGTCTATGGGCACCGAGGTCCCAAGAATGCCCTCCAGATTCTTGTGAGAGAGATACACCCTCTTAGGCCTGTAAGGTTTGGGATAAACGTCCAGTATCCCTCGAGCCACCTTACCACCAGCCACCTGGAGGACAAGCTGAGTAGCCCTATTTAAGGCCATTACAAGACCTTCAACATCGGCGCCTCTCTCAAACCTCTTGGAGGCCTCTGTTGAAAGGCCCAGGGCCTTAGAGGTCCGTCTAATGGACGTGGGTTCAAAGAAGGCGCTCTCGATAAGTATCCTATGGGAGCGCTTCCTCACCTCAGAGTTGGCGCCTCCCATGATCCCAGCCAAGGCTACACCCCTCTCAGCATCTGCTATGAGGAGCATCTCAGGGGTAAGCTCCCTTGCCTCTCCATCCAGGGTGACTAATACCTCCCCTTTTTTGGCCCTCCTCACCACTATCCTATGCTCCCTCAAATCGTCATAGTCGAAGGCATGGAGGGGATGACCCGTCTCTATCAACACGTAATTGGTCACATCCACCACATTGGATATAGACCGGATACCCACTGCGTTAAGCCTAACCTTCATAGAAAGGGGTGAGGAACCTACTTCAACATCCTCCACATATCGGGCACAATACCTCGAACAGAGATCTGGCTCCAGAATCTCTACCTGAGCCACTCCCCCTATGGGTGGGCCCTCCTCAGGAAAGGAGATCGAGGGCATTTTGAGGGGCCTATTTAAAAGCACTGCAAGCTCGCGCGCCACCCCAAGGACCCCAAGACAGTCAGGCCTGTTAGGTGTTGGACTGGTCTCTAAGACGTAATCATCCATGTAGAGTAAGGGGGCTGCAGGTGCACCAGGCTCCCCCTCCTCCAAAAAGATCACCGTTTCCACCTCCCCCTCTTCTGCCAGCCCCAGCTCAATTTCTGAAACGAGGTTCCCTTGAGATGCTATCCCCTTCAACTCCATTGTCTTCACCACCATCCCTGAGGGGAGTGAGGCCCCTGGCAGGGCCACCAACACTGTCCTCCCTTCCCTCAGTTGAGGGGCACCACTCACCACTTGGACCTCTCCATCGCCAATAGAAACCCTGCACACCCTCCAGTTCCGCTGACGGGGATGATCCTTTACAGCAAGGATGCGCCCCACCTTCACCTGTTCAAGCCCCTCCCCTAAGTAGCGTAGCCCCTCTACCTCTAACCCTGCCATAGTGAGGCGGGTAGCAACCTCCTCAGGAGAGAGGTCCTTACAGTCCACAAACTCACTCAGCCAGTTCAGTGTGAAGAGCATGCACCCCCCTTAGAGAAACTGCTTCAAGAACCTTAGATCATTCTCAAAGAACAGCCTGATGTCGTCGATATCGTACTTTAGCATAGCGATCCTCTCCACCCCTAAGCCAAAGGCGAATCCCCTGTACCTGCTGGAATCGTAGTTCACAAATGAGAAGACCGCAGGGTCCACCATGCCACACCCTAAGATCTCCACCCAGCCGGAGCCCTTACACACTCGACATCCTTTCCCACCACATATGACACACCCAATGTCCATCTCTGCACTGGGCTCGGTAAATGGAAAGTAGCTGGGCCTAAACCGGACAAGGGTTCGGGGACCAAATGTCCTCGATGCAAACCTTTCCAAGACCCCTTTCAGGTCAGAGAAGGTACTCACCTCATCCACCAAAAGGCCCTCTACCTGATGGAACATAGGGGTATGTGAGATGTCGGCATCCCTCCTATATACCTTCCCCGGGGCAATAATCCGGATAGGAGGAGAAAAGCGCTCCATCACCCTGATTTGCACAGGGGAGGTGTGGGTTCTAAGGAGAAGCCCCTCTAATAAGTAGAAGGTGTCCTGCATGTCTCGAGCTGGGTGGTGAGAAGGGATATTTAGGGCCTCAAAGTTGTAATAGTCTGTCTCTATCTCCGGGCCCTCAGCCACCTGAAAACCCATGGATACAAACACATCCTCGATCTCTCTCAGCACCCTTGTAATGGGATGAACACCACCCATCTCTGGCCCCCTGCCAGGCAGGGTCACATCTATCCCCTCAGAGGCCAATCTCTCTTTCTCTTCTCTTTGCCGCAGGAGGGCCTCCTTCTCCTCTATAGCCCGCTCCAGCAACTCCTTGATCTGATTGGCCATCCGGCCTACCGTGGGCCTCTCTTCTGGGGGAAGCTTCCCCATCCCTCTCAGGACAGCCTTCAGCTCACCCTTCTTCCCCAGGAATCTTAGCTGAAATTCCCTGAGTTCCTGGGTACTGCCCACCGAAGCCAGCTCCCTTAGGGCCCTCTCCTTAAGCCCACTCAATGAGTCCCTCATCGCTCCTTGTTCCGCCTCTTTAAGACCTTCTCAAATTTACTCAGATCCTCCTTCCTACCCAACAGCACCACCACCTGACCTTGCTGAAGCACGTCACTCCCCCCAGGCGACGGATTGATCTCTCCTGAGGGCTCTTTGATGGCAATCACATTGAGATTGAATCGTGATCGGATGGCCAGCTCAGCCAAGCTCTGACCTTCTAAAGACTCAGGGATCTGAATCTCATATATGCCATAATCCCTTGATATCTCCAGTTCGTCTAAGATGGTTGGGGATACCAAAGATCGGGCCAACCTTACACCCATGTCCCCCTCGGGGTAAACTACCCTGTCACAACCTATCTTCTCTAAGACCCGCCCATGCTGGGGGGTGACCGCCTTGGACACCACATAGGGCACCCCCATCTCCTTCAATATGAGGGAAACCAGAATGCTGGCCTCCATCCTCTGACCGATGGCTACCACAGCTGCATCCACATCCTTGATGCCAATAGCCCTCAGGGCACGCTCATCTGTGACATCCATCTGAACCGCTTGGGTGACTATCCCGTCAAGCTGCTTCACCTTAGCTTCGTCCTTATCAACGGCCAACACCTGACACCCCAATTCCATAAGGGTCTTGGCTACGCTATAACCAAAACGACCCGCCCCAAGGACGGCTACATAACGCATCTTCCCCTTCGCCAAGGTTCAAGCAGCTTCGAGGTGCTCCCTGGCCACGTCTATTAAGCGGGCAAAGACCTGCGGCTCCCTCACCGCCATATCAGCCAGCATCTTACGATTCACCTCTACTTGGGCCAGTTTCAGCCCATGGATAAGCTGGCCATAGGTGAGCCCGTAAAGCCGGGCTGCTGCATTTATCCTGGTGATCCAAAGCCTCCTGAACTCCCGCTTTCTGTTCCTCCTATCCCTATAGGCGTATGCCAGGGCCTTTATAACGGTCTGTCTGGCCACTGAGTATGTCTTACTCTTGTTTCCATAATACCCCTTGGCCAGCTTCAACCACTTCTTCCGCCGGCGCCGGGTTGTGGGCCCACCCTTTACCCTCGCCATTACTCACTCCTCCTCAAAGGGCATAAGGCAGAAGCCTCTTCATCCTTTCCATCTCTTCCCTGCCCACCAATGAGGGACGACGAAGGTGCCTCTTCCTTTTGGCCCTCTTCTCCTCTTGAAGATGGCTCTTACCTGCCTTCCTCCTTCTCAACCTACCTGACCCTGTCACCTTGAACCTCTTGGCAGCGCTCCTGTTGGTCTTCATCTTGGGCATCACCTATCCTCCCTGCCTACCATACATCCCCTGACGTGAAGGGGGTTCTATCATATAGCCCAAGGCATTTGCAAGAAGCTCCATTCCAAGGCGCTAAAGATAGAGGCCCGAGCCCAAAAGGAGCAATGTTTCTCTCACCACCTTGGCCGCCAAGATGGCAGAGGCCCCTGAGGGGTCATAGGCAGGCGACAGCTCCACCACATCAACGCCAACAAGGTTCCTTTCCAAGAATAGGGGAAGGGAGGAAAAGAGGTCTCCTGGCGTGATCCCACCACCCTCTGGTGTGCCAGTGCCCGGGAGATACGCAGGATCCAACACATCCAAGTCTATGGTGAGATACACAGGGGCGTTACCGATCTTATAAAGGCATTCCCCCATCCTGGAAAGATCATAAGGACAGAGCCAGCATTGCCTCTGGGAGAACCGCCACTCTTCCTTGGTGCCTGAGCGTATGCCCAATTGATAAACCCGCCCCTCCACCACCTCCCACACCCGCCTCATCACCGTTGCATGGGAGAGATGGTGCCCCTCATATTCATTTCTCAGATCCATATGGGCATCCAGGTGGACCACCACCATGTCAGGCCACCTCTTCAAATAGGCCCTCACCAAAGGAAGAGTGATCAAGTGCTCTCCACCCATGGCAAGGAGCTTCTTCCCTTTCTCAATCAATTCCTCTGCCGTCTCCTGGATCCAGAGGAGGGAACCCTCAAGGGAACCAATAAGAGGAGACAAATCCCCCAAGTCCTCAAATGGCACATCATTTAAGTCCAGCTCCAGATAGGGACTATACGTCTCTAAGAGCTCAGACACCTCTCTTATGGCCCTTGGCGCTAAGCTGGTACCAGGGCGGTAAGAGGGGGTACGGTCCAAAGGAATGCCCATCAGACAGACCGTCCCATGATCCTTAGCACCTATGAAGGGAACTTCAGGAGGCCTCATCCTCGCAACGCTTCTCCAAGAGAATGTCAAGGATCCTGGTCCTCTTCATGCCTTCTACACGCCATCTCCAGCCCCCATACTCTACGCTTTCCCCCTCCTGGGGTACCCTACCAAAGAGGTGAAAGACCAGCCCTCCTACCGTGTCTATATCCACATCGGGGGGTGGTTTGATCCCCAATCTCTCATCCAGCTCTTCTAAGGAGACCCTGGGAGGGACCCTATACACCCCGGGGGACAACTCCATGATTTCCTGCTCCTCACCGCCAAACTCATCTGAGAGCTCACCCACAAGCTCCTCTATGATATCCTCCAATGTTACCAGACCTGCCACCCCCCCGTATTCGTCGATCACTATGGCCATGTGGAGGCGCTTCCTTTGAAACTCCCTGAGCAGTTCTATAGCCTCTTTGCTTTCCGGAACATAGTAGGGCTCCTCCATCAGCTCTCTCAAGTCTTTCGCCTTCATCAGCCCCCAGGGCAATCCCAGAAGGGCCTTGGTCCTCATGACCCCCACTAAATTATCCAAGCGCCCCTCATAGAGGGGCACTTCCCTGTATGTCACCCCCCTCAGGGCCTCATACGCCTCCATTAGGGGAGTGTTCACTTCCAAGGCAAACATCTCTGTCCTGGGTGTCATAATTTCTCCTACCCTGGTATGGGTAAAACGAAATACCTTCATAATCATCTCCCGCTCTACCTCTTTCAAGACGCCTTTCCTCTTGCCCTCCCGCACTAAGGCTTTAAAACCCTCCTCCCCTACTGTTTTCTCCTCCTCAGGAACCCCACGGGTTGCACCCTTCGTGAGGATGGTGAGGCACCATCGAAAGGGATAGACCATATAGGAGAAGGCAAGGAGCAGGGGAGCGGCACTCAGGGCCCATGTGGTAGCATGGGCAACTGCCACTGCCTTGGGAGTAACCTCCCCATAGACCACCAATAAGAAAGTCATCACTGCTACAGAGATCCCCAATCCCTTATCTCCCCACAGGGTGAGCGCCAGTGATGCAGCAACAGAAGACAGGGCCACATTCACCCCCTCGTTACCAATAAGGACCGTAGTGAGCAGGGCCTCACGCTGGGACAGAAGCTTCAGGAGGGCCTTAACAGCCACCGTCTTCTTGTGTTGGCGCAACTTCTCTATCTCTATTGGCTGAAGGGAGAAAAAAGCAGCCTCAGAACCTGAGAAGAAGGCGGAGAGGGCCAGGAGGAAGAGCAAGAGGAGACATTGAAGAAGTGGTCCCTCCATCATCCCACCATCACCTGGGCCTCAGGGTACCTGATCTCGGGGGGGACCTCCCTCCGGGCCATGGCCAGCACCAAGGTAAGGGGCCCCACCCTCCCTGCAAGCATCACCACCGAGAGAATCACCTTGGAGATCCCGGAGAGGGTAGGGGTGATGCCGGTGGAGAGTCCCACAGTTCCAAAGGCTGAGACCACCTCAAAAGACAGCTTTATGAGGGGCATATTAGGCTCGAACAAAAGCAAGGTAAGGACAGTCATAAAAATCAACGCCGCCGAGAGAAAGAAGATAGCGAAGGCCTTACTTACTATCCTTGGGGGAATGGTCCTTCCCAGGATATTCACCTCCCTCTCCTCCCTGAGTATGGACCTGATACTAAAGAGGACAATGGCAGCCGTGGTGGTCTTAATCCCCCCTCCTGTGCCTCCAGGGGAGGCGCCAACGAACATGAGGAAGATAATAAAGAAGAGGGTCGCCTCTCTAAATGCCCCGGTATTCAACGTATTGAAGCCCGCTGTCCTCGGGGTTACCGCCTGAAACAGGCTGGCCAACACCTTGGTGCCCCAAGGAAGGGGAGCCAAGGTGTTTTTCATCTCAAACAGGAGAAAGGCCGCTGCGCCTGTAACAATGAGGAATGCAGTGACTGTAAGGACGAGCTTTGTCTGAAATCTCAGTCTGTACGGTTCTCCTCTAAATACGAAGAAGCGCTTGTACAAATCGAGGAGCACGGGGAAACCTAATCCCCCCATAACAATAAGGCCCATCATTGTGCCATTCACCAGTAGGTTCCCCTTGAAGGAGACCAAGGAGTCGGAGAAAAGGGAGAAACCTGCATTGCAGAAAGCAGAGACTGCGTGAAACACCGCAGCATAGATCCCCATCGCGCCCATCCTCTCACAAAAGGGATAGGCCAAGAGCAGCGCCCCTGCCATCTCTAAGAGGAAGGTGAAGATGAGGATATACCGGATGAGCTCCAAGAGGCTTTCCATATCGTAATAGTTTAGGGCATCCTGAACTACGATCTTCCCCCTAAGGGAGATCCTCCTGCCCACCATGCTGAGAAAGAAGGTAGACAAGGTCATCACCCCCAATCCCCCTATCTGAATAAGGAGCAGTATGGTAATCTGACCAAACGGGGTGAAAGTCCTGCCCGTATCCACTACTGTAAGCCCTGTAACACAGGTGGCGGAGGTGGCAGTGAAAAGGGCATTCACCAATGAGAGACCCCGCCCATCCACTGTAGCCCAAGGGAGCGCAAGAAGCATAGTGCCTGCAAGGATGACCAAGACAAAAGAGCCTACAACGATTTTGGAAGGATCAGCTTTCCCCATCACCTCCCCTCAGGGGGGTTCCTCCTCGTCCAAGGGTAGCCTTGGATATGCATACTTGGCCGTGGTTGAGGCCTTCTTCTTGACCGGGGCCCTTCTCCCCTTTTTTTGGGAGGCCTCCATAAGGGTCTTCAGCTCCTCAATGAAATCGGATAAGTCCTTAAACTGCCGATATACAGAAGCAAAGCGCACATAGGCCACTTCGTCAACATCCTTAATAAGGGACATCACCTTCTCCCCTATCACTTGGGAGGAGACCTCTTTCTCCCCCAAGGATAGGAGGAAGCGCTCCACCTCATCCGCCAGCTCCTCCTGCTTTTGAGCGGGTACTGGCCTCTTTTCAAAGGCCTTCCTCATCCCCGCAATGAGCTTGTCCCGCTTGTAAGGTTCCCTACGCCCGTCCTTCTTCACCACCAAGGGCATAGTCTCTTCCACCCTCTCATAGGTGGTGAACCGCTGGCCGCACCGGAGGCACTCCCTCCTTCTTCGGATAGCCATCCCCCCCTTCACCAACCTGGAGTCCAACACCCTGTCCTCTATACTATGACACTTAGGGCACCTCACTGGGCATCCTTCAGTTGTCTTATACGCACCCCCGCCTCCCTAAGGAGGGAGGCAGAGAGTTCGTCCGGGTATCCCTCTCTGTAAATGATCTCCGTAATGCCTGCATTGATCAGCATCTTAGAGCAGATCACGCATGGGAAGGTGGTGGTGTATATCCTGGCCCCCTCAATGCTTACACCATGAAGGGCCGCTTGTATGATAGCATTTTGTTCAGCGTGGAGGCCCCTGCAGATCTCATGCCGTTCCCCTGATGGTATCCCCAACCGCTGTCTTAAGCATCCCACATCTGCACAGTGGGCCAAACCAGATGGAGGACCGTTATATCCAGTAGACAAGATGCGTTTATCCTTTACTATCACTGCCCCCACCTTTCGCCTAAGACAAGTGGATCTACTGGAGACCAGGATCGCAATATCCATGAAGTAACGATCCCAGGTGGGTCTCTCCATCCCCCTTTTCGCCCCTTTATGTGACGCCTCTGCACTCCTTCCTCAACTCTGGATAGAGGGGGAAACGATCACAAAGGGCCTTCACTTCAGAGGCTACCTCCCTCTTAACGGTCTCCTCGGGATGCTCCAACACGCGGGAGATCCAGCCACCGATGGCTTCCATCTCCCCCTCCTTCATACCCCTGGTGGTGACGGCAGGGGTACCTATCCTTATCCCACTCGCGATAAAGGGCTTTTGTGGATCGAAGGGTATCATGTTCTTGTTAACAGTGATAGACGCATCCTCCAGGGCCTTCTCAGCCTCCTTCCCTGTGATCCCCTTGCCCCTTAAGTCTACCAGCATGAGGTGGTTGTCTGTGCCGCCTGAGACCAGCCTGAAACCCCTCTCTGCAAGGGCATTGGCCAGTGCCTTTGCATTCTTCACAATCTGCTCCTGATACGTTTTGAACTCAGGGGTAAGTGCCTCCTTAAAGGCCACAGCCTTTGCAGCAATTACATGCATGAGGGGACCCCCCTGGACCCCTGGAAAGAGGGTCTTGTCTATGACCTGGGCAAACTCACGCCGACACATGATCATCCCCCCTCTGGGGCCCCTGAGGGTCTTGTGGGTGGTGGTGGTGACAAACTCGCAGTATGGGATGGGGGAGGGATGAATACCCACTGCCACCAGGCCTGCGATATGGGCAATGTCAGCCATCACATAGGCCCCCACCTCGTCGGCGATCTCTCTGAAGGGGGCAAAGTCTATGGTTCTGGGATAGGCGCTTGCACCCACCACAATGAGCTTTGGGCGATATCGCTTAGACAGGTCCCTCACCTGGTCAAGGTCTATGACCTCCTTCTCCCTGTCCACACCGTAAAAAACCACCCTGTAAAGCTGACCAGAAAAGCTCACCGGGGAGCCATGGGAGAGGTGCCCACCATGGGCCAAATTCATGGCCAATATAGTATCCCCCGGCTTCAGTATAGCCATGTAAACTGCCATATTGGCCTGGGTACCGGAGTGGGGTTGCACGTTCACATGCTCACACCCGAAGAGGGCAGACGCCCGCTCCCTGGCCAGATCCTCAGCCACGTCCACCCACTGACAACCCCCATAATAACGCTTTGCAGGATACCCCTCCGCATACTTGTTTGTCATAACGCATCCCTGGGCCTGTAACACAGCCATACTGGCAAAGTTCTCCGAGGCTATAAGCTCCAATTTGTCGGCCTGGCGGCCTATCTCACGGCAGATAGCCTCTGCCAATTGGGGATCCACCTTCCAGACCTCCTCTATCATGGCCCTTTGCCCCCCAAGATCCTATGCTCTATCTCCGAGACCTTTCCCAATCGCCTCGCATGGCGCCCCCCCTCAAAAGGGGTCTCCAACCAGACCTTCAGCATCTCCTTAGCCAAGCCTTCCCCCAAGACCCTTCCCCCCATGGCCAGGATATTGGCATCATTGTGCATACGGCCCATCTTGGCGGTATAAATATCATGGCAAAGGGCACAGCGAACCCCGGGATACTTATTGGCCACTAAGGAGGCGCCGATCCCTGTACCACATAGCACCACTGCTCGTTCCACCTCCCCCCTTGAGACGGCTGCTGCTGCCGGGCCTATCACATCGGGATAATCCACAGGCTGTGGATTATGCACCCCCATGTCCACCACCTCATGGCCCCACTCTTGGAGCCAAGCCTTAACAGCCTCCTTGAGTGTAAAGCCCCCATGATCCGATGCCAAGGCCAATCTCACAGGGCAGCCTCTCCCCTTTCCCCCGTCCTAATGCGCACTGCCTCGTCCACCGAGGAAACGAATATCTTGCCATCCCCAATGCGTCCAGTACGGGCAGACCCCTCTATCGCCTCTATCACGTCATCCACCATCTCGTCTGGCACTATCACCTCTATCTTAATCTTGGGGAGAAAATCTACCACATACTCTGCCCCCCTGTACAACTCGGTATGACCCTTCTGACGGCCAAATCCCTTTACTTCAAATACTGTAATGCCCTGGATGCCTACCTCTCCAAGCCGATCTTTGACATCGTCCAGCTTAAATGGTTTGATTATGGCCTCCACCTTCTTCATCTCTCCCCCCTGAAGCGACTTGCCAATCTCTTAACAGAGCAACCCTTTTGTGTAAAGCCAAGCAGCTCCCAGGGTTGAAGGGGTGTTTCAAACCCTTTATAATTTTTTAAGGAGGTAATTCATTGTCCAAAAAGCGTGTTGGTGAACTCCTAAAGGAAAGGGGGGTCATTCGAGAGGCCCATGTCCAGTTTGCCTTGAAGGAGCAAAAAACCACAGGAGAGCGGCTGGGCGAGGTGCTCATCCGCCTGGGCTTTGTTACTGAGGAAGAGATGGCTATGGTGTTGGCCGAGCAGGCAGGCAGACCTTTTATAGAGGTGAAGGACCTCAACCCTCATCCCCAGGCCTTGAGAAGGATCCCCCTCCACTTGGCGGAGCAGAAGGTTGTGCTCCCCATCTCTCTGGATGGTGGGAACCTAAATGTTGTGGTGGCAGACCCCTACGATCTCTCACTCCAGGATGCCCTCTGCCGGATCCTGGATAAGCCCCCAAGGATCCTGGTGGGTCCTGCCCCCCAGATACGCAGGAAAGTGAATCAGTCTTACTGGCTTTTAGAACATCCAGTGGACCAGGAGATAGAAACCCTCCTCCAGCCCATAAAGAGGGACCCTGATGCCTTCGTGGACATAGATCGCCTCACGGAGTTCATCCTCATCTCTGCAGTGAGCAAGAGGGCCTCTGATGTCCACATCACCCCCACAGATAGATCTACCCACGTATCCTTTCGAATTGATGGCGTCCTGCACCTCTTTTACTCTCTACCCGCCGCCCTGCACCCCCGCATAGTGGCCAACTGGAAGATACGCTCTGGGATGGACATCTCTGAGCAGAGGAAACCCCAGGATGGCAGGAGCGAGTTCTCCTTTGTAGGTGAACACTTTGATCTGAGGGTCTCTACTGTCCCCTCTATCAATGGGGAAAACCTGGTTGCCAGAATACTCTACAAGAACACCAGTGTCTTCAGTTTTCCCTTTCTGGGTTTTTCCCCCAATGACCTCACCAAAATCAAGCGCCTTTTTGACAGCCCCTATGGTATTGTCCTTGTGGTGGGACCAACCGGCTCAGGGAAGACCACTACCCTCTACGCCGCCCTCCGGCACATCAACACCTTAGAGAAGAACGTACTCACTGTGGAGGAACCTGTAGAATACACCATCCCCATGGTGCGCCAGACCCAGGTGAATGAAAAGGTGGGCTACACATTTGCATCGGCCTTCAGGACCTTCCTACGCCAGGACCCCGATGTGATCCTGGTAGGGGAGATAAGGGACGAGGAGACGGCACAGATGGCTGTGAGGGCATCCCTTACTGGACACCTGGTCCTCTCCACGTTGCACACCAACGATGCAGTGGGGGCCATACCCAGGCTAAAGGACCTGCATGTAAACAGTTTCCTCCTTTCCACTTCTCTCATAGGTGTCATTGCCCAGAGGCTTGTGAGAAAGGTTTGTCCATACTGCAAGGAGCCCTACACCCCCACAGAAGAAGAACGCTCTGTCTATTCCATACCAGAGGACGCCCTTTTATACAGGGGGAGAGGGTGTACCCACTGCAGCAACACAGGGTATTTGGGCAGAACGGCAATTTCAGAGGTGCTGATGGTCTCTCCCAGAGTGGCACAGCTCATTGCTGAAGACGCCCCGCCTTACCAGATTGAAGAGGAAGCCAGGAGGGAGGGTATGACCACGTTAAGGGAGGATGCCGTGGGCAAGGCCTGCCAGGGCATCACCACCCTGGAAGAGGTGAGGAGGGTAGTGGGATAGTGCCAATCTACTGGTACAAAGCCATCACACCAAGGGGTGAGACGGTCACGGGTTTCAGAGAGTTCTCCGACCTCGTCTCCTTGGATCGCTTTGTCAGCAGTTCTGACATGACCCTTGTGGATGTCAAAGAGGTCCCTAAGCTCGCCTACACCATACTGGAAACCTTTCTCATCCAGAAGGTGAAGCGACGTGACATCATAGAGCTCTGTAATAACCTTTCCCTGCTGGTTTCCGGCGGGCTACCTTTGGCCCAGAGCCTGAGGGATCTTGCAGAAACCACCAAGAATAAGACCTTGAAGAATGTGCTAAAGGCAGTCTGCCGAGACCTTGAGGATGGGTTTCTCCTCTCTGAGTCCATGGCCAGACACCCTAAGGTCATCCCCGACATCGTGGTGGGCCTGGTGAGGATAGGCGAAGGGACCGGGGAATTGGGAAAGATGCTGAGAGACGCAGCAGACCACTTGGAGCGGGTAGATACCATCATATCCAACACCAAAAGGGCTCTCATCTACCCCATCTTCGTACTCATCTCTATGACGGGGGCCTTCTTATTCTGGATGCTCTATGTGCTGCCCAAGGTCCTTACCATGTTCCACTCTATGAACATAGTCATCCCCCTTACCACCAAGATACTCATTGGCATTGTGAGCTTTGTGAACCACTCTTGGTACCTCTTCTTCATACCACCCGTTCTCTTGTTAGGGTTCCATATGGCCTCAAGGTACGATGAGAGGATAAGAAAGGTTTACCATCGGATTATCCTGAGACTCCCCATCTTTGGACCCATAATAAAGAACTCTGCCATCGCCTTCTTCTTTGAATACTTCTCTCTTCTGGTCACAGCGGGCATCTCCATATTTGAGGCCCTGCGCACCATGGAAGGATCCACACCAAACCTGGTGATCCGTGGGGTAATCCGGGAGATTAGAGAGAAGCTGGCGGCGGGGGGTTCCATCCAGGAGGCCTTTGCGGCGCCTGGCTACTTCGAGCCCTTGGTCATAAGGATGGTCACCGTGGGGGCCAGCACAGGAGACCTCGATACCCAATTGCGTTATATCGCCGACTTCTATATGGATAGGGTCAACAGGATGGTGGAGACCATATCAAAGGTCCTGGAACCCGTGGTCCTGATAGGGGCTGCAATTCTCCTCGTGCTCATCATCTTAGGTCTCTTAGGACCCATCTACGATATGCTGGGCAAGATTAAGAGGTAGGGGATGGACTATACTGGTTTTTTTGGCTTTCAGGATGAGCCCTTTCGCCTCACTCCAGATACGGAGTACTTCTTTCCCTCGAGATCCCACCAAGGCGCCCTGGAGGCGCTGAAGTATGTGTTTAGGTCCGCCGAAGGCTTCGCCGTGATCCTGGGGGAGGCGGGGGTAGGCAAGACCTTAGTGTTGAGGCTCGCCTTAAAGGAACTGCCTCCAAACAAAGAGGTAGCCGTCATCCTTACCCCAAACCTGAACCCCACAGAGCTTCTGGTGGCCATCCTAAGGGACTTAAAGGTCCCGATAAAAGAAGAGGTACCCTCCAAGGATCAGTTGATAAGAGTGTTTTCTGAATATCTCCTGGGAGAGGCCAAGGAGGAGAAGGGGGTCATCATCGTGATCGATGAGGCCCAGAACCTACCCATAGAGAGCTTAGAGCAGTTGCGCCTCTTGTCAAATCTCGAGACGGAGAAGAAGAAGCTCCTCCAGATCGTATTGGTTGGGCAGCCGGAGCTACTCGATAAAATAAACGACAAGAGGCTACGCCAACTGAACCAGAGGATCACTATCAAGGAGACCCTTGAACCATTTTGCCTCAAAGAAACGAGAGACTATATCTTCTTCAGGCTCTCAAAAGCGGGTAGGGGGAACCTCACCGTGAGGAAAGGGGCCATAAGAGTGGTCCACAGGTTCAGCGGGGGGATACCCAGGAAGATAAATGCCCTCTTCTCAAGGGCACTGCTCTTGGCCTACTCCGATGAGAAGACCGTTATTGATAAAGGATACATAAAGAGGGCTTACAACACCATGGTGATCCAGGGGGATAAGAGTTCAACAAGGAGGCTCCCATTTATACTCCTGCCAGTAATGCTGCTTGTAGCCCTGCTACTGGGGGCCTCTCTCTTCATGACAATAGCCAAAAGGGCTAAACCCAAGGCTACCCCTGTATGTAGCCAGGAACCACCTCCCAAAAAAGAGGAGCCCCCTGCCATCCAGAAAAAAAGCCCCCCTCCTACCGAGCAACCATTATCGGACCAAGAGCTCTATGAAAAGGGATACCAGCTCTTTGTTGATGGGAAGGTGGACGAGGCCCGAGAGGTATTTCGAAGGCTGGTGAAGAAGTTCCCAAACAGCACATGGGCAGATAATGCGCTTTACTGGCTGGGTGAGAGTTTTTATGCACAGAAGGAGTGGGAAAAGGCAGGGGCTTGTTTTTCGCGCATCCTTAAAGACTATCCCTCGGGGAACAAGGTACCAGATGCCCTCTTAAAGATGGCCCTCATCCATTGGAACGAAGAGGACTGGAAGAAGGCTGAGTCAGAGCTCTCGGAGGTGGCAGAGAAGTACCCACAGACCCCAGCGGGGAAACAGGCCCAGGAAAGGCTCAAGGAGTTGGAGGACTTGATCAGAAAAGGGGAGGTGGGGAAATGAAAAGGGGTTTTACCCTGGTAGAGTTGGCCATTGCTCTGGTGATCTTGGGACTCGTTATAGGATTGGGCATACCCCTTTTTGGCCTCTTGGTGAAACAGAACAAGGTCACCGAGACCAGGACTGTGGTGAAGGAGGTGAAGGTGGCTTTGCAGGGGTTCGCTCAGATGCAAGGGAGGCTCCCCTGGGCAGACATCAATGGGGATGGCAAGGAGAACTCTCACCAGACCACGGGCAGATTACCTTATCTTACCTTAGGGGTGAGGGGAGAGGACAGTTGGCACTCCCAGCTCTACTACGATGTGAACGATAAGCTGGCCAGCAGCACTTCCCTCACTCAATTCTGCCAAAGGCTTACCCAACTGGCCACCAACGGCACTGCCGATTATCCCCAGACCTCATCGGGAGAGATGGCCGCTGTCTTTTTCAGCCCTGGGGAGAACCATACCCCCGATGGCCAGGACGCCGACATTTCCAAAGGTTCCAACGATCGAATATATGAGGACGAGTCCAAGATCATATCGTCAAGCAACGATGATATTGTGGGCGAGCTCTCCCTCTCGTATCTGGCAGGATTGTTGTGCGCCAATATGGGAAGTATGGGCTGCAGCAGCTATGCTGTCACCAACACCGGCTCAATAGTGTATGTGAGCCACCCCACCTCTTCCTCCTGCCCCACCTTCGTATTCTATTGCTCAGGCCTCACCTCTAAAAAGAACGGAGACACCTTCCAGGTGGACAACACAGGAAGGATCTGCGTTTACAGGAAGGTTGGGTGGATATGCCTCCGCTTGGATGCTGATGGTCCCGGGACGGACAATGGCATAGACTTCAGCGATGCCCAGGCCGTGGACGCCAATGGCAACTGCCAGATCTACGGGAAAAGATACGGGAGCAAATACAACCTCAGCGACAAGTAAGAAATGCCAAAGGCCAATTTATTTATTGTAGAAGATGACAGGGTTCTGGCCAAACAATTGAAGCTCCTATTCAGTGCCCAGATGGATTACAACGTGATTACTGCCTTTAGCAAAGAGGAGGCCCTGGACATCCTTGAGGGTTTCACCCCCCAGGTGGCCGTTCTGGACCTTGGTTTACCCCCCTTCGAGGACTCCCCAGAGGGTGGGCTCTCCCTCATCCCTCCACTGGTCGAAAGGGGCACAAAGGTGATAGTGCTCACGGGGCAGACATCTAAGGAGGCCGCCGTTCAGGCCATAGCCTCGGGGGCATTCGACTACATCATGAAGCCAGCGGAGCCCGAGACCCTGGAACTATCGGTAAAGAGGGCCCTATTTATCAGAGAGATCGAGGAGGAGATCCGGAGGAGGGAGGGGAGGGAGGTGGCCATCCAGAGGGACATGGGGATCGTCCAGGGGGAAGAAGGCACCTCCCCACTCACTGAGTATGCCTTCTCCGAGGGGCTAAATGAGCTCAGGGACAAGTTCGAGAGGGAGATTGTAGAGAAGGCCCTGAGCATCACGGGATTCAATGTGATGCGCACTGCAAGGCTCCTGAAGATAAGCAGGGAGGCCCTTTACTACCTCTTGAGGAAACACGGGATAAGAAGGGGGGCGCAAAACTGACTCGCTTGTGGCCACTCGTCACCCTGATACCCTTAGCCGCGATCATTATTCCCCTCAAAAGGCCCGCAAACCTACTGCTCCTTTTATCCCTGGCAATGGGGCTGATCACATCCTCCCTGCCACCACCCCTCTTTGTGAAGGGCGTCACCCTCACCCTTGCACTCCTCTACCTTACTATGGCGCTCATGGCACTGCCTGCTGGAAGGGCCTGGAGGCTGATCCTCTTTCTCCCCCTGCTGGTACTCATCCCTCCCCTGTTCCTTAACCCTCTGCTCCCCTTGAGCGCTATTATCCTGGCCCTTCTACTCATCCTTGTGATGGAGAACGTCTCGCGTAGCTTTCAGGGCCCATCGGACAGGATCCTCTTCCTCCTGCTCCTCATCCCCCCCATATTCGCCACAATATACATCTATGCGCCTACGGTCCTCCACAATGCCTTAAACCCTAAGGAGTCAAAGACGGCAGCGGCCTTTTGGCTCTGCATCATGGAGGCCGTCAATCTCTCGGCCTTAGCCACTTCCGTGAAGGGCGAGGTCCTGCGCATCCAGGTGAGGCCATCCATGGAGATGACGGTAAAAGGCCTGGCATTCTTCCTCGTGGCCGTTTATGTGCTGGTGGTGATGTTGCTGAACGTAGCGACCCAGGGGGGCTCCCTCATCAGGACTACCCGGTTTTTGGTGGTCTCAGGGATGGTCCTTGGGCTCGTTGGGGTCTCTTGGCCCAGGATACGCTCCTATCTGCTGATGCACCTGTACAGAGAGAGGGTGGACCTGCATCGCCTCCTTGCTAAGATCCTCACATCATCCACAGATGCCAGGGGATACCGAGAGACCATAAAAGAATTCGTGGAGCAGCTCTTGAAGAACGGCACCCTTGCTGGCGCCCAGGGTGCACTCTTCATTGAGGGTAAAGAGGCCTTTCGCCACCAGGCAGGCCAGGAAACCCCCCACCAGATCACCCATGAGCAACCCTTAGATCACCAATGGAGGACGAGCCTCACCCTCTTCTTCTTTCACAGCCCTGACAAATTGGACAATAGGACCGCCTCCATCCTCACCACCCTCTTGGCCCACCAGTTGACCACCATTATGGCCCAAGAGAGAAGGGTCCTTGAGGAGAGACTGGATCTGGTCGAAAAGCTCAACCGGTTTATTGCCCATGACCTGAAAAATCTGGCCCAGACGATAAAACTATACCGCCAGAACCTCCCCCTCTACACTCATCAATCCCCCGAAGAGGCCCAAGGGGATTTGGAGGCCCTCTTTGCCCTCCTGGATCAGCGAACCCACAAGGCTATTGACAACCTCACCGCCCTGGCCCCTCCTCCCCCTAAGCCCCATTCCTTCTCTCTGAAGGGGTCCATGGAAAGGTTGGTAGAGTCCCTTCCGTTCAAGGATAGGATCAAGATTCAAGGAGGGGACGTGCAACTATTCTCAGACGATACCATGGTGACCACAGTGGTGGAGAACCTGCTGATGAATGCCTACCAGAAGGATCCGTCTTCCATCCGAATCACCCTCAGATTTTGGCAAAAGGAGGACAAAGTCATCATAGAGGTGGCAGACAATGGGGCACCCGTGCCTCCAGAAGATTATGATCGCATCTTCGAGCCTTTCTTCTCCACAAGGCCCCAGGGTACGGGGCTGGGTCTTTATACCGTAAAGGAGACCATAAAGGTGCTAAAAGGGGAAGTAAGCCTTTACCATAAAGACAAAGAAACGGTCTTTAAGGTGACCTTACCCAAGGACCTGCGTGTGTAAAAATTTTGTCATTTATGTGTAAAAATATTTTACACTTGACAAGCATTCCTAAGAGGCTATTCTAAAAATCAAAATTTCAAAAAGGGAGGTGATGCCTTGGAAGGGGGAGGATGAAGCGTTTGCAGCCAAAAGATCAAACTTAAGGAGGTGAGAGGATGCTGAAGGACAGGAGAGGTTTTACACTGATCGAGTTGGCCATTGTCCTGGTGATCATCGGAATCATCCTGGGGGCCATACTCAAGGGTCAGTCCCTTATCAACAATGCCAGGGCAAAGAGGACCCTCAACGACATGAGGGGTTTAGAGGCTATGGCCTGGACCTTCTATGACAGGTATGGCAGGTTCCCCGGCGACTGCCCAGCCTACAGTCCCGACGGCACCATTGACAATCATGTCAATGGTCACTGGACCTTGGCCTACTTAGATACAAGCACCACCGCCCCCACAACCCCTTGTTCCGCCACCGGTGGAACCGATGACAGGCCCTTCAACGACCTCAAATGGGCGGGCATCGCTGACAAGACTGCCCCCAACAGGCAGGCATTCAAGAACGCCTTTAATGGGCCCTTCTACCTGGGTTATGAAACGGTGAACGGCGTGAACTACAATGTGATCGCCGTCAACAATATTCCCTGCTGGGTAGCAAAGATGATCGACCAGTCCATAGACAATGGCCTAAATGCCGGGGTAGGTCGGATTAGGGAGCTAATTGGAACCACAGTGAGGAACGGAAATTATGCCTGGAGTTGCACCAAAAGCGAAGACACCCTTGTCTCCCTGGTCTACTTCTTCGACAAGCAGCCCTAAGTAAATTTTGGTGTCAGGTCTCAACATTTGACAAGGTGGTTTGAGATGTCAAATGTTGAGACCTGACACCTTACTCAGTTCCTCTCGGGCCCTGGCCTGGGCAGCCGCCAACCTGGCCGTTGGGATACGGTAAGGGGAGCAACTGATATAGTTCAGCCCTATCCTGTGGCAGAGTCTTATGGAGGCGGGGTCCCCACCGTGTTCTCCACAGATACCGATCTTGAGGTTGTGACGTACGCTCCTGCCCTTGATCACACCCATTTCCATGAGCTGCCCTACCCCCTCCTCTTCCAGAGTGGCAAAGGGATCCTTAGAATAGATCCCCATCTCCACATACTGTGGAAGAAACTTGGCGGCGTCGTCCCTGGAGATCCCGAGGGTGGTCTGGGTGAGATCGTTTGTCCCAAAGGAGAAGAAATCCGCCTCCTGGGCAATCTCGTCAGCGGTGAGGGCTGCCCTGGGCAGCTCTATCATGGTACCAATGAGATACTCCACCTTAATGCCCTGCTCCTTCATCACATCGGAGGCCTCCCTCTCGATGAGGTCTCTCAGTATCCTCATCTCCCTTACATGAGCCACAAGCGGAACCATCACCTCTGGACGTACGTCAACCCCCTCCTTGGCCAGGGCACATGCCGCCTCAAATATGGCCCTCACCTGGATCCGGTATATCTCCGGAAACAGTATACCTAAGCGGCAACCCCTGAGGCCAAGCATGGGGTTGAACTCCTGGAGCCTCTCCACCTTTTGCCTCACCTTTTCTAATGGGATGCCCCGTTCCCTTGAGAAGGCCTCCATCTCCTCTGGGCTCTTCGGTAGGAACTCATGGAGGGGTGGATCGAGGAGCCTGATGGTGACAGGAAAACCGTCCATGACCCTAAGGATGCCCTTGAAATCCTCCCTCTGCATAGGGAGGAGCTGGGTGATGGCCTTCTTTCTCTCTTGGGTGGTTTCAGCCAGGATCATCTCCCTCACCACATTGATCCTGTCCTTCTCAAAAAACATATGCTCCGTGCGGCAGAGCCCAATGCCCTCTGCCCCCAATCTCCTTGCCAAGGCCGCATTCTCAGGGGTGTCAACGTTGGCCCTCACCTGGAGGGCACGCACCGAATCGGCCCACCCCATGAGCCTCGAGAAGTAGGGACCCGGCTCTGCCTCCACCAATGGCACCTCACCCTGGATCACCTCCCCTGTGGAACCATTGAGTGTGATCACGTCCCCCCTGTTGATCCTTATCCCATCCGCCAAAATGTATCCCTCCACTTCATTGATGAGGAGGGCATCGCATCCCACCACACAGCACTTCCCCATCCCCCTGGCCACCACCGCTGCATGGGATGTGATGCCACCCCGGGCGGTAAGGATCCCTTGAGCAGCATCCATGCCCCCAATATCGTCCGGCGACGTTTCAGGCCTCACCAGGATCACCTTTTCGCCCTTTGATGCCATCTCCTCCGCCTCCTTAGCTGAGAAGACCACCTTACCAGAGGCGGCCCCTGGGGATGCAGGCAGTCCCCTTGCGATCAAGCAGTACACGGCATTTGGATCAATATCCGGATGAAGGATCTGCCGAAGCTGCTCTGGGTCTACCCTCAGCAGGGCCGTGGCCCTGTCAATTATCCCCTCATCCACCATCTCCACTGCGATGCGCATAGCAGCCCTCACGGTCCTCTTCCCCGAGCGGGTCTGAAGAACATAGAGTGACCCCTTCTCTATGGTGAACTCTATGTCCTGCATGTCTCGGTAGTGGCGCTCCAACAGGTCACCCAAATCACATAGCTCCTGGTAGACCTTGGGCATCCATTCCCTTAGACCCGATATGGGCATGGGGGTCCTGATGCCTGCTACCACATCTTCCCCTTGGGCATTGGGGAGGAACTCTCCAAATAGCCCCCTCTCCCCCGTGGCAGGGTTCCTGGTGAATGTGACCCCCGTGCCGGAATCGTCCCCCATGTTTCCAAAGACCATGGCCTGCACATTTACGGCGGTACCCCAATCGTCAGGGATCCCGTGGATCCTGCGATAGGTGCGTGCCCGTTGATTGTCCCAGGATTGAAACACGGCCTCAATGGCCTCCTTCAGTTGCCTCCATGGGCCCTGGGGAAATGAGGTCCCCTCCCGTGCAAACACCTCTTTGTATCTCTGGATCACCTCCTGTAAGTGCACCGGAGAAAGCTCTGTATCCTGAGTGATCCCATGAAGCCTCTTCACCTCCTCCAGTTGGTGCTCAAAGAGCTGATGGGGTATCCCTCTCACCACCTCGCCAAACATCTGGAGGAGTCTGCGGTAGGAGTCGAAGGCAAACCTGGGATTGCCGGTTGCACGAGCCAAACCACCCACGGTCTCATCGTTGAGCCCCAGGTTGAGGACGGTATCCATCATGCCCGGCATGGAGACCCGGGCCCCTGAGCGCACAGACACCAGGAGTGGATACTGCTTATCGCCAAAGGCACGGCCCATGGCATCTTCCAAGAGGACCATGTGCTCCCGCACCTCCTCTTCCAGGTGCTCCGGCCAAGCCCCTTTTGAGAGATAAAAGACGCAGGCCTGTGCGCATACGGTGAAACCTGGGGGTACGGGTATCCCCAATCTACTCATCTCATGAAGATTGGCGCCTTTCCCCCCCAGGATCTCTCTCATAGAGGCATCACCATCGGCCCTCCCTGCACCGAAGAAGTAGACCCACCTCTTTCCCCTCATGGTCCACCCCCTAACCGTTGGCAAAGATTTAAGAATTTACTTGCCAACCACCACCTTAGAGAGATCTGCCAGACCCATAAACAGATTGGCGATCCTTTTAAGGAGGGCGAGCCGATTGTCTCGAATCCTCTCGTCCTCGGTCATCACCAACACCCCATCGAAGAAGGCGTCCACCTTCTCTTTGAGTGTAGCTATGGTCCTGAGCGCCTCCGTGTATTCTTCCCTCTCCACCAACGCCTTCACCCGCCCTTCTAAGTCCAAAAGGGCTTGATAAAGGGCCCTCTCCTCTTGGGTTTCAAACAGATGGGGTTCCACTGTCTCGCTGATGAATCCCTTGGGCAGGATGTTCACCACCCTCTTAAAGGTGATCATGAGGGCCTCAAAGGATGGATCCTGGCTGAACGCCTCGAGGCACTTTAGACGCTTGTAGGCAGCAACCATATCGTCAAACCCTGCTGAGAGCACGGCGTCCACCAGGTCGTGGCGAGACCCATCGGAGACCCACATATGATAAAGCCTCTGGCGCAGGAAGCTGAGCACATCGGACCTCACCTGAACGGGATCCCTTTCCACCTTATCCCCAAGGATCTCAAGGCTCTTCTCTATGAGTGCATTCAGGGATATGCGGAATCCCTTGTGGAAGATCACATGGACTATGCCCAGGGCATCCCTCCGTATACCATAGGGATCCTCGGATCCCGTGGGGATAAGCCCGATACCAAAACAACCCACAATGGTGTCTATCCTATCGGCAATCCCCACGATGGCCCCTGTCACAGTGGTGGGGAGGTTGTCCCCTGAGAATCGTGGGAGATAGTGCTCGAAGATGCCCAAGTACACCTCTTCCGGCTCACCTTGAATCCTGGCGTATTCTCGCCCCATGACCCCCTGAAGCTCGGGGAATTCGTAAACCATTTGGCTCTCTAAATCCGCCTTACAGAGCAGGGCCGTGCGATCCACCAAGTCCATTTTATCAGGGGTTACCTGCCTTGCTATGAGGGCTGCCAGTTGGCGGAAGCGCATCACCTTTTCATAGGATGTACCCAGTTTTTCCTGGAATACCACATCCTTGAGCCTCTCGAGCATCTCCATGAGGGGGATCTCCTTATCCTCCTGGAAGAAGAAGCGGGCATCGGCCAAACGGGCCCTCAAAACCCTTTCGTTCCCCTGGGTGATGAGGTCCATGTCCGGGGCAAGCGTGTTGTTCACTACTACAAAGTGGTTCATAAGCCTGCCACTGTGGTCAAAGACGGGGAAATACTTCTGGTGCTCCTTCATAGGGGTGATCAGGACCTCTGGTGGTAGCTCCAGGAATTCGGGATCGAAGGTACCGCAAGTAGCCACAGGATATTCTACTAGGAAGTTCACCTCCTCTATTAACCCCTTATCCTCCAGAGGTACCCCACCTACACGGGCAGCCTCCTCTTTTACTTGCTCCCAAACAAGATCCCTGCGCTCTCGATGATCCACGATCACCTTTGCATTTCTCAGGGTTTCCACATACTCCTCTGGACGGTGGAGCTCTATAGGCCCTGGGGCAAGAAAGCGGTGCCCCCAAGTAATGCGGCCACTTCTGATACCCTCTATCTCAAACTCCACCACCTCTTCGCCGAATAAGGCCAAAAACCAATGGATGGGCCGTGCAAAGCGGATCTCCCTCTCAGCCCATCTCATAGACTTCCTAAATGGGATGCTCCTCACAAGCTTCTCCAAGATCCCAGGCAGGAGCTCCTTGGTACTTCCCCCCTTCTCCTCCCTAATCACATATACATAGGCACCTTTTGGTGTTTCCTTCACTTGGAGGGCTTCAACATCCACACCTTGACCCTTGGCAAATCCAAGGGCAGCCTTGGTGGGTTTCCCCTCCCCATCGAAGGCCACGCTTGCCGGTGGACCCATCACCTCCTCCACCTTGTCCCTCTGGGTCTCCGATACCCCATCCACCAAGACAGAGAGCCGGCGAGGGGTCCCGTAAGTCTCTATCGTCCCGTGTTCAATGCGGTTTTCGTTGAAGGCCCTCTTTATGAAGCCCTCCATAAAGGATAGGGCCGGAATCATAAAACCCGCAGGGATCTCTTCAGTCCCTATCTCAAACAAGAATCTCCTGCCCATACCTTCCTCCTCATTGTATTCGAACCAAACCTTTAGGATAACTCTACCAAGTCCAAGTAGATGGAGTTATACCAACATGCCAGGGGGGACGCAATCTCTTCTCCGCTCAGGCCCGATAGACCTCTTCTATCTTTTCCAGTATCTCTTCTGGGTAAAACACAGCACCGGGGCGTCCAATGAAATCCACCTTCTGCCTCACTGCCCTTTCCACATCCTCCAACATCTGCCCTGTGTTCAGCTCTGCTACCAGGAAGTGTGCCCCGGCAGATTCCAGCTCAGCCAGCACACCCAACGGGAATGGATATAGGGTGATGGGCCGCAGTAGCCCCACCTTCAACCCCTTATCTCTGGCCCACTTAATGGCCGTCTTAGCTATACGAGCGGCGGTTCCAAAGGCCACAACCACCAGCTTGGCACCATCTATCATAAACTCCTCCCAGCGGACCTCCCTCTCCTCCATCTCACGGTACTTCTCCCTGAGCTTCCAGT
This sequence comes from Aquificota bacterium, assembly GCA_015486015.1. GTDB lineage: Bacteria > Thermosulfidibacterota > Thermosulfidibacteria > Thermosulfidibacterales > B14-G1 > WFSI01. The sequence goes on along the minus strand of WFSL01000022.1, from coordinate 66,408 downwards.
TGTGCTGAGTAAGCTCCCCCGGACCAAGGTATAGGGACTTTATGAGCCGAGGCTCTCTCCCCTCGCACCCTGTTAACGCCCACGGCTTATCCTGGAATGGGGGCGCCCACTCTTCTGGCATGGCCACAGACTCCATTATCCCTGCAAGGAAGGAGTCTCCAAGCATCACTACAGGGTTCCTGTACCTGTCTGCTATATCAAAGGCCAGGAACAAAAAATCCACTGCCTCTTGGGTTGTAGAGGGGGCCAGTACTGGGGTCCTATAGTCCCCATGCCCACCGCCCTTCGTAGCCTGAAAGTAGTCCCCCTGGTTAGGTTGAATCCCACCTAAACCAGGTCCTCCCCTGTTCATGTTCACGATGACAGCGGGCAGCTCACACCCTGCCATGTAGGATATACCCTCCTGCATGAGACTGATGCCCGGACTGGAACTGGCAGTCATGGCCCTCATCCCTGAGGCAGCAGCCCCTAACACGATGTTGATGGCGGCCAACTCGCTCTCCGCCTGGATGAAGACCCCACCTACCTCTGGCATCCTCCAGGAGAGGTATTCCAAGATGGGGCTCTGGGGTGTGATGGGATAACCCGCAAAGAAACGGCATCCCGCACGCACAGCCGCTTCTCCTATAGCGTCACAACACTTCCACAGTTTTTTCATAGCATCACCTGTATACCTCTATGCAGATATCGGGGCACACCTCGGCACAAAGGGCGCAGCTCACGCAGTCTGACTGAGAGATGATCACCACCGGATGGTACCCTGCCTTGTTCACATCCTTCTCGCTCAGCATGAGAATCCCATGGGGGCAGGCTTCAATGCAGAGACCACACCCCTTACACCGCTCTTCGTCTATCACCACCATCTCCGGACTCCTCCATTGGGGGCACCTCCCCTATCATCCGTCTAAGCTCCTCCTCCCTCTCGGAGGGGGCAAGCTCCCGTATATGGGTAACAGTCTTGCCAGCCATTGTTGTCTTTTCCACCACCAACTGCTGGTGGCTGTGGCGGGCCACCTGGGGTAAGTGGGTGACACAAATCACCTGATACCTATTACCCAGTTCTGCAAGGAGCTCACCCACCCTATGTGCGGTGACCCCCCCTATCCCCGCATCAATCTCATCCAACACCAGCACAGGCGTCCCCTCTATATCCGATAGTACCCTATGGATTGCAAGGGTTATTCTGGAGAGTTCACCACCTGAGGCCACCCTATTGAGGGGTTTAGCCTCCTCTCCCACATTGGGCCTTATAAAGAAGGACACAGACTCCATCCCTTGGAGCCCTGGCTCCTCCCTTTCATCGAACACCACCTCAAAGCGACAGTCCTTCATGAGTAGCCTCTCCAAGGTGGCCTCCACCTTTTTCTCCATCTCCCTTGCCCCCTCTCGCCTCTTCCCACTCAGTCTTCTCCCCAACTCCTCCACCTCACCTCTGGCATCCCGTATGGCCCCTTCTATCTCTTCTCCAGAAGCTTGGAGGGCCTCTAAGCGTGCATATTCCTCCTCAGCCTCCTTCAAATAGTTAAGCACATCCTCTATGGTAGCCCCATAACGGCTCTTCAGTCTATGCAGAAGATCGAGCCTCTCCTCTACCAAGGCCAATTCATGGGGGTCCACCTCTACCTGGCTCAATAACCTTTGGAGCACCGTCGCGCTCTCTTGGAGCTGAAGGAGTATCTCCTTTAGGCGTGTCACCTCTGCACCCAATGAATCATTCAGATGGCCCAGTGGCGAGATAAGAGAGAGAACCTGCCTCAAGACATGGGTTGCTGAGGTCTCCTCGCCATCCAACTGAAGTGCGGCCTGGGATAAGGCCTCACGAAGCCTCTCCCCCTCCCTCAGCCAGTTTCGCTTCTCCCTGAGCTGCTCCTCCTCCCCGATTTGGGGGGAGGCCTCCTGGATGTCTCTGATTTGGAATGCCAAATAGTCCATGCGCCTAAGCCGCTCTTCCTGGTCCTTCTCCAAGGTCTCTCTTTGCCTCACCAGGTCCATATATCGACGATAGGCCCTCTGGTACTCCTCTCTCAGGGGTGTAACCCTTGCAAAGGCATCGAGGATGGGGAGGTGATGAGACCTCTTGAGGAGGCGGAGTCCCTCTCTCTGACTCAGCACCTCCACGATGCCCTGGGTCACCTCTTGGAGGCATCGGAGAGTGACTGGAGAATCATTTATATAGATCCTGTTCCTCCCATCCCGACAAATGATCCTCCGTATAAACAGCCCCTCATCATAGGGCAGACCCCTCTCCTTTAACCTCTTCCTGATGCTCTGGTGATCTTCCAGGGAGAAGACGCATTCGACTACGGCCTCCCTCTCCCCTTCCCTGATCCAGAAGGCCTCAGCCTTTCTCCCCAGCAGGAGTGCAAGGGAGTTCACCAGCAGGGACTTCCCCGATCCTGTCTCGCCCGTGATGGCAGTGAAGCCCGGGCGGAAAGCAACATAAACATCATGAAAGAGCGCAAAATTCTGTGCCCTCAGCTCTTGAAGCACTTTACAAACCCCCTAAGTTTTGTAAATTAATAAAATAAATGGTAAAAATCTATAGGGCTTGACCCTAATGAACGTGCTTGTTACAAACCCTTCGCCTTTAAGGGAGCCGCTAGCTCAAGTGGCAGAGCAACGGCCTTTTAAGCCGTTGGTTCCAGGTTCGAGTCCTGGGCGGCTCACCAATTGCTTTTGTCCCCTTCGTCTAGCCCGGCCAAGGACACCGCCCTTTCACGGCGGCGACGGGGGTTCAAATCCCCCAGGGGACGCCAAATTCTTAAGAGCTCTTTAGATGTATTTGGGTCTCCGGCTTCTTATGGGTTTCTATCGGCTTAATGCTGATCTCTCATTCCCTTAATCCTTCAATCCCCATAATCCTTGGCTCTCCCCTCTCAATTTGTTAATACCTACCAGTTAGGAGGTGTTTCAATGGGCGAGGAAGAGAAGCTGAATATGGAAGGGAAGGCTTCTCCGGTTGTTACACAAACCCCACAAGGGAGAGACCCACTTAAGGGAGGATTGAAAGTGGATTACGAAGCCGTCATAGGTTTGGAGGTGCATGTCCAACTCAAGACCAACTCCAAGATCTTTTGCCCCTGTTCCACGGAGTTTGGGGCACCCCCCAATACCCACACCTGCCCCGTATGCCAAGGCATGCCCGGCGTCCTGCCAGTGCTCAATAGAAAGGTGGTAGAGTATGCCATAAAAGCGGCCTTAGCCTTGAACTGCAGGATCAATCCCATATCTGTCTTCGCCAGGAAGAACTACTTTTATCCTGACCTCCCCAAGGGGTATCAGATTTCTCAGTATGAGCTCCCCCTGGCAGAGCACGGCTACTTAGAGATTGAGACCAGCCAGGGCAAGAGGCGCATAGGCATCACCCGCATCCACATGGAGGAAGATGCCGGCAAGAACGTCCATGGGGAACTTGGAGACCCCCACTCTTATGTCGACCTAAACCGTACAGGGGTGCCACTCATTGAGATTGTGAGCGAGCCCGACATCCGCACCCCCGAGGAGGCCCGCCTCTACCTCCAAAAGCTGCGCACAATCATGCGCTACCTTGGTATCTCCGATGCCGATATGGAAAAAGGGGAGATGCGCTGCGACGCCAACATCTCTATCCGCCCCAAGGGGGAGAAGCGCCTGGGGGTCAAGACGGAGTTAAAGAATATGAACTCTTTCCGCCATGTGCAGCGGGCATTGGAGTACGAGATAAAGCGTCAACACCGTATCTTGGAGGAAGGGGGAGAGATCATCCAAGAGACCCTCCTGTGGAATCCTCAACTGGGAGTGACTGAGACCATGCGCTCCAAGGAGGAGGCACATGACTATCGATACTTTCCCGATCCAGACCTGGTCCCATTGAAAGTGAGCGAGGCCTGGCTAAACGAGGTGCGGTCCACTCTCCCCGAGCTCCCAGACGAGAAGAAGGTGCGATTCATGAAATCCTATAGTCTCTCGGCCTATGATGCTGAAGTGCTCATCTCCTCACGGGAGATGGCCGACTTTTATGAAGAGGCCGTAAAGGCGCATCCCAGCAATCCCAAGGCCATAGCTAACTGGGTGATGGTAGAGCTCATGGGAAGACTACATGCAGAGAACAAAAACATCCAAAACTCCCCAGTCTCCCCTCAGCAGGTGGCCCAGCTTGTGGCCCTGATAGACAGAGGCACCATCAGCGGGAAAATGGCAAAGGAAGTCTTCGCCAAGACTTACCAGACGGGTAAAGACCCTCAGCGCATAGTGGAAGAGGAGGGGCTGGTACAGCTCAGTGATGAGTCCGAGTTGGAGGTCATTGTGGAGAGGGTCCTGGACGAACATCCAGATGAGGTGAAAAAATATTTGGCAGGTAAGACTAAAATTGTCGGCTTCTTCGTGGGCCAGATCATGAAGGCCACTAAGGGCAAGGCCAATCCCCAGGTGGTGAACAAACTTCTCATCAGGAAACTCCAAGAGAGAGGGTAAACAATGAAACTGAAAGTCCACGATGGCATAAAAAAGCTGGTGCCCTACGATCCGGGCAAACCCATAGAGGAACTCCAGAGGGAGATGGGGCTCACCAGGGTTATCAAACTGGCCTCCAACGAGAACAATTTAGGCCCCTCCCCAAAGGCCATAGAGACCCTGAAAAAGGCCGTGTACAAGACCCACCGCTACCCAGACGGTAGCTGCTATTACTTGAAGCATAAGGTCGCTGAGAAACTGGGGGTAACCCCTCAGCACCTCATCTTTGGCAACGGCTCTAACGAGGTGATAGAGCTGCTCATGCGCACCTACCTCCAACCTGGAGACAAGGTGATCTATGGGGAGCCATCCTTCATAGTGTACAGGCTCATCTCCATGGCCATGGCCATAGAGGGGGTGGGCATTCCCTTAAAAGGCCTCACTCACAACCTGGAAGCCATGGCCCAGGCCGTGGATGGACAGACCAAGATGGTCTTTGTGGCCAATCCTAACAATCCCACAGGGACCATGGTGACCCACAAAGAGGTGATAAGCTTTCTGGAAAAACTCCCCCTCGAGGTCATAGTGGTCTTCGACGAGGCCTACATCGAGTTCGTGGATAGGCCAGATTTCCCCCAGCTTCTGCCCTTAGTCCTGGAGGAGAAACGTCCCATAGTTCTCATGCGCACCTTCTCCAAGATATACGGCCTGGCAGGTCTACGCATAGGTTACGGCATTGCCCCTCCCCAGATGGTGGACTACATGAACCGGGTGCGTCAGCCCTTCAATGTTAATCTCTTAGCCCAGGAGGGAGCTATAGCCGCCCTGGATGATGAGGAGCACGTAGAGCATTCCAAAGCCCTCGTAAGAGAAGGGAAGGCCTTCCTCTATCCCGAACTGAAGAAGATGGGGCTGGAATACGTTCCCAGCGAGACCAACTTCTTCCTCATAAAGGTAGGGGATGGAGACAAGGTCTTCAAAGAGCTCCTAAAAAAGGGCATCATTGTGAGAAATATGCGAGGCTACGGTCTACCTGAGTATATCCGGGTCACACTGGGCACCCACGAAGAGAATGCCCTCTTTCTGAAGGCCCTAAAAGAGGTACTGGCAACTTGAGACCTCACTTGGTAGACAACCTTTTGGTAGTGGGCATGGGCCTTATGGGAGGCTCCATTCTCAAGGCCGCTCGGGAGGCTGGGGTAGCCAAGATGCGCTTAGGTCTGGACAAGGACCCCGAGACCATGAGGAAATCCCTGGCCATGGGCCTCATCCAAGAGGGTTTTACGCCAGCCGAACCCCTACCTCCAGGCAAGACCTTAATCATCCTGGCCACCCACTTAGACTCTTTCCGGGAGATAGTGGAAGAACTCCTCCCACTATTAACCCGAGACACGGTGGTCACCGATGTAGGCAGCGTGAAAGGGCCCGTGGTAGAGGAACTGACCTCCCTCTTGGGGGATAGGGGCATTCCCTTTGTAGGGGGCCACCCTATAGCAGGCACAGAGAAATCTGGAGTGGAGCACAGCCTGAAGGACCTCTTTGTAGGTGCTCGGGTCATCCTCACACCCATCCAAGAAACCCCCAGAAGGGCCCTGGAGCTGGTGCACTCCTTTTGGGAGGCCCTGGGCACACGGGTGGAGGAGATGGACCCCCATTACCACGATACCGTCTTTGCCGCCATCAGCCACCTCCCTCACGCTGTCACTTACGCCTTAGTGAAGGCCATGGGTGATGCCGAGAAGGACTTAGGAGATCTCCTGAGATATTCAGGCGGGGGTTTCAGGGACTTCACCCGGATTGCTGCAAGCAACCCACACATGTGGAGGGAGATATTTCGACTCAATAGGGATCAGATCCTCATATTCATGCGCAGGTTTCACGCCACCTCAAAGGAGATAGAACGACTCCTGGAGAAAGAGGCCTGGGATACCTTAGAGGCCATTATGGAGGAGGCCCGCTGGCTCCGAAGGGGGCTGGATTAGGCCTTGCACAAGCCCTTGATTGATCAAAATTTCTCCCTTACACCACCCGGAACCTACCATCCCCCTTTACCACCCTTCCTATACAGGGCCAAGGGAAGCCTTGAGCCTTATCAGAGGGTAGGGCTATGAGGAGTCCCCCAGAGGTCTGGGGGTCGTAAAGGAGAATTTCTAACTCACCTGGATCCCGAACGTAATCCACATAGGACCTAAAAGACTCCTGGTTTTCATAAGCCATGGCGGGAATGAGTCCCATAGAGGAATACTCCAGGACCCCTTCTATGATGGGCAACCTCTCAAGTTCTATTTCCAATGTAACCCCGCTGGCCTTAGCCATCTCAAGCCCATGGCCTACTAAACCAAAGCCCGTCACGTCCGTGCAGGCATGGACACCACGCTTCCTCATCTGGCGGGAGGCCTCCCTGTTTAAGGAAGCCATTGCACTTCCCGCCTCCTCCGCCACAGCAGGACTTGCCAAACCGCCTTTGATAGCCGTAGCCACAATACCCAGACCCAGGGGCTTGGTGAGGAAAAGCAAATCCCCGGGCCTGGCACCAGCGTTAGTTACCACCTCTTGGGGATGGATCGCCCCTGTGACAGCCAGCCCGTACTTAAGCTCCAGATCATCCACCGAATGGCCACCCACCAACAAGGCCCCTGTCTCTTTCACCTTGCCAAGCCCCCCTGCAAGGATCTTCTCCAGCACCTCCATCTCCAGCTTACAGGTAGGGAAACACACCACATTCATGGCCATTAAGGGTTCTCCCCCCATCGCATAGACATCGGATAGGGCATTGGCGGCAGCGATCTGGCCGAAGAGAAAAGGATCATCCACCACAGGGGTGATAAAGTCTATAGTTTGGATGAGGGCCAGATCTTCACTAATCTTATAGACTCCAGCATCGTCCCCTGTGGCCAACCCCACCAGCAGGTGGGGGTCCTGGGGGATATCCAGGGACCTCAAAACCCGGACCAGGTCCCCTGGTCCTATTTTGGCCCCTCACCCAGAGGCCCTAACGGTTGTGGTCAATCTCAGCTTATCAGCCACTGCCTTCCCCTTTAGACACTCACACCCTCACTACCAGACTGGCCCCCGTGAGGTTCTCCACAGTATCGTACATGTTAGTGATCTGGCCCACGGCCAGCTTGTCCTTCAAGCCGAAGTAATCCAGACAGGTACCACACGAGTAGATCTCCACCCCCATACCCTCCAACCCCTGCAGGGCCCCTATTACCGGTGAACCCTCCACAGTGAGAAACACCCCTGTATTCATAAAAAGGAGCTTGGAAGGCCTGAGGGTGGCCTCCCTTAAGGTAGAAATAAACCCTTTCATAAGCAGACGACCCAGCTCTTCCTCATCCCCTATCTTGTCAGAGGTGATGAGGATGACTGGACCATCTTTTGCCTTCTCACTCGCCTCTTGCACATGGGGCAACACACAAGTATAACCCTTGACTACCCTCAATTCAAAGACCCCATCTTTCTCCAAAACCTCTACCGTGCAACCCATGCGCTGGGCAAAGCGCTTCACGTTCTCCCTGGAAGCCACATTGTCCACCAGCACAGTGATGATGCCCTCCTCCACTTCCTCCAGGGCCTCCTTGGTCATGAGCACAGGTTGGGGACAAGCCAGCCCCCTGGCATCTACCACCTTCTCCATGATTCACCCCCTGGCAATGGCCTCAAGGGCTTCTAAAGCAATGTCCACGTCATCCAAGGTGTTGAAAAGGCCAAAGGCCACCCGTACTGTCCCAGTAGGAAAGGTACCCAGGAACTTGTGGGCAGAAGGGGCGCAGTGGAGTCCTGCCCTCACCATAACACCAAAATCCCTATCCAGCCTATGGCCAACCCGGGCAGGGTCCCTCCCCTCCAAATTCACAGAAACCACAGCCACCCTCTCCTCCCACCTGGAGGGGCCATAAAGCAAAAGACCGGGGATACCCCGGGCCCCTTCCCAGAAGCGTTTAAATAACCTCTCCTCATGGCCCCTAACAGCCTCTATGCCCTTATCCATCACGTACTCTACCCCCGCCCCAAGACCCGCAAGCCCCACCACATTAGGGGTGCCGCTCTCATGGGCATCAGGCCAGAATCTGGGCTGCTCCTCCCGCTCAGAGTTGGACCCCGTGCCCCCCATAATCAAAGGCAAAGGTTCCAATCCCGGGGCCACGTAAAGCCCCCCAGTCCCCTGAGGGCCAAGAAGGCCTTTATGGCCAGTAAACGCCAGGATAGAAATGTTCATGGCCTCCACATCTATGGGGCAGCAGCCCGCCGTCTGGGCAGCGTCTACCATCAGGGGGACCCCTGCATCCCTGGCCAAAGAACCCACCTCCACCAAGTCTACCAGGCTCCCAGCCACATTAGAGGCGTGATTCACCACCAAGAGGTCTGCCTTCTCCTTTAAGGCCCGAGCCATTGCCTCCAAGTCCACCATCCCCTGGGCATTGGCAGGCACTACATCTATCCGCACTCCCTTAGACCTTTCCAGATGGCGCAGGGGCCTCATCACCGCGTTGTGCTCCATGGCCGTGGTCACTACCCGGTCCCCAGGCCTCAACAAACCAAACAAGGCCACATTGATGGCCTCTGTTGCATTCTTTGTGAAGGCAATCCTCTCAGACGAACCTATATGAAACAGCTTGGCCAAGGATTCTCTCGTGTCGAAGAGGACGGCTGCAGCCTTGTAAGATAGGCGGTGACCAGAACGCCCCGGATTGCCCCCTATCTGGAAGAAACACTTCTCCATCGCCTCCCAAACACATGGGGGCTTGGGGAAAGTGGTAGCCGCATTGTCCAGGTAAATCACCCTATCTCTCTCATTGGCTCCATTCATAGACACCCACCACCCCGACGCCCTCCCTTCTCAAAGCGTCCAAAACCTCCTGAAGCTGATCACCCTTCAGCAAAAGGGACATCCCACACTCAGAGCTTATCTCCTTAGGGGTAGAAACCACCTCCACATCAAAACCCAGCATCCTCAAAGCCCTTTCAGCCTTGATCACAGTGTGGGTGTTGACAAAAGTCAAAAGACGCTTACCCATCATGGACCTCTCTCAGCAAAGCGCTTATCCTGATTCTCAAGCTGAGTATTAAGGACCCCCCAAGATAGGTGTCAAATAGAAAACCCCTATATCAAAAGGCCCATGCATTGGCCTCGGGGTCAGGTCTTGAATTTGACAATTTTTCATGGTAATTTTAAATCATGGCCCGGCCATTAAGAATAGAATTTGAAGGTGCCCTTTATCATGTCACTTCAAGGGGTAATGCAAGGCAACCCGTATTCTTAAATGATGGAGACCGAGAAGACTTTCTCGACACCCTCGCTGACGTAATAGAGAGGTATCGATGGCTTTGTTACGCCTATTGTCTAATGGACAATCACTACCACCTGGTTGTTGAGACACCCGATGCCAATCTATCCAAAGGGATGCGTCAACTAAATGGAGTATACACCCAGATCTTCAACCGGAGGCATAAACGGGTGGGGCATCTCTTTCAGGGAAGATACAAAGCGATTATTGTGCAAAGGGAAGGTTATCTTCTGGAGCTTATCAGGTATGTAGTCCTGAACCCGGTAAGGGCCGGACTTGTCTCTCATCCCGGAGATTGGAAGTGGAGCAGCTATAAGGCCACAGCTGGCAGAGAAGAAGCGCCGGCTTTTCTTGCGCTTGATTGGATATTGGGACAATTCTCGAAAAAGAGAACAGATGCCCAAAAGGCTTACGAGCATTTTGTAGCAGAGGGGAAAGGTGTAAAAGTATGGGAGCAACTGGAAAGTGGAGTTTTCCTGGGTAGCGAAGGATTCGTGGAGGATCTTAAGCCCTATCTAGAAGAAAAGATGGATGAGAGAGAAATACCCAAAATTCAGCGCCTGGCAACCAGGCCCACTTTGGAACAGCTCTTCTCCATAGGTGGGAAAGAAAAGAAGGCCAGAAACGCCCTCATTTATAAGGCCGTTAACGACTATGGATACACCTTAAAAGAAGTGGGAGAATTCTTAGGCCTGCACTATTCTACCGTCAGCAAGGCCTTCAGAAAGGCCAAAGAATTTGCCAAATTCAAGACCTGACCCCAAAACAATGCTGGGCTACGTGCTGAAAAGGCTCATTTCCATGATACCCCTATTGTTCGGGATTACCCTCATCACCTTCTTTGTGATCCGCTTAGCGCCAGGCAATCCAACTTTCTACCAGGGGGCCTTCAATCCCAAGGTGAAGCCGGAGGCAGTGAAGCGGTTAGAGAGGATATATGGCCTGGATAAGCCCCTCCCTATCCAGTACCTCCTCTGGGTGAAAAGGATGATAAGGTTGGACTTCGGTACATCGTTTGTAGACGGGAAACCCGTATCGAAGAAGATCGCTGAGCGCATCCCCATCACCTTAGGCCTGAACCTCCTCTCCATGATCCTGATCCTCATGGTAGCCATACCCATAGGCATTGTCTCAGCCATGAAAAGAAACTCCCTCTTAGACCGATCTCTTACCGTCTTTGTTTTTATAGGCTTCTCTACTCCTTCCTTCTGGCTGGCCCTATTGCTCATGATCCTGTTTGGGATAAAGCTCCACCTCCTTCCCATATCTGGACTGGAGTCACTCAACGCCGAGCAGCTCCATGGTCTATCTCTGTGGTGGGATAGGATGAAGCATATCATCCTTCCCGTCTTCGTGGCGGCCTTCGGGGGATTGGCTGGCTTCTCCCGTTACATGAGACAGAGCATGCTGGAGGTGCTAAGTCAGGATTATATCACCACCGCCAGGGCCAAAGGGTTGAGAGAGGATCAGGTGATCAGACGGCATGCGCTCAAAAACTCCCTCTTACCCATCGTCACCCTCCTTGGTCTCTCTGTGCCCACCCTGATCGGAGGATCCGTGATATTCGAGACCATCTTCGCCATTCCAGGAATGGGCCAGCTCTTCTATGAAGCGGCCTTAGCCAGGGACTATCCCACTATTATGGGCATACTCACTATAGGAGCCATTCTCACCCTCCTGGGCAACCTTATGGCAGATATCTCCTACGCCCTGATTGACCCGCGTATAAGATACCGATAAACCTTATCTGCCCAAGCAACCTTCAGCCTTTGTTCAGGGGAATTATTCAGAAGACTTGTCCCGAGGTTGGGCCCTACAACCTCTCCAGGGCCCTTTCCCATATCTGAAGGGATCTGGCCAGCAGATCCAACTCCTCACTGCTGAGATCCTGAATAGCCCCATAGAGGATGGAGCGCATCTTTTCCTGGAGCCTTTCATACTCTCGCCGACCCTGCCGGGTGATCACTACATTGATGCGTCTCCTATCCCGGGAGTCCCTCTCCTTCTTGATCAGACCTTTTGCCTCCAAGCGATTGGTCACCTGGGTGAGTTTACTGGGGCGTATAGGGCTCAGATCATCATAGAGGTCCCTAATAGAGACCTCCCTCACCCCTCGATCCACCATCTTGCCCAAGATCGCCACTTCCATATCGCTCAAATCCGAGGAGAGGCTAAACAACTTCCTAAAGGCAGGCCTCACCCTTCTCATGCCTGAGAATACAGCTTCCAGGTGCTCACCCTTCAACCCCATACTCCCACGCCACCGAACTTGATCCATCAAACAAGCTCGTCAATTTCTCTGGCTGAACTTCTTGTATTTATAACCATTTTCGTGCCTATCGATCAAGAATGCACCATTGACAAGGCCTTTTACAATAGCATACCTCTCTCAGGGAGTTTCCTTATGAAAAAGGGCGAAAAGAGGTGCCACCGATGGATGTACCCTTGATGAAGAGGCTTGTGGATACTGCCACAAAGAGGGCGCCTGCTGACCTGGTCCTGAAGGATGCACAGATCCTGGACGTCTTCTCAGGAAAGATCGAGCGGGGAGACATTGCTATCAAAGAGGGATACATAGCCGGCATAGGATTGGACTTCCCCGCCAGAGAGACCATCCCCTTGAAAGGGGCCTATGTTACCCCTGGCTTCATAGATGGCCATCTACACCTGGAGTCCAGCCTGGTGTCTCCAAGGGAGTTCTGCAAGGCGGTCCTCCCTCATGGTACCACAGCCCTGGTATGCGATCCCCATGAGATCGCCAATGTGCTGGGTCTGGAGGGGGTCCTCTATTTCTTGAGGATCACCCAGGATCTCCCCGTGGATGTCTTTTTCACCGCCCCATCCTGCGTCCCATCCTCCCCTTTAGAGACCTCAGGGGCCATCTTAGGACCAGAGGAGATAAGGACGCTGTTAGATCACCCAAGGGTGGTAGGTTTAGGGGAGGTGATGAACTTCCCAGGGGTGATCCGTGGGGACCCAGAAGTGCTAAGCAAGATAGCCCTGGCACTGGAAAAGGGGAAAAGAGTAGATGGCCATGCCCCTGGGCTTAGGGGAGATGAGCTTTCTGCCTATGTAGCCCCAGGGATCTCATCAGACCATGAATGTGTACACTTGAAGGAGGCAGAGGAGAAGCTCAAAAGGGGGATGTACATCCAGATCCGGGAGGGTTCCACTGCAAAGAATATGTCCGCCCTCCTCCCCCTGGTGAGGGCCTTTGGGGTTTCCCGCTTCATGCTGGTCACTGACGACAGACACCCCCAAGACCTGCTGGAGGAAGGCCATATGGACTTCCTCCTGAAGAAGGCTGTATACATGGGGATAGCACCGAATCTGGCCGTACGTATGGCCACCTTTAACCCCGCCTTCTACTTCAATCTGAAGAGGAGGGGGGCTGCTGCTCCTGGGTACATAGCAGATCTGGTTGTATTGAAAGACCTTAAGGATTTTTCCCCCATCTATGTAATCAAGGGAGGGAGAGTGGTAGCAAAGAATGGCGCCTTGCTGGAGGAGGTGGATAGCACCCTACCAGAGGCCTGCCCCTCATCTTTCCACACGAGGTTACCCCCCAGGCCCTTCTCCATACCGGCCAAGGGAAGGAGTGCAAGGGTGATCAGGGTGATACCAAACCAGATCGTCACTGAGGCCGAGACATCACCTGTCACTATTGAGGACGGAGAGGTCCGTGCAGACCCCTCCAGAGACATCCTGAAAATAGCGGTTGTGGAGCGGCACCACGGTACAGGGAATGTGGGGGTGGGTTTAGTCTCTGGATTTGAGCTAAAAGAGGGTGCCTTGGCCTCCAGTGTAGCCCACGACTCCCACAATGTAGTGGTGGTTGGCACATCTGACGAGGAGATGCTGGCAGCGGTGAAGGCCATTGAGGAGATGAAAGGGGGGTTGGTAGTAGTGAAGGGGGGGAAAGTGGTTGCCTCCCTTGCATTGCCGCTGGCCGGTCTCATGTCCTTGGAGCCATTAGAGGTAGTGGCACGGAAAGTAAGGATTCTCCACCAGAGTGCCAAGGCATTAGGCACCACCTTAGAGAACCCCTTCATGGCCCTCTCCTTTCTGGCCCTCCCCGTGATCCCTCAGCTCAAGATCACCGACTTAGGGGTGGTGGACGTGGAGAAGTTTCAAATAGTAGACCTGTTCGTGGAATGAACACCCTTAAAGAAAAGGAACACGCCAACCGACCTATGCAGCAAGGCAGAAGGAGGCAGAGTGAGTGCATACCTGAGCTTTGAAAAACACATCCGGGAGTTAGAGAACAAGATCTCTGAGCTCAAGACCATCGGCCAGGGGAGCCAGGTAGATCTGGAGGAAGACGTCAGGAAGTTACAGAAGAAGCTGAAGAGGCTCCTGCGGGACACCTATGCGAACCTTTCTCCCTGGCAGCGCGTCCAGGTGGCTCGCCACCCCATGAGGCCTTACACCTTAGACTATATCCGGGAGATGACCACAGACTTTGTAGAGCTCAGGGGGGACAGGAGATTTGCCGACGACAAAGCAATAATAGCAGGAATGGCCAGGTTCGAGGGAATGACTGTAGCCATCATAGGCCACCAGAAGGGAAGAACCACAAAGGAAAACATCGAGAGGAACTTCGGCATGCCCCACCCAGAGGGCTACCGGAAGGCACTCAGAATAATGAAGCTCGCAGAGAAGTTCGGCTTCCCTGTGCTCACGTTTGTGGATACCCCAGGGGCCTTCCCCGGCATCGGGGCAGAGGAGAGAGGCCAAGCAGAGGCCATAGGGCACAACCTCTATGAGATGTCCATCTTGAAAGTGCCCATCGTGGTCTCCATAACCGGAGAAGGGGGAAGTGGTGGTGCCCTCGGCATCTCCATAGGAGACAGACTACTGATGCAGGAAAATGCCGTGTATGCCGTGATCTCCCCAGAGGGTTGTGCCTCCATCCTTTGGAGAGATACAGAAAAGGCCCCTGTGGCAGCAGAGGCCATGAGGCTCACTGCCCAGCATCTCTTTGAGCTGGGGGTAATAGATGAGATTGTCAAAGAGCCCTTAGGTGGTGCACACAGGGACCCCAAAAGGGCAGCCTCTATCTTGAGGAGGGCAATCAGGCGTCACCTCTCAGAACTCATGAAGAAGGATCCAGACCAGCTAATCGAAGAACGCCATAAGAAGTGGCGTGCCATGGGCGTGTTCGGGGAGTAACGTGCAAGCTGCCTTGAGAATAGAAGATCTCACCAAGCATTACAAGAAAGGGCTGAGGGAGAAAATAGTAGCCCTAAGGGGGCTCTCCTTGGAGGTACACCAGGGGGAAATCCTCGGTCTTGTAGGGCCAAACGGTGCCGGAAAGAGCACCACCATCAAAATCATAATGAATCTCCTGTTCCCCACAAAGGGGAGGGTGGAGATCATGGGTATAAATGCCAGGTCCCCCAAGGCCCGGGAGCACTTAGGCTATCTCCCAGAGAACCCCTCTTTCTATGACCATCTCACAGGAGAGGAGTTTCTCCTGTTCACCGGGAGATTGTTAGGGATGGAGGGAAATGAGGGTAGAGAGAAGGCGTGGGAACTTCTAAGGATGGTGCGCCTCGAGGATGCAGGTAGAATGGCTATAAGGAAATATTCCAAAGGAATGGCTCAACGCTTGGGGATAGCCCAAGCACTGATGGGGGACCCCAGGATCGTTGTGATGGACGAGCCCATGTCAGGCCTGGATCCCATAGGTAGGGCAGAGGTCTCCCAGCTCATACTGAGTCTAAAGAAGCAAGAAAAGACCATCTTCTTCAGCTCCCACATCCTCCATGACGTGGAGGCCATCTGCGATAGGGTAGGCATCTTGGTGGAGGGGCGCCTCACGTACTTAGGAACTCCATCCCGCATCGTCAGCACCCCCACCTGGCTCTTGAAGATAGAGGGAGATTATCGAGGGATCCTAAGGGAGAAGGGCTTAACCCATGCCACAATGGTGGGGCGCATCACCCAGGTGGAGATCCAGGAGGATGAGCTGTGGGAGGTGATGGACGCAGTGAGGGGCTGCAACCTCCCCATCTACTCCTTAGAAAAAAGGAGATGCTCTTTAGAAGAGATCTTCGCGAAGGAGGTAGGAAGTGAAACCGCGGGCTGAAATTGCCTTAGCCTGGGTCACCCTAAAGGAGGGGATGCGGGAGAGGGCCTTCATGGGCATCATGACATTCGCACTGCTCCTGCTCATTGCCTCGGGAGTCATTGCCGATCTCTCCATAGGAAACATCCTGAAGGTCACCCAGGACCTGGGGCTTTCTGCCGTCTCATTCACAGGCCTACTGCTGGCTTTCTTCATGGGCACCCACCTCATAGCCAAAGACCTGGACAAGCGGTCCATCTACATGGTGCTGTCCAAGCCTATGGGAAGGGGAAGCTATATAGCTGGGAAATACGGTGGATTGGTGGCATTAGTGGGGCTCTCTCTTGCATTTATTACCCTGTTCATGCTGGTGGCCACCTTCTACTTTTACAAGACCTCACGCCTCTACTTCCCACCCCAAATTGCCTGGGGGAAGCTGGTACTGGCCTCCATATTCATCTTCCTGGAGGCCAGCCTCATCCTGGCGCTCTCTGTCTTCTTTTCCAGCTTCGCCAGTTCCCCACTCCTCGCCCTATTCCTAACCCTCGCTGTGTATCTGGTGGGGGAGAGCACCCATCAGGTATCGGAGATACTCCACAGCCCCTTAGGCCAGCGCACCTCCCCCGTGCTCAAGGCACTGGCAATGGGGGCCTTCTATATCTTCCCCGATCTATCGCTCCTGGATCTGAAGGCCGCCGCCGTGCACAATCTCCCCCTCCCACCCTTGAGGCTCATGAAGACTGCCTTGTATGCCATATGCTACATCCTCGCCCTCCTCATCCTGGCCACCTTTATCTTCAAAAAGAGGGAAATGAAATGAAGAAGGGGATACTGACCCTCCCGTTACTCCTCCTCACCCACTGGCTCCACTTGGTCCTCTCGCCAGTGACAGGGGGCTACCTCCCCCCTCTCCCTAAGAAGGAGGTGGCCCTCCTCTCTACTGTAGAGTTCAAGGCCCTCCTCTCTGACTACTACATTGCGAAGGTGGCCCAGATATACGGGGGACCCGGCCCATCCACCCCCGCCCAGGTAAAGTGGATGACCGGAGCCCTCGCCCTCTCTGCAAAGCTGGACCCACACTACTTAGAACCGTACTACTTTGCAGGCAATGTGCTGCCTTGGAAGGGGGAGCTCGACCAGGCCATATCTATACTGAAGAAGGGGCTGGAGCACAGATACTGGGACTGGAGGATCCCTTTTTACTTAGGGTTCCTTTACTTCTACTTCAAAAGGGAGCCGGTAGAAGGGGCCAGGTACCTTTCCATGGCCACCCAATCTCCAGAGGCCCCACCTTACCTCCCACTCTTGGTTGCCAGGCTTTACTCAGAGAAGGGGCGATTCTCCGCCGCTATTGTATACCTCCGGGGCCTCCACCGTACCCTCAGGGATCCAATGCTTAGGGGCCCTGTGAAGAAGCGCCTCGATGCCCTTACCATCATGGAAAGGATAGAGAGGCTCGCCAATGAGTACCAGAGGAAGTACAGGGCCTTCCCCCATACGCTCCAGGACTTAGTGCGGGCAGGGTTCCTAACCCATGTCCCTGAAGACCCATACGGGGGCAGGTTTTTCTTCAAGCCCGATGGTACAGTATGGACTACAAGTAACCTCCGGGAGGTGGAGAAGGGATGAAGGTGGCCGTGGTAGGTGCCACAGGATACACAGGAATGGAGCTTATGAGGATCCTAACACTGCATCCAGAGGTAGAAGTGGCAATGGCCACATCCGAGAGTTACAAGGGAAGGGCCTTCTCCGAGGTGTTCCCAGCGTTTCGGGGGGTGTACGACGAGGCCCTGGTAGCAATGGATCCTCAGATGATAGCCAAAAGGGCAGAACTTGCCTTCCTCTGCCTCCCCCACGGCTCCAGCATGGAGGCTGCTCCGGCCTTGCTTAGCGCAGGGGTGAGGGTAATTGACTTGTCCGGGGACTTCCGCTTCAAAGATCCTGCAGTGTACGAGAGATGGTATCATATAAAACACCGTGCCCCGGACCTGCTAAAAGAGGCAGTGTTTGGTCTCCCAGAGCTCTTCTCTTCTCTCATTGCCCAAGCAAGGCTTCTGGCCAACCCTGGATGCTATGTCACAGGGGTGGTCCTCGCCCTGGCGCCCCTTCTCAAGGCACAATGGCTCCGACTCTCCCCCGTACTGGCAGACTGCAAGTCCGGGGTGACGGGGGGAGGGAGGAGGCTTGCCCAGCGGTTTCACTTCCCAGAGTGCAATGAGTCCTTCTCCCCTTACTCCATCGGTCAGCACCGTCACCAACCAGAGATGGAGGAGGCCTTAGAGGCCTTCTCCGGCGTCAGACCCCATATCCTCTTTTCTCCCCACTTAGCACCCATGAACCGGGGGATCCTCAGCACCGTCTATGCACAAGTGGAGCAACGCGCCCTCAGTATAGAAGAGATTCACGAGCTCTACGACTCCTTCTATGCAGCCTCCCCCTTCGTTCGGGTCCTTCCCCCCGGAGAGATGCCGAACACGCACAGTGTAAAGGGCTCCAACTTCTGTGACATAGGGTTGGTGTGGGACGAGAGGACCGGGGTGATAGTGATCACCTCCGCCATAGACAACTTGATGAAGGGAGCCTCTGGCCAGGCTGTACAGAACATGAACCTTATGTGTGGATATCCGGAGACCATGGGCTTACTGACCCCCCCACAGATGGTATAGATGAGCATCGCCGGGGGCACCCATTGAGATCTCTTGTGGAGAGCTTTACTTTTTTCTGTTTGTGAGGTATTTTCACATTTGAAACTAAATTCCGCGGAGGTGTATCATGGCCCTTAAGACCCCAGAAGAGTTTATCGAGAGCATAAGAGGTAGAAAGCTCAGGATCTTCATGAACGGCAAGAGGATAGAAGACATCCTGGATCACCCTATCACCCGGACCGTAGTGGAGGCCAACAAGGCCAGCTACGCCTGGGCCTTGGATCCTGAGACGAAGGAGATTATGTCCACTATCTCACCCCTCATTAACGAACCTATCAACCGCTACACCCATGTCTGCCAAAGCGTAGAAGACCTGGTGGCCAAGGCCAACGCCGGATGCTTCACGGCAGAGAACCTGGGCACATGTATTTACAGATGCGTGGGACTGGATACCTTTCACTCCCTCTGGTCCACCACCTGGGAGATGGACCACAAGCTTGGTACATCCTACTTCCCCAGATTTTTAGAGTACCTGAAGTATGTACAGAAGAACGACCTCGCCGTGGCAGGGGCCCTGACAGAGCCCAGGGGACCCAGGGACAAGAAGCTTTTAGACTGGCCAGACCCCTACCTCTCCCTGAAGGTAGTGGAGAAAAAGTCTGATGGGATCGTGGTGAGGGGCTGCAAGATCAACATTTCCGGGGCATACGCCAGTCATGAGGTAGTAGTCCTTCCCCAGATGGCCCATTACCCCGGGGAGGAGGACTATGCCGTAGCCTTCGCCATCCCCACCGATACCGAGGGGCTCACCTACATCTGCCAGTACACCCCCTATTCCGCAGAACGGGAGCAGGCAGAGGACATCTATGAATTGGGCAACCCCGTGTTCGGCGAGAGGGAGACCAGCATGATCGTCTTCGACAACGTCTTTGTCCCTTGGGAGAGGGTCTTTTCCTGCGGAGAGGTGGAATACGCAGGGAAATTCGTGGAGAAGTTTGCCAGGACCCACAGGATGACCTGCGGCGGCACATGCAAGGTCGGGTTTATGAACATCATCGTGGGCGCATGCAAACTGCTCCAGGAGTACAAGGGGCTGACCAAGGCCAGGCACATAAACGACGAGATCCTGGAGATGGTGGTCATGAAGGAGACGGCCAGGGCTTGCGGTCTGGCTGCTGCCAACTTGGGGAAGGAGGACCCTCCTGGCTCCGGCGTCTTTCTGCCCGACGAGGTGATGGGCAACATCTCCAAACTGAACGTGTGCCATTACTTCTGGAGGGTGATGGAGTTGGCAGGCGACATCGGAGGAGGATTGGTAGTCACTATGCCCTCCATCAGGGAGCTGAAGAACCCCGAGACTAAGGAATACGTAAAAGAGTACCTGAGCTTTGGCTCGTCAGCAGGGGCAGAAAAGATCATGAGGCTGACCAAACTCCTGCAAAACTGGACTGCAGGGTTGCATGGAGTTGGCACCTACCATGGGGCAGGCCCCATCATGGCCCAGAAGATCATGCTGGGCAGGGCAGTCACTTATGACAAGGAGGTGGCATTAGTCAAAAAGATCCTTAATATCCAGGACTAACCACCCAACTTTTGGCCTGGGGCCTAAGGCCCCAGGCCAACCTAAAAAGCTTAAAAGACCAAGGCGAAAAAGATGAGCATCCGCATCCCCCAAGCAAAAAACTTGGTGATATTGACTTTGGCATCCTTCCTGATCCTCCCTCTCAAGGCCCAAGCCCTCGTGGAGGACCTCCCCCAGGTAACCGTCTCCGCCCAATTCGATCTGAGCACTCACAGGGTGACAGGAAGGGTCACCATCCTCATTCCCCCCCATGCGAGGGTTCAAATAACAGCAGCCCCCTGTGTGACATTTAGGCCCTCCCCCCAAGGGTCATCCTACGACTTCACCACCACCTTTCAGGCCCCCTCACCAAAGGGATACATAGGGGCAGAGGGCATTGTGCTGACAGGAGCTTGGTTCCCCCAACCAGTTGGGCTATCCCGATACAGGGTCTCCATCTCCTTGCCCAAGGGTCTCATTCCTATTGCCCCCATGGACAAGTTAGAGGCCCGCCCCATAAAGGGGCAGGTGTCATACACCTTCTTCTTCCCTTACCCCTGCAAAGGCATGCCCCTGGTAGCGGCGCCCTACCACGTCTTCAGGGCCAGAGCCCACGGGACAACCCTGGCAGTCTACTTGCTGAAAAGGGATGAGCACCTTGCCCATCGCTACCTCCTGGCCATGGCCCAGTACCTCAAAGAGTACAGCCACCTCATAGGCACCTATCCTTACCGGCGCATGGCCGTGGTGGTAAACCCCTTTGGCGAAACGGGATATGCCTTTCCCACCTTCACCTTGTTGGGAAGCCATGTGATTCGCCTTCCTTTCATCCTGCGCTCCTCCCTGCCCCATGAGATCCTCCACAATTGGTTCGGAAATGGGGTCTATGTAAAGGGCGGCAACTGGTGCGAGGGACTGGTGAGCTATCTGGCAGACCAACGCATGGCAGAAGAGGAGGGTGAGGGATGGCGGTACCGTCACCGTATCCTCTTGAACTACCAAGCATACGTCACCCCCGAGAGGGAGTTTCCCCTTATCCGATTCCGAGAGAGATACAGTCGTGCCTCCCAGGCCATCGGCTACGGCAAGGGGACCATGGTCTTTCACATGCTGAGAAGGAGGATAGGGGACAAGCCCTTCTTCAGGGCCCTCTCAAACCTCTACAAGGAGTTCCTCTTCAGAGAAGCCGGATGGGAGGACATAGAGCGCCTCATGGAAGAGGCATCAGGGGAAGACCTCACGGGCTTCTTCCGCCCATGGCTCAACAAGGAAGGCATCCCACAACTAAAGGCAAAGATCCACATCATCAACAGGGGGAAGGGAGATCACCTGGTTCACATCAACCTGAGGGAGAAGGGCCCCCTGTTTCCCCTTCAAGTGCCCGTGGTAATCGAAGGGGAGAGGTGGAGGAAGAAGGTCATACTGAACTTGGATGGAGAAACTACAGAGGCAGAAGTGGAAGTTGCAGGGGAGCCCAAACAGGTTCTCATAGATCCCAACTACGATCTCCTGAGAAGACTTACCCCTCCCGAGTATCCACCAGTAGTGGCCCGAGTGCTGGGTGAAAGGGGCTATATGGTGGGGGGCAACTCCCCTGCCTACTACCCCCTTAAGGGTTTTTTGAGGGAGAAGGGGTACAGGGAAGTGGAAACCGCCTTGATCACCCCTCAGGAGATCAAGGAGAATGTGATATACTTAGGGAAGCTTCCTTCCAATCTATCCCTCCTCTTCCATTCTCCCCCTAAGCAAAGCTGCCTGTACCTGGAGGTCCAGGAAAACCCTTTCCACAGGGGGGCCACCATTACATGGCTGTTGAGTACTTCCCAAAAAGAGGCCCAGCAATTCCTCCCAAAACTCCCCCACTTAGGGGCCTATCAGATCCTCGCCGTCTCTCAAGGTAAGCTGGTGAAGATGGAGGAGCCTCATTTCCAGCGAGGCATCAAGACATTTATGGGGAACGAAGCGATGGGAGTTGATCTGCACAGGCTTCTCTCGCTCCCACAAGTAGCCCAAGGGGTCTCCTCCTCTCGTGTGATCTTCTTGGGAGAGGACCACCGAGAATATGGCCACCACATGGCCCAACTGGGGATCATCCGCTGGCTGGTAGAGCACGGGCACGACATAGCCATAGGTATGGAGATGTTCCCACGCACTTCCCAGAAGGTGATAGATCGGTACCTGAAAGGGGAGCTGACCACAGCCCAGTTCCTAAAGGGGACCGGATACTTCTCCCAATGGGGATACGACTACAAGCTCTACAAGCCAATAATAGACTACGCCAAGAAGCACCAGCTCCCCATTGTAGCTATCAACCTCCCTAAGGGGCTCGTCCAAAAGGTGGCAAGAGGGGGCCTCAAGGCCCTGTCCCCGAAAGAGAGGAGGGAGATCCCTCAACACCTGGACCTATCCAACAAGAGCTACCGCCAATACCTCAAAGAGGCATACAAGCTTCACAGGAAGAACACAAGGGAGATCAGGGACTTTGAGACGTTCTGTGAGTCTCAGGTCTTATGGGATGAAAGCATGGCTTCCTCTATCGCCGAATACCTCACCAAACATCCTGAGAAGCAGATGGTGGTTATTGTGGGAAAAGGCCACGTGGTTTATGGTTATGGCATCCCCTCCCGGATAAAGAGGAGGGGGATTGGCCCCTCCTCCACAGTCATCCTTGGCAGTGACCAGGAGCTGGCCCCTGACATGGGTGACTACCTGCTGATACCTCCTCGGAAGAGGCCCCCATTCTCAGCCAAGATAGGGGTGTTGGTGAGGGAGAAGCGAAAGGGGCTGCTAATCGTATCGGTCCTCCCCCATTCCCCTGCCCAGAGAGGGGGACTCAAGGAGGGGGATGTCATAGTGGCAGCCGATGGCCACCCCATAAAGGGGATTGCTGACCTCCGGGTTCTCCTCCTGGGAAAAACACCGGGGGATACCCTCCAAATCACCATCCTTCGTGGAAAGAGAAGGCTCAACCCCACCATTGGGCCCTTTGCTACACCCCCTTAGAGATCAAAAACAGGCTAAAGCATGCTATAAGGATCCATGTCCACCTTGACATGTACGCCCCCCACCCTCCTGGGAAGGCGGGCAAGGTTCAATAGAAGAGCCTTCCGCTTGCCCTTGAGGATAATGTGGCGCCGGTACTGGTTCCTCACTCTGTAAAGAGGGGCAGGAGCGGGCCCTAACACCACCATCCCCTCAGCCCCTCTCCTCAGCAACCCTGCCACCTTGTTGGCCCCATCCTCTACCCTATCCTCATTAGTCCCTGTGACCAAGATCCTCGCCATATGGGAGAAAGGAGGATATCCCAGGGCTCTCCTGCGCTCCAGCTCCTCAGCGGCGAAGGAGAGATAATCCTGCCGGGCGGCCCAGACAACAGAGGGATGGGTAGGCATAAAGGTCTGGATCACAGCCATGCCTCTCCCCCCCCTTCCTGCCCTCCCCACTACCTGGGTAAGGATTTGGAATGTGCGCTCAGCTGCCCTAAAATCCGGAAGGTGGAGGGCGACATCCGCCAGTACCACACCCACAAACGAGATCCGAGGATAGTGGTGGCCCTTGGCTATCATTTGGGTGCCCAACAGTATATCTGTGTATCCCTCTTCAACCTTTCTGAGCACCTCCCAATGGGCCTGCCTGGACCTCAGGGCATCCCTATCCATTCTGTCTATCCTTGCCTCAGGGAAGCTCCTTGCGAGCTCCTCCTCTACCCTCTGGATCCCCAAGCCCACCGCCCTCATCTCGCTGCCACAGTGCTTGCAGCGATCCAGGGGGGGCTTGGAATAGCCGCAGTAGTGGCACCTCAGTAGCAGGGGCTCACGGTGCAGGGTGAGGGTGATGTCGCAGTTTGGACATCTCACCGTCTCCCCACACTTAGGGCAAAGGAGGAAGGCCGCATAGCCTCTCCTGTTAAGCAACACCAAAGCCTGACCCCCATCTTTCAACGCCCCCCTCAATCCGTGGAGGAAGGCCTTAGAAAAGATGCCCTCCTCCTGGCCCATGTCCACCACCCTTACCCGGGCCATGGGGGTACCTACACGCTTGCTCAGCGTCAACATGGCATACTTGTTTTTCTGGGCATTATAAAAGCTTTCCAGGGAAGGCGTGGCAGAGGCCAGCACCACGGGACACCCCTCTATCTGCCCGCGCACCAGAGCCATGTCCCTGGCATTGTACACAGGGGTCTCTTCCTGCTTGAAGGATGGGTCGTGCTCCTCATCCACCACGATAAGGCCAAGGCCGTCTACTGGCGCAAAAAGGGCCGACCGTGTCCCCAACACCACCCTGGCTTCGCCCCCTCTGATCCGCAGCCACTCTCGGAGCCGGTCCTTGGGAGAAAGGGCACTGTGAAGCACCCCAACTCGCTCTCCAAACCGGGCGGTGAACCTACTGATGTACTGGGGGGTAAGGGCGATCTCCGGGATGAGCAGGAGAAATCCCATCCCCTCCTCCATGCACCTCTGACCCCATTGGAGGTACAACTCGGTCTTACCGCTACCCGTCACCCCATAGAGAAGGAAGGGGGTAAAATCGCCCAGCGCATTCTCTACCCTCCTGAAGGCCTCCTCCTGCTCAGGGGTGAGCCTAAGGGGAGGTTGCGGAGGGGAGAGCGGAAAAGGAAGGGGGCCGTGGGACTCCCGCTCCTCCACTGTAATCCACCCCGCCGCCACCAAACGATCTACCACCCCTTTACCATAGCCCCACTCCGCAATCACCGTCCTCAATGGGACCTCCCTCACACTCTCCAGCCGGTTGAGAAGCTCCCTCTGCCGCCTTGTAGGTAACTGGGGCGATGGCCCTGCATAGACTACCCACCTCGTCATCGGGACAACAGGACCCCTACCCTTCCTGAGGCCAGGTGGTAAAGAACAACGGAGATACAGCCCCCAAGGCTCCAAGTAGTACTGCGAGGCCCTTCGAGTAAGATCAAGGACCCCTGGCAAGAGAGCAGGCTCCGGATCCAATACCCCTTGCACCTCCTTTATCCTCACCTGCTCCTCCCCATCCCAACCCACCACCACACCCACCACCTCTCTACTGCCCACGGGCACCACCACCCGGGACCCCTCATCAATCCGGGGAGAGAGTCCCGAGGGTATCCTGTAGGTATAGGCCCGTGAGACGGGGAGAAGTGGGACCACTTGGCAGAGCCGAGTATGCGTAGACATCACAGCGACCAACCGAGGCCGCCTTATCCCTTGGACCCAAGGGCCCTCACAAGGGGGGCGTCTTTTTGTGCCAATCCGTTACCCCTTGATAGGCATGGCCCAAGGAGAGGATAGTAGCCTCATCAAATGCCCTCCCCATGATCTGAAGGCCTACAGGCAGGCCCTCTTGCGTGAAACCACAGGGGATAGAAATCGCTGGGATCCCTGCAAGGTTGGCGGAGATGGTGTATATGTCCGAAAGGTACATGGTGAGAGGATCTTGCACCCGCTCCCCTATCCTGAAGGCAGGGGTAGGGGAGGTGGGCGTGACAAGAGCCTCACAGGTCTCAAAGACCCTCTCAAAGTCCCCCCTTATCAGCGTCCTCACCCGCTGGGCCTTGAGATAGTAGGCATCGTAATACCCAGCAGAGAGGGCATAGGTCCCCAGCATGATCCGCCTCTTCACCTCCTCCCCAAAGCCCTGAGAGCGAGTCTTCACATACATCTCGTAGAGGTCTTCGTAACCCACCGCCCGTAAACCGTATCTCACGCCGTCGTACCGAGCCAAGTTAGAGCTGGCCTCCGCCGTGGCTACCAGATAGTACGTGGCCACGGCGTATGGCGTGTGGGGAAGGGAGACCTCTTCTACTCGACACCCCAGGCCCTCCAACACCCTCACCCCCTCCATCACGGCCTCCCTCACCTGGGGATCCAATCCTTCCCCATAGTACTCCCGTGGAAGACCCACCACCATGCCCTTCACCTCCTTAGAGAGGAGCTCATGAGCATTGAGGGGTGGATAAGGCGCAGAAGTGGAGTCTTTGGGGTCATACCCAGAAATCACTTCCATGATAAGGGCGGCATCCTCAACCGTTCTACAAATAGGTCCAATCTGGTCAAGGGAGGAGGCAAAGGCCACCAGACCATACCGAGAGACCCGCCCATAAGTGGGTTTAAGCCCAACCACTCCACAGAAGGCTGCCGGCTGGCGGATGGACCCCCCCGTGTCTGAGCCTAAGGCAGCAAGGCATTCTCCAGCAGCCACAGCCGCCGCTGACCCACCACTGGACCCTCCTGGCACACGGCCCAAATCCCAGGGATTATGGGTGGTAAAGAGACCTGAGTTCTCCGTGCTTGAACCCATGGCGAATTCATCCAGATTGGTCTTTCCAAGCAGCACGCATCCTGCAGTCTTGAGCCTCTCTATCACCGTAGCATCGTACGGGGGCCTAAACCCCTTAAGGATTTTAGAGGCACACGTGGTCTCCAGCCCTTTAGTACAGATGTTATCCTTTACGGCCAAGGGAATACCTGAAAGGGACCCCTTCCCCCCAGGCGGACTGATAGCATCATCACCAGCAAGGCTGATATACGCCCTAACACGGGGATCCACCCTGTCTATACGTTCCCTCAGCCCGAGGAACAGCTCCCTCCATCCCAGCTCTCCCCTACTCAGCAGCTCCCCTGCTTCCTTCACCGTGAGCCAATGCAACTCCATGCGTACCCCCTATATGTCCAGATTCCTCACCTCCTTGGCATACCTGTGGATGAACAGCTTCCTGGGCTCCACCTCGTCCCCCATCAGAATGGAGAAAACCCTGTCCGCCTCCTCGGCATCCTCAACGCTCACCCGAAGAAGCTTTCTCCTCCCAGGGTCCATAGTAGTCTCCCAAAGCTGCTCTGGGTTCATCTCCCCCAATCCCTTGTACCTCTGGATCTCCAAACCCTTGTGGCCCAGTTCCAACAGCACATCCCTCAGGACCTCTAAGGAGGCCACCTCCCTAATGTCGCTCCCCCTCTTCAAACAGTAAGGTCCTCTCAAGTGCCCATGAAGCTCCGCCATCAGCAAGGCCAAACTCCTGAACCGGGGGGCAAGGAGCAACTCCCTGTCTATGATTGTCTCCCTCATCCCCCCCTCTACCTCACTCCAGACCCTGAGCTTCCCCAGCACGTCCTCCTCACGCTCGTTGAACTCATAATAACGCACCCCAATCCCCTCCCCTCCCAGGAGCTCCACGAAGCCCCTGAGTCTCCCGCCATCCCCGGAGAGGATACGTTCCCTACCCTCAGGCTCCACCAAGGCGAAGAATCGAATCACCCGACTGTCCATTCCCTTCTTATCGTAACTTGCGCACAACCTGCCGAGCCTGCCCACCTTCTCGGCCAGTGACCAGAGGCCTTCTCCTTCCCACACCTCACCGGAGGGGCCCTCCAAGCGAGCGCCTTCCAGCCCCTCCCTCAGCAAGAACTCCTCCATCTCCTGTTCATCGGAGATGTACCGCTCCCTCTTCCCCCTCCTCACCCGATAGAGGGGAGGCTGAGCAATGTAAACGTGCCCTTCTTCCACTAACCCCCTCATCTTCCTATAGAAGAAGGTGAGCAAGAGGGTCCTGATGTGAGCACCGTCCACATCCGCATCTGTCATTATCACCACCCTATTATACCTGAGCTTACTGAGGTCTATCTCTTCGTTCCCTATGCCTATGCCCAAGGCTGTAACCAGACTCCTTATCTCCTGGTTCCCCAGCACTTTGTCTATCCTCGCCTTCTCCACGTTGAGAATCTTCCCTCTTAGGGGGAGTATCGCCTGAAAGCCCCTGTCCCTACCCTGCTTCGCAGAGCCTCCAGCAGACTCCCCTTCTACTATGAAGAGCTCCCTCCTTCTGGGGTCCCTCTCAGAGCAGTCTGCAAGCTTCCCTGGCAAGGTGGCCCCCTCTAAGGCAGACTTCTTCCGCACCAGCTCCCTGGCCTTCCTGGCCGCCTCCCGCGCCCTGGCTGCCCCCACCGCCTTTTCCACTATTCCCCTGCCCACCTGAACGTTCATCTCTAAGAAATCCGTCAACTCTTGGAAGAGGGTACTTTCCACTAATCCCTTCACCTCGCTGTTGCCCAGCTTAGTCTTGGTCTGACCTTCAAACTGGGGATCCGGCACTTTAACGCTGATCACCGCTGTAAGACCCTCCCTAAGGTCATCCCCCGTAAGAGAACCCTTCACCCCCTTCATCAGACCCTGGGCCTGGGCAAACTGATTTACGGCCCTGGTGAAACCAGACCTGAAGCCTGAGAGGTGCGTTCCACCCTCTACCGTCCTAATGTTATTAGCGAAAGAATAGATCACCTCCTGATACCCTGCATTATGCTGGAATGCCACCTCCACAATTACGTCCCCCACCTTCCTATCCATGTGGAAGACCTCCTCATAGAGTGGCGACTTCCCCTCATTTAGATAGCGAATGAACGAAATCAGACCCCCCTCGTAGTGGAACTCTTCCTCCTTCTCTGAGCGCTCGTCTCTGAGGATTAGTCGGGTCCCCCTGTTAAGAAAAGCCAGCTCCCTAAGACGACTTGCAAGGATATCGTAGCTGAAGCGTACTTCTTCAAAAATTCCCTCATCCGGGTAAAAAGAGATCTTCGTACCCCTCCTCTTGGTCCTCCCTATCACCTCGAGATCTGTGACGGGGACCCCCCTCTCATACCTCTGATGATAAACCTTCCCCTCCCTCCTCACCTCCACCTCAAGCCACTCGGAGAGGGCATTCACTACAGAGACTCCCACCCCGTGAAGCCCCCCTGCCACTTTGTATATGGAGCTGTCGAACTTACCCCCCGCATGCAGGGTAGTGAGCACCACTTCCACAGCAGGTCTACCTGTCTCTGGGTGGAGGGCCACAGGGATCCCACGTCCGTCGTCCACCACAGTCACACTGTTGTCTATGTGGACTGTAACCTCGATATAACTGCAGTACCCCGCCACGGCCTCGTCGATGGAATTATCCACCACCTCAAAAACCAGATGGTGAAGCCCCCGACTGTCTGTGGAGCCAATGTACATGGCTGGGCGTCTCCTGACTGCCTCCAGCCCTCCAAGGATCTTTATTGCCTCGGCCCCGTACCCCCTCTCCCCTTCCATGAATTCCTCACTCACTGGCCTCCTCCAGTTGGATGGGCATCACGAGATGGAGGTAGCCTGGAGAGTCCTCAGAGGTAAACTTCACAGGCCAGAGTCGGGTTCCCATCTCCATACACACTTGTTGTCCATCCAGCACTGATAGAACCTCCTGGACATATTTGGCGTTAAGACCTATTTTAATAGGCTCCCCTGAAAACTCCAAGACCTCCACCTCTTCAACTGCCGACCCCTCAAAGACCTCTTCGGCAGTGACCATGGAAGATACCCTAATGCCATCAGATCCGATCTCGGCCTTCACTCCCATGCTCCTCTCCGAAGAGAAGAGGGAAGCCCTTTTCACCGCCTTAGCCAACGCCTCTCTATTAAGGATCACCTTGGTACTGAACTCCTTGGGAATCACCTTCTGATAGTTGGGGTACCTGGCGTCGAGCAGTCGGACAAATATCTCTCCCTTCTCGGTGGAGACATACAGATGATTCTGGACCACTCCCAGAAGAGCTGTGTCCCCTTTGCTCTTTTCCACGAGGCGCCGTATCTCCTGAACCCCCTTCCTGGGTACTACAAGCCCCATCTCCCCATAGGGTAGATCGGTATACTCCATCTCTAAGAGAGAGAGCCTGTGACCGTCTGTGGATACAAAGGCTATGCCATCCTCCGTCTTTTTGACAAAGAGACCCTTCAATGCAGTGGACATAGCGTCCACTGCTATTGAAAAGAACACCTTTGAGAGTGCCTCTACCAATACACCCCTTTCTATAGGAAAGGTGACGTCTGGTGGTGGAGGTAGCACAGGAAAGTCCTCCACAGACAATACAGGAATGTGAGCCTGTGCCTTCTTTTGACTCACGGTGAGGAGATGCCCCTCCTCAGAAAACTCAATACCCACTGGCCCAGGCGATAGTTCCCTCACAAAGTCTACCAACCTGCTGAGGGAAACAGCTACATATATATCCCCTTCAAAACCCCCCTTGGCCCGAACCCGAATACTCTCCTCCATATTTGTTCCCTGGACACTCAGCTCTCCCTCAGAAGAAGCCACAATTACGGCAGTAAGGATAGGGTTGATACTCCTCTTCTCTACAATCCCTTGTGCCGATTGGAGGAGATCCAAGAGTGTTTCCCTTTCTACAGTAATGGTTGCCATCTTTATCCTCCATAGTGCCCTTTTTAGTAATAGTAGGGGGTTTTGATTGTCCTGTAAATCCCATATAGCCTTAGCTTTTTCAATCGTTTTTCTTGGGGAAATGGGTGGGGAACAACCGTGAGATCCTGGGGGCAGTGGTAAGGATCATGGAACCTCTAACAGTTCTTCCAGCTTTTCCACGAGCTCTCTCATCTGTTCATCGTTTTCCAACAGCTTTTCCACCTTCCTGACAGAGTGGAGCACCGATGTGTGGTCTTTTCCCCCAAACGCCTCTCCCAACTCTGGGAGGGAGAGGTGGGTGAGCTTCCTGGAAAGGTACATTGCCACCTGGCGAGGAAGAACGATACCCCTGCTCCTCTTCTTGGACTTTAGATCCATGAGTCGTATCCCAAAGTGGTCACACACCACCTTCTGTATTCTCTCCACTGTCACCTCTCCTGTAGAAGAGGGGAGTATGTCTCCCAGGGTCCTCTTGGCCATCTCTAAGGTTATGGGTGTCCCTGTTATGGAAGAGAGGGCACTCAGGCGAACTAAGCACCCCTCCAGTTCCCTCACATTGGATCTCACCCGCCTTGCTATGAAAAAGGCTACATCCTGAGGAATAGATATCCCACTCATTTCTGCCTTCTTGCGGAGTATTGCTATCCGCGTTTCCAGGTCCGGTGGCTGGATGTCCACTATGAGCCCCCAGTGGAATCTGGACTTGAGGCGTTCCTCCAATCTCTCCATCTCTCCTGGAAAGCGGTCGCAGGAGATTACTATCTGGCTGCCCGCCTCATAAAGCTCATTGAAGGTGTGGAAGAATTCCTCTTGGGTGCGGTCTTTCCCCGCGATAAACTGGATATCGTCCACCAGCAGGACCTCGGTGCTCCTGAATCTCTTCCTGAAGAGGCCCATCCTGTCGAAGCGGATACTGTCTATGAGTTCGTTCATGAACTGCTCAGCAGAGATGTAGATCATCTTTGTGTCCTGGTCCCTACCCAGGATGTGATGCCCGATGGCATGGAGGAGGTGGGTCTTTCCCAGTCCAACCCCCCCATAAATGAAGAGGGGGTTATAAGCCTCACCTGGCTCATCAGCGACCGCCATACAGGCAGCGTGGGCGAACTGATTGCCAGCACCTACTACGAAGGACTCGAATGTATATCTTGGGTTAAAGGTGGCCTCCTGAGGGGGAATAGTCTTCTTGGGGGTGTGGACCTCGTCTTCCTCTTTCTCCACGACGTATGTTAGATGGATGTCCCGCTGCCAGAGCTCGCATGCCCTTTTTTTTATGATCCCTTCGTAGTTCTCAGCGATCCACCCTTGAAAGAACCTGTTGGGGACTCGGAGGACCAGCTCCCCTGGTTGTGGGGAGGAGACCTTTATGGGCTGGATCCAGGTCTCAATGCACTCCTTTGGTACATCTTCCTCCAGTCGGGCCAGTAGCTGTTGCCACAGATCCTCCAAGATCCTATCTCCCTCTCTCTCGCTCATCGGATCTACTATCCACAGGGGAACTTTTTCCCACGCCTCCAGTAACGCCTTTAAAAATCTGCGGCTCCCGGGGAAAGAAATATATTCTAATCGAGTTTTCCAAAGGTTTTCCAAAGCCTTCTTCCCGGGCTATAAATTTTTTATAGCACTCCTCCCCTCTCCATTCAATGGGAGAGTTGGGTCGTACAGGGGGAGTAGATCTTCGGGACAGGCCTTGTAGAATGAGGCTGCAGGCGCTATGAGTAAAAACAATAGGGGGTTGAAGGATATGGAGAGGATTGAGGGTGTGGTGCTCGCAGCGGGCGAGGGAAGGAGGATGCGCTCCAGGAGGCCGAAGGTCTTGCACGAGATTCTGGGCCTCCCTATGGGGGCATATGTGCTGAGGGCTATGAGAGAGGCGGTGGACAGGGTATGGGTAGTCACAGGGTATCGCTGTGAAGAGGTGGAGGAAGGTTTGAGGCAGTGGTGTTCCTCGTTTGTGAGGCAGGGCGCTCCAAAGGGTACGGGAGACGCTCTCCGGACGGTAGTCTCTTCCCTCACTGCACCCCTTATCCTGGTTGCCCCAGGGGATGTGCCTCTCATTCGGGGCTCTACCTTGAGGGGGCTGGTGGAGCATCATCTAAGGGAAGGCATGGACGTGACGGTTCTCACCGCTTTTGTAAAGGATCCTGAGGGGTATGGCCGTGTGGTGCGTGACGGCGGTGCGGTGGTGGCCATTGTGGAGGATCGGGAGGCGAGCTTGGCAGAGAAGGCGCTTCAGGAGGTGAATACAGGGGTCTATCTGTTTTCTCTATCTTTGCTGGTGAAGGCCCTTCCGCTGCTTTCCCCTCATCCCCCAAAAGGGGAATACTACCTCCCAGATGTAGTTTCATGGGCTGTAAAGGGGGGGTATAAGGTGGGGGCGGTCCAGGTGAAGGACCCTCTTGAGGGGATGGGTGTGAACACCCGTAGGGAGCTTGCCAAGGCTTGGGGTGTGCTGAGGGACAGGAAAAACGAGGCCCTCATGGAGGGAGGGGTCACCATAGTGGATCCTTGCAGTACATACGTGGACGTAGAGGTTGAGGTAGGGCAGGATACTGTGATTGCGCCCTGGGTCCAGATTCAGGGTAAGAGCCGACTGGAGGAGGATTGCCTCATCTGTTCTCATGTGAGGATAAGGGACTCGCACCTGGGCAAGGGGGCGAGGGTTCTGGAGGCCTCTTACATGGAGGGAGTCACTTTGGGGGAGGGTGTGAGGGTTGGGCCCATGGCACACCTGAGGCCCGGCACCGTCCTTGGGGCTGAGGTGAAAGTAGGGAACTTTGTGGAGGTGAAGGGGTCACAACTGGGTGCAGGTACTAAGGCGAGCCACCTGGCTTACATAGGAGATGCAACCATAGGGAGGGGTGTGAATGTGGGGGCAGGTACCATCACCTGCAACTATGATGGATTCAGGAAGCATCCCACCATCATAGGGGATGGAGTGTTCATCGGTAGTGACACGCAGTTGGTGGCACCTGTGAGAGTGGGTGACCATGCCTTGATAGGGGCAGGGTCTACCATAACCAAGGATGTGCCAGAGAATGCCCTGGCCCTCTCTCGCACGCCTCAGAAGATATTTGCGGGCAAGGGGATGCTCTATTTAAGAAAGAGACGGGGGAGATAGAACATGTGTGGGATCGTGGGGTACCTGGGGGAGGGAGAGGCGGTAGACGTTCTGCTGGAGGGTCTCAGGAGGTTGGAGTACCGGGGGTACGATTCTGCGGGTGTGGCCTTGGTGCGCCCAGGGGAACTCAGGGTGGTGAAGTCTGTGGGAAAGATAAGGGACCTGGAACGCACCCTCAGGAGGCGCGGGGGAGGGAATGGTTTTCATCTGGGTCTGGGGCACACCAGGTGGGCCACCCATGGGAGGCCCAGCGAGTCCAATGCCCATCCCCATGTGGCAGGGCCTATAGCCCTGGTCCACAATGGGATAATAGAGAACTACTGGGAGCTGAGGGAGGAGCTTGCAGCCTTAGGGTATGAGTTTGCCTCCGATACCGACTCTGAGGTGGTGGCCAAGCTGGTCCAGAGGTACTATCGGGGGGACCTATTCGAGGCCGTCGGTGAGGTGATGGGACGCCTCGAGGGCTCCTATGCCATTGCCGTGGTTTCGAGGGAGGAGCCCTTTGTCCTGGTGGGTGCCAGGAAGGACAGTCCCCTGGTGGTGGGTCTTGGGGAAGGGGAGTATTTTTTAGCCTCAGATGTTCCTGCCCTCCTCCCTTATACCAGGAGGGTGGTCTTTCTTGAGAATCGAGAGAGGGTGCTCCTTACCCCCCAGGGCATGACGGTAGTGGACGAGAAGGGAGAGAGGGTGAAGGGGGAGCTCCAGGAGATCACTTGGAGCGTCTCGCTGGCGGAGAGAGGGGGATATAAGCACTTCATGCTGAAGGAGATATTCGAGCAGCCCCGGGCCGTGGCGGATACGATCCGGGGATATGTCTCCCTGGCCAAGGGGGCTGTCGATCTTCCAGTGGGGGAGGTGCTTGAGGGTGGCATAGGAAGGGTGATGCTCGTGGCCTGTGGCACCTCCTGGCATGCAGCATTGGTGGGGAAGCTGTGGATGGAGGCCTATGCAGGGGTACCGGTGGATGTGGAGATTGCCTCCGAGTTCCGGGCGAGGGACCCTGTGCTGGACCCGAAGACCTTGGTTGTGCTCGTGTCTCAGTCCGGAGAGACAGCGGATACCTTAGCAGCCCTGAGGATTGCCCGGGGTAAGGGGGCCAGGACCTTGGCAGTCTGCAATGTGGTGGGTTCGAGCATAGCCAGGGAAGCGGATGAGGTGGTGTATACCCATGCTGGCCCAGAGATAGGGGTGGCATCTACGAAGGCCTTTACCACTCAGCTTGCGGTCCTCTATTTGTTGGCACTTGCTGCCGGGGTCAGGACGGGGAGGGTCTCCGAGGAAGGGGTGTCGGTGTGCCTCAAGAGGCTGCTTGCCCTCCCAGGGAGGATGGAGGAGGCCCTCTCGCGGGATGAGGGCATAGCCACCCTTGCCCGCGAGTTGTATCAGGCGAAGGATTTTCTGTTTCTTGGCCGCTGGCTAAACTATCCCATCGCCCTGGAAGGCGCCTTGAAGCTGAAGGAGATCTCTTATTCCCATGCAGAGGGCTATCCCGGGGGGGAGATGAAGCACGGCCCCATTGCACTTGTGGAAGAGGGCCTCCCCGTTGTGGTTGTGGCTCCTCGAGACAGGGTTTATGAGAAGATGGTTGCCAATGTGGAGGAGGTGAAGTCCAGGGACGGTCTGGTGGTAGCGGTGGTCTTTCCAAGTGATCCCTTGCAGGGGCGGGTGGATAGGTATTTGGAGGTACCTCTTGTGGAGGAGGATCTTACCCCTTTCCTCACGGTGTTGCCCCTTCAGCTCCTTGCTTATCATATCGCTGACAGAAGGGGTTGCGATGTGGATCAGCCCAGGAACCTTGCTAAGAGTGTCACTGTTGAGTAGATGCGGCGGGATGGGGAGACCGTTGACGGAGGGGGAAGGCAGTTGAAGGTGGGCACCCTAAGGGGGCTTCTCCCTGGTCAGTGGAGGTTGGGCGTGCGCCTCGGGGAGAGGACCTCTATGGTCTTCTTGGCTTTGGCGGTGGGGGTGCTCGCCGCTTTGGGTAATGGGGCCTTTAGGGAGTTTATGGCCTTCTACCACCATCTGTTTTTTGTCCGATTTGGGGGTTGGCTGGGCATACCCCTTGGGGGTTGGCATAGGGCCTTTTACCTCCTTCTCCCTGTTGCAGGTGCCCTGGTGGTGGGGCTGTTTGTTTGGAGGTTCCCCGAGTCTATAAAGGGTTACGGGATGCCCAGGCTTCTGCTCTCGGTGGCCAGGAGGGGGGGCTACATCAAGGCCAGGGTGGTGCCCTTGAATATCACCATATCCACGCTGGTTATAGGGTCTGGAGGTTCCGCTGGCAGGGAAGGACCTATTGCTGCGCTGGGGGGGGCGCTGGGTTCTATCGTGGGGCAGGTGGTCCAGATGCCTCCCCAGCGCATGCGGGTGCTGGCGGCATCCGGTGCGGGAGCGGCCATAGCAGCGGCCTTTGACGCCCCTATAGCGGGGATGATGTTCGCCCTTGAAATTGTGCTGTTGGGCGACTTCGATGTGGAGTACTTCCCCCCAGTGGTCATCTCCGCTGGGACTGCTACGGTGCTTACAGAGGCCCTTTACGGCTCCCATGTCACCTTTCCCCTCCCCCCCTTCCACATCAAGAACCTGTGGGTGGAGATGCCCTTTTACGTAATACTGGGCCTGGTGGTGGCCTTTCTGGGGATCTTGTTTATTAGGCTCTTCCATGCGGTCAACGAGAGGTTTGACCAGGCCAGAATGCACCTCTACCTTAAAATCCTCACGGGGGCCTTTTTGGTAGGGTTCATGGGCATCTTCCTGCCCCAGGTGATGGGCAATGGCTATCCCATCATAGAAGAGGCCCTGCAGGGAAGATTGACCTGGGGGCTTATCACGGTGCTCATCTTCGCCAAGATGTTGGCCACCTCTCTCACTGTGGGGTCCGGGAGTCCTGGTGGGCTCTTTGCTCCTGCCCTTTATATTGGCTGTATGGTGGGGGCCTCGTTCGGAGGTATCCTGCACACCCTCTTTCCAAGCGTCGCCGGTCCCCCAGGGGCATATGCATCTGTGGGGATGGGGGCCTTTCTGGCAGCTGCCTGTCATGCCCCCCTCACAGGGATATTCCTCCTGTTTGAGATGACGAAGAACTACCAGATTATGCTCCCCGCTATATTCTCCGCCATGGTAGGTGCTGAGGTGGCTGAGAGGCTTCTCCCCTTCTCCATAGACACTTATGGTCTCGCAAGGAGGGGGCTTGTCCTTCCCCACGGTAGGGAGGGAGATATCCTGGAGACCCTGAAGGTAAGGGATGCTGTAAACAAGGAGTTTGACGCCATATGGGAGGGCACCTCTGTGAAGGGATTGAGGGTGTACTTTGGGAGATTCTCCCGCCACACGGACCTGTTTGTCGTGGACGAGGAAGGGAAGCTGGTGGGAGTGATCCCCTTCTCTATTTTAAAGGAGGCGCTCTTTATGGATGAGCTTCAGGAGATTGTGGTAGCCAGGGATCTGGCTGTCACCGAGGTGGAGCCCTTGGAGCTGGAGGACAGTCTAATGGAGGCCATGGGGCGCTTTGGTCGTGGTGGGGTGGACCATCTGCCGGTGGTGAGGAGCAAGGGGGACCGTCGATTACTGGGGATGGTGACCAGGCGGGGGGTTATTGAGGTGTACAATAGGGAGCAGGCAAAGAGGGCGGCAGCGGCCCAGGAAGAATAGGCACCCTTAGGTAAGAGCTTAACCAAGGGGTGCTGGCTTAGGGGTAGTGGGATGCCTATCTATGAGTACAAGTGTGAAGAGTGTGGGAAGAGGCAGGCCTTCCTCGTATTGAGTGGCAGGGAGGTGAGCCTGCGCTGTAAGCTGTGTGGGGGGACCAGATTGAGGAGGGTCGTCTCCCGGGTGAGGGTGGCACTCTCTGAGGAATCCCGGCTGGAACGTCTCGCAGACTCTGCGAGGTGGGGAGACATGGATGAAAACGATCCCAGGTCCATGGCCCGTTTTATGCGGAAGATGGGGGCGGAGATGGGGGAGGACTTGGGTGATGACTTCCAAGAGATGGTGGATCGGATGGAGGCAGGGGAATTGCCTGAAGGAGAAGAGGATGATGAGGAACTGTGATGTGCTACAACCCCGTATGTCCAAATCCTCCCTCTCCCCGGGGTGAAGGGGGAAGTTCCTCTACCTCCTCCAGTCTTCCCCGCACCACTGGGGTCACCACTGCCTGAGCCAAGCGCATGAAAGGCTCTATTGTGAAGGGTGTATTCCCCAGATTCGCGAGGATCAGATGGATCTCTCCCCGGTAGTCAGCGTCTATGGTGCCAGGAGAATTGAGGAGTGTGATGCCGTGCCTCAAGGCTAAGCCGCTCCTGGGTCGGATCTGGAGTTCCCAGCCCTGGGGGATGGCAACGGATATTCCTGTGGGGATGGCGGCCCTCTCTCCAGGCTGGAGGGTGATAGGGGCATCTAATGAGCAGTAGAGATCCATGCCCGAGGCCTGGGGGCTCATATACTCGGGCAAGCGGGCGTGGGGACGAACCCTTTTCACCAAGATCCTCATGGTGGCAACAGGCTACCATGCCATGGCCCTTGGGGGAAGGCCCTGGCCCATAGGGCGTTGACTATGCGTTCCAGCCGCTGCCTATCCTTGGAAAGGGGACTCCGGAGGGCCCCTTTTAGGGGGATGCCTGGCAGGAGGTTTATGGGGGAGTGACCTGTAACCTCTAAGAAGCCCAGTCGGAAAAGGAGACGGGCATCACCCGGGGGGGTTCCTCTTTCTAAGGATCTGAGAGCTCGTAGCGCCACACGAAGGGGCCCAGGTTCCCACCAACCGCGGGGGAGGTAGGTGGATAGGGTGTAGCATATCTCTAAGGCGATAAAGGGGTGCCTCCTGGCGGCGGGAAAGGGCTCCACGCAGTGGTACCACCTGGCCCTCACCTGCTCCTCTTTCAGCCACTGGAAACGGAAGAAGGTGAGGCATGGGGGGCTTAGTGCAGCCTTTTGGGGGGCGGTGATTAGGGCGCCCGACCGCACAATGCACTCCATAACCCCTCTGCCCAAAAAGAGGGCCTCTATTACCAAGTCTGCTTCCCCTAACACCCTCCTCCTGATTACCAGGCCGTGCCCCCAACCCAGGGGCGGGGGGAGGGATAGGTCCCTTGCCTCATGCCGGAGAAAACCTGATTTAACAGTTTCTGCCATCCGTTTCTCCCGATCAGTCGGCTCAGGATGAGTGGAGATACCACCGAGTGATCTCTTGCCCCCAAAAGAGGGCTATGTATGTCCCTATCACTAAGAAGGGGCCGAAAGGGATAGGGGTGTCACGCCCCCTCCCTGAGAGTCGGAGCCAGAAGGTGCCTAAGACGGCTCCTAATAGTGCCCCTACGAAGGCAGTGATGAGCACCCCTATGGGACCTAAGAAGGCCCCTACCATGGCCATCAGCTTCACGTCCCCTCCCCCCAAGGCCTTTTTCTTCAAGATACGAGATACAGTGAACCCCAGGATTAGGAAACCTCCACCCCCCAGCAAGGTTCCCATGATGGAATGTAATAGCCCTGTGGTCCAGTGGGACAGGAGGAGTCCTGCACCGATTCCTGGGAGATCTATCTCGTCGGGGATGATCTGATGGCTCAAGTCGATGAAGAATACGGGAAGGAGGGAGAGGGTGAGGAGGCCTGACCAGAGCAACCTTATGGATACTCCATAGGAGAGGTAGCATCCTATGAGGAGGAGTCCGGCAGCCAGTTCCACTAAGGGGTAACGAGGTGAAATGGGCAGGCCGCATCCCCTGCACCGACCTCTTAGAATGAGGAAGGAGATAAGGGGGATGTTCTCCCACCAAGCGATGGGGTGGTCACAGTTGGGACAGTGAGAAGGGGGATAGACAAGGGATTCACCCCGGGGGAGTCTGTAAATCACCACGTTGATGAAGCTCCCTATGCAGGCCCCCAGGGCAAAGAAAAAGATAGTCAGTGCTGGTTGCCTTATTGAATCCCTCCCTTTGGGGGCGGATAACCCCCGCTGTCATTGCTGATACCACAAACGACCTGGACAAGGCCGAAGAAGGCCTGTAAGCCGGGTTCTGTCTCTACCCCATTGGGGTAGAGGGCAGCCATTCATCTACGGCGCTGGTTACCCAACGCCTCCAGCGACCTACCCGGGAGCAACGGGCGGGCCACCCTTCGCGCTCCCCTATTTGGTCTTGCCCCAGACGGGGTTTACCTAGCCAATCCAGTCACCTGGATTGCTGGTGGGCTCTTACCCCACCCTTTCACCCTTACCAGCCTCTTACCACCCGTCACCTGCCCCTGCATTAGGGTGGACGGGCCGAAACTGGCGTTCTCCTCTCTGTGGCACTCTCCGTTCCTCACGGAACCTGGGTGTTACCCAGCGTCCTGCCCTTCGGGGCCCGGACTTTCCTCCAGTGGAAAATCTCCCACCGGCGGCTGCCCGGCCTTCTTCAATGCCTCGTCCAGGGCCCTGTTTGCTAACCGATCAGCCTCCCTGTTTAGGCCTCGCCTTATATAAGAGATACGGGTTCCCTTGAATCTTTTCAAGAGGGCCCGGGCCCTTTGGTGTAAGGGGAGGAGCTGAGGGTGTCTAACCTTGTAAGTCCCCCTCATCTGCCCTACGATGAGTTGAGAGTCGCTAAATATCTCCATCTCTCCCCTCACTCCTACCTCCCAGGCCAGCTCCAGCCCCTTGATAAGGGCGGCGTACTCAGCAGAATTGTTTGTTCCCCTCCCTATATATCCCTTCCCCTCGACCATCACCTCGTCCCCCTTGTAGAGGATGCAACCATAAGCTGCCGGGCCTGGGTTGCCTCGGCAGGCCCCATCAATGAAAAGCCGGTAGAGAGGCCTCTTTCGCCCTCTTGCCGGGACATCCTTCGTCAATTCTCCTCCCAGTAGTAAAGGATCCGATTGCAAAAAGGGCATTGGATAAGGGTTTCCCCCTTTCTTACCTCTAAGAAGGTCTGGGGGGGGATTTCCATGTGG
Organism: Aquificota bacterium; assembly: GCA_015486015.1. Classification (GTDB taxonomy): domain Bacteria; phylum Thermosulfidibacterota; class Thermosulfidibacteria; order Thermosulfidibacterales; family B14-G1; genus WFSI01. Next base: position 26,167 of record WFSL01000022.1, on the reverse strand, counting down.
CAACCTTGACAGGTATAATTTTGGGCCTGAACTACAGCGTTGCCCCTGTTTTTCCTCACCTTCTCGTATAGCTGGTAGGTGCGACGGGCCAACCGGTGGGAGATCTCTTCCCGTTCCTTCCTCCGTTCCTGAAGATTCTTCTCCGTCTCTTGAAGTTGTCTCTCTGCCTCAGCCTGTGCAGCCTGGAGGCGCCGCTCCTTCTCCTTCACCTCCTCCCTTGCCCCTTGCTCCATCATCTTTACCTCTTCTATCCGATCCAGGAGGAGGATTACCTCGTCCTCCAGTTGGCTGATCTTCTCTTTGAGCATCTCTATCTCCTTAGTGATGGCGGCGTATTCTTCATTACTCTTGGCCTGAAAGAGCTTGGCCTTCTTCTCCCCCACCTTTTCTCCGATCTCATTGATCTCCCTTTCCTTGCTTCTGCGCTCAAGTTCCAGGGCCCTGAGTTCTCCTTGGAGTCCTCCTAAATGCTCTTTGGCTTTTTCTAAGGCCCTTGTCTCCTTCTGGATCTGCTGGGGAAGAGAAACCTTCAGCCTTTCTGCCTCCTCTATCCACGTGTCCAATGCTTGGAGCTTTACCAAAAGCCTCACCTCTTCCCTCACCTTACCCTCCTTTGGTGTATGTGGTGAAGGGGTCCCTTAGGGTGTTGTCCAACTCCACCCTGAGCTTAGGAGCCACCTTCTCTATCTTGTGTTTGAGCACCTTCATCCCCCAGGCCTCTGTAGCAAAATGGCCCATGTCCAAGAGGTTCATCCCTGATTCCTGGGCCTCTCGGGCCTGATGGTGTCTAATGTCCCCTGTTACAAGCAACTGGGCGCCTGCCTCCTGGGCCTTTCTCCAGAGGTCTCCTCCCGATCCAGGGCAGACGGCTATGCGCTGCACCTTTGCCTGCGGATCCCCCACCAATCGGGCCCAGGGGGCAGGAAGTTCCTCCATAAGCCTTTTGGCAAGCCTTTGGAGGGTGATGGGCCTCAGGAGGACGCCTACCCTTCCTATACCTGCATCACCTCCATGTGTGGGCTCTAAGATCCTAACCTCCCTTAGCTCTATCTTCTGGGCCAAGGCGTGGGAGAGCCCCGTTGGGGCAGCATCCCAGTTGGTATGCATGGCCACCAGGGCTATGCGTGACTCTATGAGCCGGTAGATGAGGGGACCAGGATATCCCCTCCGAACGATGGACTTCACCGGCTCAAATAGGAGGGGGTGATGGGTGACGATGAGCTGGGCCCCTGACTGTTTGGCACTGTCTATCACCCTGTGGCTTGCCTCTAAGGCTAAGTAAACCGAGGAGATCTCTTGATGGGGGTCTCCAATCTGGAGGCCAGAGTTGTCCCAGGGGAGGGCAAGGGAGAAGGGGGCTATCTGATCTAAAAGGGACAGGACCTCCTCTAAGATCATGGCCTACTAAGAAGGGGGGATATACCAGAGGCATATCCCCCCCTTCCTTGGAGCACCCTTTTAGCATAACAATTCTTCATTTCTGCCCCTGAGAGCGAGATCAAATGGGCCCGCCAGGACTCGAACCTGGGACCTTCCGGTTATGAGCCGGTGGCTCTCACCAACTGAGCTACGGGCCCTTGTGGATAATTAGTATTTCCCGCCGAGCCCCCTTTGTCAAGGACTGGGCCACCCGGCGCAGGATTTGTTGCTGGGCTCAGGCCATTTAGCGGTTCTGTCACCCTTTGTGTTCCAAAAAGAGGGACATGAGCCTGTGACCCTGCTGGATGGTGTATGGTTTGAGATGAGCCAAGGCGGCCTCGTTGTACCCACTCTCCCCTAACTGTTCCCTGTTGCTCCTCCAGATCACAAAGGGCACGGGGTCGGGGGAGTGGGTCTTTATAGAGATAGGGGTAGGATGATCGCAAAGCAGAAGGATGTTGAAGGGTGCCTCCCACCTCTGGGCTTCCCTTAGAATCGTGGAAAGCACCCTGGCATCTATATCCTCAATGGCCCTGATCTTGGCCTTCTCGTCACCCTGGTGCCCCGCCTCGTCTGGCGCCTCTATGTGGAGATATACGAAGTCCCCCGATGACCTCAGAAAGTCCATGGCTGCTTGGCCCTTACCTTCATAATTTGTATCCAGGTAACCTGTGGCACCAGGGACTTGGATAGGCTCCATGCCGAGAAGTACTGCAATCCCCCTCACGAGATCCACCGCAGATACCACCGCCCCCTCAACGCCGTATGTCTCGCGGAAAGAGGGTAGCACAGGCCTCTTCCCCTGCCCCCAGAGCCATATCATGGTGGCAGGTCTCTTTCCTTCCATGATCCTCCTTTCATTTACTGGATGGTGGGCCAAAAGTTCTATGGAGCTCTGCATGAGGTGCCTCAACTCTTCTGCACCGTCTCCGGTTGGGAGATACGGTTCGATGGGCTGGCCTGAGATGTCGTGAGGAGGGGTAGTTTGGGGGGTCTCCCTTCCCCCCCTCCAGACCATCAGGTGCCTATAGCTCACGCCGGGATAGAAGTGGAAAGCCCCATTCCCTAAGGCATCGTTGAGGGTCTCAATGAGTTGCCTTGCCTCTTCAGAGGTGATGTGGCCGGCGCTGTAATCCACCATAACGCCATTTTTGATGGCCACCAGATTGCACCTGTAGGCTACATCCTGGGGGGACAGCTCTATTCCCATGCTGGCAGCCTCGAGGGGAGCCCTACCTGTGTAGTATCTGTTAGGGTCGAAACCCAATACTGAGAGATTCGCCACGTCGGAGCCTGGGGGCATGCCAGGTGGTACCGTCCTCACCCAACCACATACCCCACTCTTTGCAAGGGCATCCATATTGGGTGTGGAGGCTGCCTCAAGGGGTGTTCGCCCCCCTAAAGTACTTAGGGGCTCATCGGCCATCCCATCTCCCAAGAGCACTAAGTACTTTGGCATATAGGCCTCCCTTTTAGCACCTTCTTCTGCCGTCCTCTACCCTGAGGAGGACCGTCTTCCCCCCTATTACCTCCAGATTGTCTATCTCACTAAGGGCAAGCCGCACATCCCTTTCCTTGGCCTCATGGGTCATCATCACCACAGGAACTGTGCCTCTCTCCCTGCGCCCTTTCTGGATTACGGATTCAATAGATATCCCCCTCTTTGCCAGGATCCCGGAGATCTTGGAGAGGACTCCAGGCCTGTCTTGGGCTGTAAAGCGCATGTAGTACCTGGTCACCACCTCATCCATGGGCTTTACCTGTACATCTCTCTCCAGATTCTCATATGAGAACGGGGGCACCCTCCTCCTCACCCCCTTCAGCAGGTCCCTGGCTATATCCACTATATCTGCCACCACTGCGCTGGCGGTGGGCATTTCTCCGGCCCCCTGGCCATAGAACATAGTGGGGCCAACAGCATCACCTTCGATATAGATAGCATTGAATACCCCATCTACCTTGGCGAGGGAGTGATCCGATGGGATCAGGGTAGGGTGTACCCGTATCTCTACCTGTGGTCCCCCCTTGATGAGGGCGAGGAGCTTCACCCGGTAGCCGAGTTCCTTGGCATACCTGATGTCCCTCAAGTCCATCCCTTCTAAACCTTCCACGTACACTTCCGATAGGGAAAAGTATCTCCCAAATGCCATGGTAGCCAAGATGGCGGCCTTATGAGCGGCATCCACGCCCGAGATGTCTAAGGCAGGGTCAGCCTCGGCATATCCCTTGGCTTGGGCGTCTGTCAGGGCCTCCTGAAAGGAGAGCCCCTCTGTCTCCATCATGGTGAGCACATAGTTAGAAGTCCCATTGATGATCCCATATATGTACTTGTAACTGTTAGCTACGAGCCCCTCCCTCATGGCCTTGACGATAGGTATCCCCCCCCCAACACTCGCCTCGAATCCCAGCTCCTGATTGGTCTCCCGCAGGACATCCAAGATCTCTCTCCCTTCCTGGGCCAACAGGGCCTTGTTGGCTGTGACCACCGGTTTGCCTGCGCGGAGGGCTTCCAAGATAAACCCCTTGGCAGGTTCTATCCCCCCTATGAGTTCGATCACCACGTCTACTCCTGGATGGTGAATCACCTCGGTGGCCTCCCTTGTGAGAGATCCTGGCTTCACCTTCACACCCCTGGGGCGCTCAAGGTCTATGTCGGCAATCTTCACGAGCTCTAACGGCACCCCCACCCTCTCCCTTAGTAATCCCTGATGCTGAGATAGGAGCTTCACCACCCCCGTGCCTATGGTGCCAAAACCTATAAGACCTATCCCGATGCGGCTACGCACTTTTTCCTCTCCCCAAGGGTTAAGGCCCTCTTCATATTCTTCAGGGCCTGTCGGATCCGCTGCTCATTCTCTACCAGGGCAAAGCGGACATAGTGGTCTGCATTGTACCCGAAGCCAATGCCTGGGGATACTGCTACCTTCCCCTCCTTCAGTAGGAACTTGGCGAACTCCAAGGAACCCATATGTTTGTACTCATCTGGGATCTCAGCCCACACAAACATGGTACCCTTGGGTTTCTCCACCTCCCAGCCTATGCGGTTGAGTCCCTCTACCAGAGTGTCCCTCCTCCTTTTGTATGTTTCCACTATCTCTCGGACACAATCCTGGGGACCATTCAGGGCCACAATGGCGGCAATCTGGATGGGCTGGAATATCCCATAGTCGTAGTAACTCTTGAGTTTGGCCAGGGCTTCCACAAGGATAGGATTCCCCACCATAAATCCCACCCGCCATCCAGGCATAGAGTAAGACTTGGAGAGGGAGTAGAATTCTACAGCCACCTCCTTGGCCCCAGGAATCTGGAGTACGGAGGGGGGTTGATACCCGTCGAAGGTGAGTTCTGCATAGGCGAAGTCGTGGGCTACGATTATATTATGTTCCCTGGCAAAGTCTATTACCTTGTGGAAAAACTCTATATCCACTGCCTTGGTGGTGGGATTGTGGGGAAAGCTGAGGATGAGCATCTCAGGTGTAGGCCAGGTCTGGCGTACGGCCTTCATGAGGCTGTCAAAGAAGTCTGTACCATTTACCAGAGGCACGCTCCTGAGGTCTCCACCAGCAATTACTACAGAGTAAGCGTGTATAGGGTAGGTGGGGGTAGGCACCATAGCCACATCCCCCGGACGTATGGCCGCCAGGGTGAAGTGGGCGATTCCCTCCTTGGCTCCTATGGTGACAATGGCCTCTGTTTCAGGATCCAGATCCACATCAAACTTCCGCTTGTACCAATTGCAGATTGCTTCCCTGAGCTTGAGTATACCCCTGGAACTGGAATACCGATAGTTGCGTGGATTCTGGGCTGCGTCCACCAGCTTCTGAACGATATGTTTCGGAGTGGGAATGTCTGGATTTCCCATCCCCAAATCTATGATGTCTTCACCCCTACGGCGGGCCTTGTACTTTAGGTCATTCACTATGGCAAACACATAGGGGGGAAGCCTCTTGATCCTTAAAAACTCCCTCTTTAGCATCATCACCCTTAGCCGCCTCCATCAAGTATGGTGTGTTCAGTGAGCATACTCCTCAGGTCAACATTTTCAAGAGGTCTCTGTTACCTCGGGTGGCATCTGGGGTTTTACCCGTATGGTAGAGAAGTCCGTATAGGTGACCAGACCTGGAGCGGCCTTGGGGATCTTCCTCACATGGCGTCGTTGGGTATAATCCACCTCTACCGCTGGGGCTTGGCGGGCCTTGCTGAAGTAAGCCGCCAGGGTTGCCGCTTCTTGGATCTCTTCGTTGGAGGGTTGAGGATTTTTGAGGATCACATGGGCGCCGGGGTACCCCCTCACATGAAACCAGAGATCCCGCCGGTCGGAGCGCCTGAAGGTCACCTCCTCATTGCCCCGAGGGTGGCGACCCACCAGAATAGTATTGCCTCGAGAGGAGCGAAAGACCCGATATGGTAATACATTGGATTTTTTGGGTTTTTCTCCCTTGATGAGGCCCTGTTCTACCAGTTCCTCCCTCATAAGTTCAAGCTCCCTCAAGTCTGGGGCTGATCCTAAAAGCCAATCCAGTTCCTCCAAGTAGCGGCGGCGGGTCTCCAGTTCTTCTTTGCGGATTGTAACAGCCTTGGCCTTTCGCTTGAGCTTGGAGTACCGACGGAAGTACTCTTGCGCAGCCTTGGAAGGTTTGAGACCAGTGGGTATGGGTATCCTCAGCGTCTCTTTGGGGTTGTATGGGTCTTCCACCTCCACTTCCTGTCCCCCGGGGGGGATGCGGGATAGGTGGATTAGGAGGGTCTCTCCCCACTTCCTGTAAAGGTCTGCATCCTGGGCGACCCGCTCCTCCTGCTTTAAAAGGGAGAGGGTCCTTGTCACCTTCTTCAGCTCCCCCCTTACCACCTTTGAGAGCTTAGACCGGAGCCCATTTGTGGCCTGGTTTTCCCACATCTCCCTGGCGAAGAGCTCTAAGATAGAGAGTATGGGGCCTCTCTCCCCCTCTCCCATGTGGTGAAGGGGCAGGGGGTAAACCCCAAAGGCTCTCCCTTCCCTCCGATAGAGAAAACCTTCCCCTTTCTCTATTTCTTCTGTCATTCCCCTCCACACCTCCCAGCACCTCAAGAGAGTTGAAGGCCCTTGGGCACCATGACCAAGCCTGAAAGCCATCTCCTTAAGGGCATAGGAGGGGAAGAGGGTGTGATGGGCTAAGGCATCCAGTGGAGTGGCCCCCTCGGTGAGGAGTTCCAGAAAGGCCTCTCTTTTTAAGATGAATGGATCCAGCCGGTTATGGGGTGGCGGTGGTGTATATGGCCTGCCAGGCAGCACCTCCCTTACCCGGCTCATGTTCCTATATACCCGCTTGGCTGCCTCCAAGATGCGACCCTCCTTGTCCAGCACTATGAGATTGGAACGACGGCCCATGATCTCTGCAATTAGGGTGTACACATCCTCCTGACCCACAAAATCCCGCTTCGCAAGCTCTAAGTGGAGGATCCTCTCTCTTGGAACCTGCAAGACCCTTTTCACCATTGCACCTCTCAAGAGGCCCTCTAAGTAGCGGGCAAAGTGACCCCTCTCAGCGGGAGCGGGGGCTCGACTGAACCAGTAGGCCCCTGCCATCCCTGGATCTAAGGCAAAGAAGAGGAGGCCACCTCCCAAGTCCAGCTCCACCCCTAAGGGGATGGTCTGGAGCACCCGCCTTACCCTGGTTCCGGGGAGCAGGGAACTCAGGGCATTGGTCACCGAACGCAAGAGGAAGTAGTCCATTAAAACCAGTCTAAAAGGTAAAGTGTTATAAGGCAAACCCTGGCTACTCTGGAGATTGGTGAAGGAGAGTGTTATAAGGAAGTCTGGGTCCCAAGGAAGGGGAAAACATGAGATATCTGAAGAGATGCATAGTAGTCTTTGCCCTCTTATTGACAGCATGTGCCACTGTGACTGGTCCCCCTGTCTCCAAGGAGGAGCAGAGACTGGCCAGGGTGGAGATCCTTGAACGTAAGATCAGGACCTATCTTGCCTGTCAGCAGAGGGTGGGTGACATAATGACCAGGATACTGGAGCATATTAAGGACCCTTCTGGGAAGAGCTATCCTTATGTGGGGATAAAGGCTGTCAACTTGGAGGGGCTGGACAAGGACGAGAGGGAGGCCTTTTATCGTGCCGAAAAGGTGATCCTACCCAAAAGGGGTTACCTGATCGTTTACGTCCCTCCGTACTACAGGCATCATGGGGTAAAGGTCTTCGATATCTTGGATCCTAAGCAGGGAAACGTCTCAGCAAAAGTGGGAAAGCCCTTTACGCTGCTTCTTATGAACGGCAAGAAGATTAAGGTAAAGCCTGAGACAATCAAGACGACGCCTGTGTGCTTTCACATAGTGGACAGTATGGTGATAAATGCCTGGGTGACCCCTGGCAACAACCTCTATGTTACTACAGCCATGTGTCGTACCCTCCCCGACGACGACGAGTTGGCCATCGTGATTGGCCATGAACTCGGCCATTTGAAGAGGGGCCATCTGAAGAAACGGGAGGCCCTCTCTTTCGTGTATGGTATACTGGGTGTTGTTGCAAGTTCCCTTGGGGGCAGGCCTGGATACGAGGCATACAGGACAGCAGCCTCCTTTGCCTTTCTGAAGTTCTCTCGGGATCAGGAGAGGGAGGCAGACTTCTTTGGGATGATGTTCGCCTACCAAGCGGGGTATGATGTGAAGAAGGCGGTGGATGCCTGGCTGAGACTGGCTACAGTGCTCCCGGAGAGCGGCAGGAAGAGTTACCTCTCGGATCATCCCCTTACCTCTGAAAGGCTGGCCAGGATGAAGAAGATCGTGGAGATGTTGAAGGAGGGGAAGACCTTTAAGGAGATCATGAAAGAAGAGAAACAAGAAACGCCAGAAAAGACAAAAGGATAAAGCATTTTATGTTTTCCACAGGTGCAGTCAGGCCTTTGCATCGGGGAACCATGAAGGGCAGCATCCCATCATAGGAAGGGGTCCTGGTGGGATCCCAGCAGAGGGAAGAGGTGGGCCTTGAGGAGGCCATTTCCCGATGTGTGCGGTGTGGGAGATGTAGGGCTGTTTGTCCCACCTTTGATCTTATACAGCGAGAATGGGCGGTTGCTCGAGGGAGGGTGGCCCTGACAAAGGCCCTTGAGAAGGGAGATGTTCCTCCCTCACGGAGATTAGAGGAGCATCTTTCTACTTGCCTCCTATGCATGGCCTGCGAAGAGGTCTGCACCAATGAGACCCCTGTGGTGGATATTGTGGAAGCCGCTCGGGCAGTATTGGCCAAGGCTAAGGGTGTCTCTCTTCCTGGGAGGTGTCTGAAGCGCATCCTTGAAGACAAGACCTTAGCCCATAGGTTGGTGAGCGTTGGAATTCTTACTCGTCCCCTCTGGGGAAGGAAGGTGGAGGAATACAGAGGTATTGCCCTGAGGATTCCCTTGCTGAAGGAGCTGGGCCTTATGCCTCCCGTCGAGGTTCCATACTCCAGGGAGGCACCTGTAGAGCAGGGTACGGGGAATAGGGGCACTGTGGCCCTCTTCTTGGGATGCCTGCTGGAGTATGTCTACCCTTCCATTGCAGAGGCCACCGTGGCGATCCTTTCAGGGATGGGATACAGGGTGATCATCCCAGAGGGGCAAGGGTGTTGCGGCCATCCTCACTTGGCCATGGGCGATAAGGGTGGCGCCGAGAGGCTCAAGGAGAGGAATACCCGGGTCCTGGAATCCTCCGGGGCCCACCTTGTTGTTACTGCCTGTGCCACGTGCACGGCGCATCTCAAGAGGCATTACAGGCTTTCTATCCCGGTAAAGGACGTTGCGGAGTTGCTGTTGGAGGTAGGGCCTGGAGGATTCCGATATAAGCTGGCTGAAAGGGCCACATATCACCAACCTTGTCATCTGGGGCGTGGGCAGGGGATAAAGGGGGTCCCATCCTTCCTCAGGGCTCTCCTGGGCTCATCGTTTGTGGAAATGGCCGAGTTTGAAAGGTGCTGCGGTTTTGGAGGGAGTGCAGCCTGGATCTATCCCCAGGTCTCCTTAGGGGTGGGGAAGGTCAAGGCCCGGCACATCTCCCAGACGGGCTGTGGGGTAGTGCTGACCGACTGCCCTGCTTGCATCCTCCAGATAAACCGGTGCTTAGCAATGGAAGGGATAAGGTCTAAGGCCCTCCATATCGTGGAGGCCATTGATTTTCGCCTTAGGGAGGTGGAGAATAATTCAAAAGAAACAACAGGATAGGAGGGCGACATGGACTGCATCTTTTGCAAGATTGTTAAAGGTGAGGTTCCCTCAGAGAAGGTCTATGACGCAAGGGAGTGCATTGCTATCCTGGATTTATTCCCACTCAACAAGGGACATGCACTGGTTATACCCAAGGCCCACTATGAGATGTTCGCAGAAGCGCCCATCGGGGTCCTTCAGGAGATGCTGGAGGTGGCCCATTTGGTGGCCCAGGGTATGGTAAAGGCCTTCAAGCCAGACGGCTACCACCTCCTCATGAACAATGGGAGAACTGCAGGACAGGAGATCCCCCATTTGCATCTCCATATCATTCCCAGGTTTGTAGATGATGGGGTCGCCTTCGGATGGCGGCATCTGAAGTACGAGGAGGGGGAGATAGAGGATTATGGGGAGAAGCTTCGCAATGCTATAAGGCCTTGAAAAAGGATAGGACACCCTCTATCACCTCGTCCACCTCTCTTGGCGTGAGAAATGGGTGAATAGGTAGGGATAGCACCTCTTGAGAGGCCTTCTCTGTCTCCTCAAGGCATGTCCGTGGGAAATACTTGAAGGGCCCCTGCAGATGCAGTGGAACGGGATAATATACCTGACACCCTATCCCCCTTTTCTTCAGCCACTCCATGAGCCTCCCCCTTTTAGGGGTCCTGATGGTGTACTGGTGATAGACGTGGTAGGAGCCGGCGGGCTCCACAGGCACCTGAACCACCTCCTTCAGTGCCCTGGAATAGGCCGCCGCCACACTTCTCCTTTTCTCGTTGAGCTGATCAATATGGGTCAGCTTCACCCTTAGAATGGCCGCTTGGATCTCGTCCAGCCGGCTATTAAATCCCAGCTCCCTGTGGATGTACCTTTCACTACTCCCATGGGCCCTCAACGTCCTGAGGCGATCTGCCACATCACTATGGGAAGTAAGCACCATGCCTCCGTCTCCGTAGGCATTGAGGTTCTTTGTGGGGAAGAAGCTGAAGCATCCAGCATCCCCGATTCCTCCTACCCTTTTCTCATTGTAAGAGGCGCCAAAGGCCTGGGCAGCGTCCTCTATCACCAACAGCGAGTAGTGCCTGGCCAGCTCCAGAAGAGGATCCATGGGTGCTGGCAGGCCGAATAGGTGTACAGCCACAATAGCCCTCGTCTTGGGGGTAATGGCCTCCTCCACCCTCTCTGGGTTTAGATTGAAGGTGGTAGGGTCTATATCCACGAAACGAGGGGTGGCACCACAGTAAAGAACGGCCTCCGCTGTTGCTACAAATGTAAAGGAGGGGATGATCACCTCGTCTCCTGGTCCTATGTCGAGGGCCCTCAGGGCCAGGTGGAGGGCGTCGGTGCCTGAAGAGACCCCAATCCCCCATGTCGCCCCACAGTAGGAAGCCACCTCCTTCTCTAAGGCCCCTACCTCCTCGCCCAGGACAAAGCGGCCGGATTCTAATACCCTCTCTATGGCCCGGTTTATCTCCCTTCGGAAGAGACGATACTCCCTTGTGAGGTCCAATTGGGTTACGGCCACCTTATCTTATCCTCCCCTTCACCAACCGCTTGGACCCCATGCAGGCATAAAGATAAAACCACTTTGTTCGGGAGAAGAGGAATATTTTTTCCTTCCCACACTCCCTATACCCTTCAAGGTTACAAAGAAGGTGAGCCTCTTTTCGTTGGGGGCGTCGTTCCAACGGTTGTCTATGTAGATATAATCCAACGTAGCGGCCCAGCACTCCTGCTGGTAGATAGCCCTGATCTCCTTCTCTCGCGTAAAGCACTTTTTGAGATCGTACCTCACAGCCCCCCATAGGTTCCATGGGCCTAAGGTGATTCCAGGCTCCAGTATCGCAAAACGCTCCTCAGGCCTCTTTTTGTAATGGTAGCTCCCATTGAATCTGAATATTCCCCTGGTTAGATTTAGCTGGGTATCCCAGGAGGTGATTCCCCTGCCATAGACGCTGTATCGCACCTGAGTATCCAGGCTTACTGTGGGCAGTATGTCTGTGTCTACGTCCACCAGTAGGTCGGTGAAAGGTCTCTTGGTAGGGCACGTTTTTCTATAAAAGTGGTTATTGTACCCCTCTTCTATTCTCACCTTCGCCAACCGCCTGCCCCCCTTTGGGGTGTAGAGATAGACCCAGTTAGTGAGCGAAAAGAGGAACATATCCTGGGGGGGGACATAATCCTCCAGATCGAAGTATGGAATATTATGCTGGTCCTTGGGTGGGATATAGGTGTATCGGATCTCGGGTATGATTGTATGCTTAATCCTTTTCTCGCCCTTCAGCTTAAACAACCTCTCTATCTGGGGCCCCCTCAATGCCACCCCTATATTGGGAAGGAAGCGGCTGAGGGAGGCATGCCTTAGGTGTTTCTCATTCCCCTCTTTCAGGCTCTTGCTGTACCAGGTTTCCCTCAATCCCACCTTGGGGGTGATGCTAAACCATGGGGCTATCCTCAGGGGCAGAGAGGCGGCAGGGTGGAGGTCCAAGCGGGTAAGCTTGTGGCTGAGATGCATGGAGGTGCTCTTCTTTTCGTAGCTCAATAGCGAGTTATCCGCTTCCAGGTAGAAGGGAAGGCCAAAGAAGGGGGTGGGTGTAATAGAGACCTTCCACTCTGGCATCTTATAAGTGCTCTCACTGAACTTGTCTATGAGATCCTTCTTCCCTCTAAGGTCAAGGTAGAAGTGGGTATGGTGCCAGTTCTTGGTGAGGGTCACGTAGGAGTCGGTGTAGCGTTCTACCCTCTTCTCCAGATTCTCCCCAAAGGTCCTGGCATACCTGTTATCGCTCCTGATGTCTCCCTTTGCCAGCAGGCGCCAATCGTTTTTAAGCCACTGGTTATGTTCGAAGTAGATGGACCACTTCCTGCGTTTGGGGTGCGCTCTTCGGTAGTAGTCTCCTAAGAAGTACCCCCTGGATTCTTTGTCAATGACGTACCTGTATTCCAATGTACCCCTAATAGCCTTCTTTGTATATGGGGTCACGGTGATGGTTGCGTCTCGGCTTTCCGATATGGCCCAGAAGAAAGGGATATGTAGAAAGAAGCCCTTAGTAGACGAGTAGCCGGGCCGGGGCGTAAGGAAACCTGTCTTCCTCTCCTGATACACCGGCACCCTGATGTAGGGGGTATAAAGTACAGGGATCTTCTTGATCCAAAATGAGACGGATTTCCCCCTGGCGTATCCCCCTACATCTACCGTCATCCTCTTTGTCTTGAAGCACCACGCAGGAGCCTTCTTGCAAACTTTCCCTGGGGCACAGGTAGTGAATGTCCCCTCTTCTACTATATATCGCCTTTTGCTCACCTTCTCTATCTTCTTCCCCTGTACATAGTAGAAGGGGTGGAAGTAGCCCTTTGCCCTGTAGGCCACCCCCGTTTTCGAATAGAGATTAAACTCCAGCCTGTCGCACTTGAGGTAGTCCTGTTTCTGATATAGGGTGACGTTTCCCTCTGCGATAAGGTCCTTTGTTGTGGTATAGAGGCTTACCTTGTCAGCTGTAAGCTTCACATCTTTGTAGGTGATCTCTACTTCTCCCTGAGCCACCAGCAGGTGCTCCTGGGGGTATCGCTTGATGGACTTGGCAGAGATATTAATACGTCCACCCTTGGCCCATCCCCTTGGCACAAGGGCAAAGACAAATAGAAGGATGACGATCACTTTTCTCAAAATATGATCCTCAGCATCACATTGGCCAGCACACCTGCCAATGCATCATCCACCATCACTCCCCATCCCCCAGGAATCTTTTCTGCCCAGGAGAAGGGTTTCCATATGTCCCATATCCTGAAGAGGATGAAGCCCAACGCCACTGGCCAAAACCCATAGCGGATCCCCCACATGGTGATGAGGTACCCTACTATCTCATCTATGACTATGTGGGGGCTATCCTCCTCTCCAAACAGTTGGAGGCCTGTATCCGATGCTACCACCCCCCCGAAGAATAGTGCTAATGTGAGCAGGAGATAGAGGAACCATCCACAATGATGCCAGAGGATGAGGTAGAGTACAACCCCTACCACCGATCCTGCTGTCCCAGGGGCCCACGGGAAGTAGCCGGCCCCCAAACCTGTAAGAAAGAGGAGTCTGGCCCTGCTCATTTTAAGAGTCTTTTCATCTCATATACCGCCCTCTCCATGCCCACCAATACCGCCCGAGCCACGATGCTATGGCCGATATTCAGTTCTTCGACCCCTGGAATGGCGGCGATGGGGGCCACGTTTTTATAGTTGAGCCCGTGACCAGCATGGACCACGAGACCTAAGTTCTGGGCCAACTGAGCGGCATTTAGGATCTTCTGGTATTCTTCATCTACCTTATCCTTGGGGGCCTCGGCGTAAAGCCCTGTGTGGATCTCTATGGCGTCTGCACCTGCCTCCTTGGCTGCCCTCACTTGCACAGGGTCGGGATCGATAAAGATGCTCACGGTAATGCCTGCGTTTTTCAGGCGCTCCACAACTCGTGTCACGGTGTCTAAGTTGCCCTTTACGTCAAGTCCCCCTTGCGTAGTCACCTCATTGGGTTCCTCTGGCACCAAAGTGACCTGGTGGGGCTTCGCTTCAAGGGCCACTTTCACCATTCCTTCAGCTAAGGACATTTCCAGGTTGAGTTTGGTCTTTACTACCTGGCGCAGAAGCTTTAGGTCTCTGTCCTTGATGTGCCTCCTGTCTACCCTAAGGTGGATAGTGATCCCATCTGCGCCTCCCAGTTCTGCCAGAACTGCTGCTGCCACGGGCTCGGGCTCCTGGGCCCTTCTGGCCTCCCTCACCGTGGCAACATGGTCTATGTTCACCCCCAGTTTTACCCCATTTCTTCCCCTCCTAAGCTCTTGGACATAGCGGCACTCAGGCGATCCAAGATGTGGGAGATGAGTCCCTGATCCTCTCCCTCTACCATGATGCGCACCTTGGGTTCCGTTCCTGAGTACCGCACCAGAACACGGCCCTTTTCTCTCAGCACCCCCCTGGCCCATTCCAGCTCCCTCTGCACCTCGGGCAGGGACTCCAAGGGTGGGGTCCTTGTCACAGGGAGGCTCCTATGCACCTGCGGCAGCCTGATCACCTCCCGAGACAGCATTGAAAGTGATGCGTTCCTCTTGATCATTACCTTAAGCACCTGCAGGGCTGTGATAATGCCATCCCCAGTAGAGGCGTGGTCTCTGAAGATCACATGGCCAGATGCCTCGCCCCCTAAGGCACAACCTTCCCTCTCCATCTCTTCAAACACGTACCTGTCCCCCACGGTTGTTCTCAGCACTCGCCCCTGATAAGGGGCCAGGGTAAACTCCAGCCCCATGTTGGACATCACAGTGGCCACCACAGTCCTCTTGGGCAAGGTGCCAGACTTGAGCAGATCCAACCCGCATATGGACAGGACGTAATCGCCGTCAAGGATGCGCCCATCTTCATCGGCCAGGATAGCCCTGTCGCCATCGCCATCAAATGCCACCCCGATGTGTGCCCCCTCCTTTGCTACCCTCGAGGCCATGGCTTGGGGATAGACAGCACCGCACTCCCTATTGATATTGGTCCCATCGGGGGCACAATTCATAACCACTACCTGTGCCCCCAGCTCAGAGAAGACTGCGGGTGCCACTTTGTAAGTGGCACCATGGGCGCAGTCTATTACTATCTTGATGCCATCCAAGGAGAGGCCAGAGGGAAATGTCCTCTTCAAATGGACGATATAGCGGCCCAGGGCGTCTACCACCCTGTAGGCCTTCCCTATGTGGGTAGCGGTTGGTCTCACATGGTCTATCTTCCCAGAAAACACCAACTCCTCCAGCTCCTTTTCCATCTCGTCGGATAGCTTCATCCCCTCTCTGTTAAAGACCTTTATGCCATTGTCCTGATAAGGATTATGAGAAGCGGAGATCACTACCCCAGCGTCGGCCCTCATGTCCTTGGTGATGAAGCCTATCCCCGGTGTGGGGAATGGACCTAAGAGGATGGCATCGGACCCCATAGAGCATATCCCAGCCACTAAGGCTGCCTCCAGCATGTATCCAGAGAGTCTGGTGTCCTTTCCTATAATGATGCGTCCCTTTGAAGAGTTTCTGAATAGGTAGCCTATGGCCCTGCCCACCCGCAACGCCATCTCTACCGTCATGGGCTCAATGTTGGCAACCCCTCTGATCCCATCAGTTCCAAATATGCGTTTCATGGCCTTTTTCCTCCTTTTGGAGGTACAATTATCACTACTTCCACCCTGTCAGGGAAGAGAAAAAGTCCCTTCCCTGGAGGAAGCAATTCTACCGTCTTTTTAATGGATTTTCCAGGCATAATATCCTTCTTATTTAGCGAAAAGGTTTGGGTCTTTACCTTTCTTATCTTTTCCACCCTCGACCTCATCCCCTGGACGGTAACTTCAGGGGGCTCAAGTTTCACCTTCCAGGAGGCTCGAATCCCTTTAGCATTGAGGGCCACTGGGACCTTCTTCTCCACCACCTCCTCTGCAAAGATCTTGAGGGACGAAGGGCTTATCCTGGTTACCGTTAAGCCCTTGGGCAGGATCACTTGCTCCCTGGTTATGGTGAAGGTATTCTTTCCTTCCTTTAGCTGTGACAGATCCAGTGTTACCTTGATCTTCCCTGGCTTGATGTTGTTAAGGACCCGGCTATCACCTCTCACCCGGAGGCTCACGTAAGCGGGTGGCTCGTTGACGATCTCCATCTTGGCAGGGATGTTGGTGAGCTCGAGGGGTACCGTGAACCCCATTTCAGACTGTTCATGTCCTGTCACATAGACCCACAAGAGGAGGGCGAAGATTAGGGCAAGTAGCCTCTCAAGCCAGTTCTTGGTGAGAAAGTTGGACAAGGACCCCTCCCTAAAGAGCTCATGGCCCCAATAGCAGGCCTTTTTACTGGTGTTTTTTGAAATATAGGAACAGGGGCCAACTTTCAAGGGAAGGCTTCTCGGTTGACACAGCCAGAGAGTGGTCGGTATATTTTTTGTATTCATGCATGCTGGAGGTTTCCATGAAGGTGATTCTGAAGGCTGATCTGGAGGGGATAGGCCCAGCCGGTACTGTGGTGGATGTCTCTCCGGGGTATGCAAGGAATTACCTCATACCAAAGGGCCTTGCTCTGGTTGCTACTTCTAAAAACGTCAAGGGACTGGAGAAGCAAAGGGCTGAGATCATGCGGAGGGTGGATAAGGAAGCAAAGAGGATAAGGGCTCTGGGGGAGCGTCTCTCGCAAACGCGTGTGGTTGTGGCGAAGCAGGCGGGGGAGGAGGGGAGACTTTTTGGATCGGTTACTACCCGGGACATCGCTGACGCCTTAGAGATGGAGGGGATAAAGGTGGACAGGAAAAAGATCGTTATAGAAGAGCCCATAAGGACTACGGGGCACTATCTAATAAAGGTGAAGCTTCCATACCAGGTGGAGGCCCAGGTCCAGGTGGACGTGATAGAGGCTGGGTAAGATGAAGGGTAGCACTGCCCAGGAACTGCGGCTCCCTCCACAGAATGTGGAGGCAGAGCAGAGTGTCTTGGGGTCCATCCTCTTGGATAATAATGCCCTTCTGAGGGTCTTGGAGAACGTCACGCCTGAAGATTTCTATAAGAGGGAACATAGGATTATCTTTTCTGCCATGTTGGAGCTCTTTCAGAGGGGGCAGCCTATAGATCTCATCACTGTTAGTGACCTCCTGAGCCAGAGGGAGGAGATAGAAGCCATTGGGGGCACTGAGTACCTCATGGAGCTCACTGAGACCGTGCCCAGCTCTGCACATGCCCCTCACTATGCCAGGATTGTTCGAGAGAAGGCCCTGCTCCGTCAGCTCATCTCGGCGGCCAACGATGTTATCTCCTTATGCTATGATGGGAGGATGGAGGGAGAAGAGGTTTTGGACGAGGCGGAGAGGGTGATATTCTCCGTTTCACAAAGGAAGATCAAGGAGGACTTCATCACCTCTCAGGAGCTGGTAAAGGCGTCCGTTAAAACCTTGGAGATGCTTTCCCAGAGGCGTGAAGCTGTTACAGGCATCGCCACAGGGTTCAGTGAGTTTGACCGCCTTACTTCGGGGCTTCAGCCCTCCGACCTCATAATCATTGCTGCCCGACCGAGCATGGGTAAGACAGCCCTGGCACTCAACATTGCCCAAAACGTTGCCCTGAAGGGGGGGAAAACTGTAGCCTTCTTCTCTTTGGAGATGTCAAAAGAGCAATTGGCGTTTCGGATGCTCTCCAGCCTGGCAAAGGTCCCGTCCCACAAGCTCCGTACAGGTATCCTTTCTAAGGAGGATTGGAAAAGGGTGATCAGGGCCGCAGACAAGCTCTCTCAGGCCAGGATTTATGTGGATGACACCCCTGCCTCCTCTGTCTTAGAGGTGAGGGCAAAGTCCAGGAGGCTCCAATCCGATCATGGTCTGGACCTTGTGATCATAGACTACCTGCAGCTCATGAAGGGGAGAGGCAGGCCAGAGAGCCGTCAGCAGGAGATATCGGAGATATCGCGTTCTCTCAAGGCGTTAGCCAAGGAGCTTAACACCCCTGTAGTGGCCCTCTCACAGCTCTCGAGGGCGGTGGAGTCCCGGCAGGACAAAAGACCCCAGCTTTCTGATCTGAGGGAGTCAGGCGCCATTGAGCAAGACGGCGATCTCATCGTCTTCATCTATCGCCCAGAGGTTTACAACAAGCATAAGCCGGAGTACCAGGGCATCGCCGAGATCATTGTTGGCAAGCAGCGCAACGGGCCTACGGGCTCTTTCAAGCTCACTTTCTTGAAGGAGTACACCACCTTTGAGGAGTATGCTAATGAGTAGGATTGGAAGGGGCATCTTCATAGGGGTGCTGGTCCTGCTCATGGGTACGGCTGCTTGGGGTACATCCCTTATGGAGAGGTTGAAGGCCTCTTACAGCGAGATCCACTCCATTCAGGCCGACTTTGTTCAGGAGACCACTGTGGGGGTGAGAAGGAGGATGACCTACACGGGCAGGGTGTACATTGTGCCAGGTAAGAGCATGTGGGAGTATAAAACCCCCCAGCCCCAGATAGTATGGACCAACGGTGACCTCTTTGTTCTTTATGATCCCGTCAACAGGGAGGCTGTTAAGGGTCAATTGGACAAGGAGGCCATTGTTACCAAGGGGCCGTTTTTCTCCCTCATTGACCAGATAAAGAGGTACTATACCGTAAAGGAGGGGGGGAAAGGGCAATCCACTCTCACCCTTACCCCTGTAGATACCCATGGCCCCATTCAAAAGGTGATAGTTTACCTTGACCCCAAGAGTCTCCTTATAAAGAAGGTAGAAACCTTGGACTCCTTAGGCAACCTGAATGCTGTTTCCTTCCGGCATATCAAGGTCAATGCTGCCATCCCCTCTAAGACCTTCGAGATAATCCTCCCTCCGGATGTGAGGATCTCCCAACCATAGGTAGGCATGAAGAGAGAGGCTGGTCTTTTCATCCGGATCTTGGCCTTCATCCTTGATATCCTCCTCTTAGGGGTGATCTGGGAGGGCTCATCTTTGGTGTGGCCTTCGGAGGTTTCGTATCCCTGGCTGGCGGTAGCCATCCTATATTTTACCTTCTGGACGGGATACAGGGGGCAAACCTTGGGAAAGTGGGCCATGGGGATCAGGGTTACTGATCCATGGGGATTTTATACCGTGGGATATTTCAGGGCCCTTGTACGCACCATAGGGTACCTGTTGGATGTTGTCTCCTTGGGGTTGGGTATTCTCTGGATACTGAGGGATAGGGAGAAGCGGGGATGGCACGACATCCTGGCGGGCACCCGGGTCCTTAAATGCTAAAGGGATGCCTGAGAATGAAGAAAGGGACAAAGCGGCCTGTAACCCCCATTACTTGGACCTTGACAGACTCTCCCCTTCAGGATGTGGAGGCGGATGTGGTGGTGATAGGCATTGCCTATCCCTTTTCTCAGAGGGGTATCCTGGGCTACATCAATCATACCCTGAACTTCCTCTTAGATCGTAGGGAGGGGGAGATCACTGGTGCCCAGGGTGAGAGGGTGCTCATCTCTACCTTGGGCCTGTGGAAGTCTTCCTGGCTCCTCCTCTATGGCTTGGGACCTGAACAGGATTTGTCATTAGAGGTTATAGCAGGAGAGTTAGAAGCGCTCCGGGAGGACCTGAAGCGCCTTGACTTAACTCGGGTGGCTTACCTCCTCCCGGGCTATGATCCTTACAAGATTGGGGATCCTTTTGAAGCAGCCTGCCTTTTAACAGAGATCATGCCCCCTGGCATAGTGTGCCATGCTGACCGTAAGGTGCTGCAGGGGATCGAAAGGGCCTTCCATAGGACACCGCCGATGCCAGAGGAGACACCTAAACAGGAGGAGATCCCTTCACCGCCGGTGCCAGAGGTGGCACCTCCTCAGCCAAGGCCTGTGCCCATGCGGGAATATAGGAGGGCAAGGGCATCTCTCCTATGGCCCTGGAGGGGGATCATAGATGGTTATGTGCTTCGGGAGATTTTATCGCCGTTCATTCTCGGTATAGGTATATTTGTCCTTCTCCTTTTCATAGGTAGGATAACTGATCTGCTCGTCTTTCTCAGGGGTGGATCTCTCACGCTCCTGCTTAGTATTGTTGCTTCCCTCACGGTGGCTTCCATAAGCTTAGTCCTTCCACCCGCTTTTCTTTTTGGCTCTGTGGTGGCCATTTCCAGGTTCTCCTCGGATGCGGAGCTCATAGCAGCACAGGCCCTCGGCATAAGCCTCAGGAGGATAGCCCAGCCTATCCTGATCCTGGCCTTTTGGGTAACCGCGGTTGCCCTTTTCTTCTCCCTATATGTGGGCCCTCTGGCCAATCAAGCGTTCTACGGTTCCGTAATGAGGATGGCCTATTCCTCTAAGGGGCTGGGGCTTCAGGAGGGGAGGTTTATTAAGCTTTCAAGCCATTTATGGCTTTATAGCTCTCATCTCCATGAAACGCACTTGAGGGACCTGCTCTTGTATGAGAATGGGGATGGGGGGATCAGGGTGCTTTCCGCTGTGAAGGGTAGGCTCAAGGTGGATCCGGAGACCCACTCTTTTATCCTTATTCTGAAGGATGGTGAGATCCTCACGGTGGGGGGAAGGAGGTACAATCTCCTAAATTTCGACAAGTATCGGTTCCTGCTCCCTGCCTTGGGGCCCTCATTTAAGGGCTTTTCCAAGAAGGAGCTCACCCTACCGCAGCTCCTAAGGCGGGTCCAAAGGGAAAAGCAGCGAGGGCCCGAGCACTACTGGGATGTGCTCAACCACCTCTACAAGCGCTTCTCACTGCCCTTCTCCACGGTGGTCTTCGCACTCCTGGCCCTGGCCTTGGGGCCTTTCCTCCCCAGGGCAGAGAGATGGACAGGGCTCCTCTTTACTTTTGGGCTCTTCCTCCTCTACTACGTCCTCCTTAGCATCTCCCAGAATATGGCCATGAAGGGCCTGATATCATCCTTCCTTGGGGCCTGGCTCCCCGATATCATCCTGGGGGCAGGGGGAGGCGCAATCC
Organism: Aquificota bacterium; assembly: GCA_015486015.1. Lineage (GTDB taxonomy): Bacteria > Thermosulfidibacterota > Thermosulfidibacteria > Thermosulfidibacterales > B14-G1 > WFSI01. The sequence goes on along the minus strand of WFSL01000022.1, from coordinate 5,131 downwards.
TTTATATGAGGTCTGAAAAGGTGGGTCTGTGAAAATTTTAGACCGATACATCCTCAAGGGGTATCTTGCCATCCTCCTGGGTGTTTGGGTGGTGCTGGAGGCCATATACACCCTTATCCTCTTTTTCGAGATCTTGGATAATGTCTTGGAGAATAAGGCACCCCTCAAGGCCGTAGCCGTTTATCTTATCCACTACCAGCCCCAGGTGATCAGGGATGTCTTACCCCTGGCTTTCTTCTTCGCCACCCTCACATACCTCATCATCGCCTCTAAGAACTTCGAACTGGTTGCCCTCCGGGCGCTGGGTATGAGGACGGAGAGGGTGCTTGTGCCCTTCCTCATTGTGGCGGTGCTTGCCAGTATAGCCCTTGTCCCCTGGAATCTCTATGTTGTCCCTCTCCATCTCACAGAGGCTGCACTCGCCGAGAAGGTAGAGATAAACCGGAATAAAGAGGCTGCCTTTACCCGATACACCGACCTGTGGATAAAGCAACAGAATGTCAGTTGTTTTATCCGCTTCTTTGACGAAAGGAGGATGCTATTTAGAAAGGCAAAGTGTGTATGGGTGGAGAATGGACACATAGAGGCCCTTGCCACTGCCGATACCGTAGTCTGGCGGGAAGGGACCTGGCAGATGGTGAAACCTATCTTCCTGAAGGTGCTTAACGACCAAGTGCAGGAAGATAGGCCAAAAACACTGCCCCTGGCCTTGAGCATCACTCCCCAAGGGCTCCTGAGTGAGAAGAAGGAGCCCTGGGAGATGACATACCATGAGCTGAGGGACTATCTTCGGGCTATGGAGGAGGAAGGTTACAAGGTCCCCAACCTCAAGATGGAACTATATCAGAGGATTGCCTTGGCCTTCTCCCCTATTGCCCTTGTGTTATTGGTATTCCCCCTCTCTTTAAGGTCGCCCAGGGAGGGGGGATGGAAGAGGGTGGCCATCACTGCTGGTGTTCTTGTCCTGTATTGGGGTGCTACTTCCCTCCTCGCCTTTCTTGGCCGCACGGGCTTGCTACCTTCTATGATAGCGGCTCCCCTTCCCCCAGTGGCGGCCGTGATAGTGGCTGGAGTGTTGCTTAGAGGGGCTGGCTAAGGGTCAATAGATAGAGGATTTCACAGGAGGTCTCGAGCACCGATGTGTAGCGTAAAGCATCCCACAGATCTTCGCCCTTAGCGAAGGTCCCGTGTCCTCTCACTACTACCACTGGGGCATCCATCAGCGTTTGGGCTACAGCCTGAGCCAGCTCCTGGGAGCCAATAGGCTGGGCCACTTCTACCACAGGAACGGTTGGAAGTGTGTAAAGACCTTCAGCATCGCGCGGCACTATAGTGTCGTGAGAGAAGGAGAGGGCTATTGCATGGGCAGGATGAGCGTGGACTAAGGCCTTGGCATTAGTAGCAAGGTACACGGCCCTATGGAGTGGTGCTTCTCTGGAGGCCTGAGGGCTGATCTCTCCGTCCAAAGGCACCCTTACCAGGTCGTTATCTGAGAGGTGCCCCAGCATGGCCCCTGTCTTAGTGATCACCATTTCGCCTTTCCTCCGGAGGCTGAGGTTCCCCCCATGGGAAGTAACCAATCCGCCGTGGTAAAGATCCCTGCCCACCTGAGCGAAGATCCCCACAAGCCCCATGGGGACCCCCTCCGCTGAAGTCTGCTCTTTGACTCTCAATATTTGCCTCCTTGTAAAGACCGCCACCAGGCTACCCCACGGCACCCGGGAGGTCCCCCTTACCGTTGCTCCCTTCCGGGCCTGGCGGGGTTCGGGGGCACCCGCTGCGTAGGACCCGGTAGCGGTCACCTGAGATCACGTGTATTGGCGGAGAGGGAGGGATTCGAACCCTCGGTCCGCCTTTTGGGCGGACACACGATTTCCAGTCGTGCCCCTTCGACCAACTCGGGCACCTCTCCATAAAAGGTTAAATAACCGTCCCAATCAGCCTCGTCAACCTCCGATAACCAGTGTATAGACGTAATTGTGTGATGGTGAGTTGGTGGGCATTCGATCTTTTGTGGGTTTTCCCACCTTGCTCAAGGAATTCTATATGGTCTATAAGAGTAACTTATAAACAGAGGGGTGGATGATGGGTAGGGAGCTCCTTAAGGAGATTCCTCAGGTGGATGCATTGTTGAATTACCCTGAGGTCCAGGAGGTGCTTCAGGGGTATCCCCGGTGGATGGTGGTGGATGCGCTAAGAAGGGTGTTGGAAGAGAGGCGCCAAAGGATCATGAATGGAAGAGGGGATAGGGGGTTGGTAGAGCCTTCTTCCATTGTTCGTGAGCTTCAGGATCGTATAGATATCTTTGCTGCTCCCAGTCTGAGGCGGGTAATCAATGCCACGGGTGTGGTGCTGCATACCAATCTGGGCCGTGCCCCCTTGGCCCGGGAGGTTTGGAGAGAGATGGAAGAGATCGCCCTGAATTACTCCAATCTGGAGTATGACCTGGAAAAGGGGGAACGGGGTCTTAGGTACACTCATGTGGTGGGTATACTGCGCAAGGTGACTGGGGCCCCTGCAGCCATGGTGGTGAACAATAATGCTGCGGCAGTCCTTTTGGTCTTAGCTGCCTTGGCCAAGGGGAAGGAGGTGGTGGTCTCTCGGGGTGAGCTTATAGAGATTGGGGGGAGCTTCCGGATGCCGGACGTTATGGCTGCCTCAGGTGCCATCCTCAGGGAGGTGGGTACCACGAACAAGACCCACCTTCGGGATTACGAGGCGGCTATTGGGGAGGATACTGCTCTTCTCATGAAGGTGCATCCCAGTAACTATAGGGTCTTGGGCTTTACGGCCTCGGTTCCTTTGCGGGAGCTGGTTGCCTTGGGTAGGGAGAGGGGACTTCCTGTTTATGAGGATTTAGGCTCTGGGAATCTGATAGACCTCAGGACCTATGGTCTCCCCAAGGAGCCCACGGTCCAGGAGAGCCTTAAGACTGGGGTGAGCCTTCTCTCCTTTAGTGGTGATAAGCTTCTCGGTGGACCTCAGGCAGGGGTCATCCTGGGTGAGCCAGAGTTTGTTGAGAGGGTGAGGCGGCATCCCCTCAATCGGGCGCTGCGCATAGATAAGCTTACCCTTTCTGGGTTGGAGGCCACCCTGCGCCTGTACATGGAACCGGAGCGCCTTCCAGAGAGGCTTCCCACTCTTAAGTGTCTCTCCACGCCTTTGGGGGTGTTGAGGGGAAGGGCCGAGAGGCTTGTCTCCCTGTTGATGGAGAGGCTTCCTTCCAGTTACACTTTTACTCTTATGGAGGACTGTTCCTATGTAGGTGGGGGTGCTCTCCCCTTGTTGGAGATGCCCACAGTGGTGGTGGCTGTGAAACATGAGGAGTTTTCTCCCGAGTTCATAGATGAAAGGGCACGTGCTGCCCCTTTGCCTGTGGTGGGAAGGATAAAGCACGAGGCCTTTCTACTGGATATGCGTACCGTCAGGGAGGATGAGGTAGGGCCCCTCGCAGATTCCTTAGGGAGGGCACTTGTATGAGGTACGTGGTGGTGGGGACTGCTGGGCACATTGATCACGGTAAGACGGAGCTGGTGAAGGCCCTCACAGGAATAGATACGGACAGGCTTAGAGAAGAAAAGGAGAGGGGCATCACCATAGATCTTGGTTTCGCCCATCTGGAGCTTTCACCAGAGGTGAAGGTGGGGATTGTGGATGTACCGGGGCATGAGCGCTTTGTGCGGAACATGGTAGCAGGTGCCTCGGGCATTGATTTGGTGATGCTGGTGATAGCGGCTGATGAGGGGGTGATGCCCCAGACGAGGGAACATCTTGCCATTTGCCAGTTTTTGGGGGTGCAGAAGGGGTTGGTGGTTCTTTCAAAGGCGGATTTGGTGGATGCCCAGTGGCTGGAGATGGTGCGCCAAGATGTGGAGGGATTTCTCCAAGGGACCTTCCTTGAGGGTGCTCCTGTGGTGATCACCTCGGCGGTCACAGGGAGGGGCATTGCGGACCTCAAGGCACAGCTTTTGAGGCTGTGCCTTGAGGTCCCTCCAAAAGGGGCAAGTGAGACCTTCAGGATGCCTATTGACAGAGCCTTTCACATCAAGGGGTTTGGCCTTGTGGTGACGGGTACGGTCTATTCTGGGGTGGCGCACGTGGGAGACACTTTGGAGATTCTGCCTAAGGGGATTAGGGTGAGGGTAAGGGGCCTCCAGATCCATGGAGGTCCTGTGGAAGAGGTGCCCCCTGGATGTAGGGCCGCCATAAACCTGGCGGGGGCGGAGAAGGGCGCACTGAGAAGGGGGGACGTGCTGGTTACCCCTGGACATTTTGCCCCATCTACCTTTGTGGATCTCTCCCTCAGGCTATTACCTCAGGTTAGAGCCATGAAGAATTGGTCTCGGGTCCGGTTTCACTGGGGTACTGGTGAGACCATGGGGAGGGTGAAACTCCTGGATAGGGACGTCTTAAAACCCGGGGATGAGGCTGAGGTGAGACTTCATCTGGAAGGTCCCGTTGTGACCGCCCCTGGCGACCCCTTTGTGGTACGCTCCTTCTCTCCGGTGGTGACTGTGGGAGGGGGGAGAATCTTGGATAGCAACCCCTCTGATGAGCCTGCGAGGAGGAGGGTGTTGGCAGGCAGGCTCCAGGAGCTGAAGGGTGAATCCGATAAGGGCAGGCTCCTCCTGTTTCTCCGGTGGGCAGGGGAGAAGGGCATGGTGTTTCAGGATCTACTGCTCAAGACCTCACGCAGGGGCACCACGGCGGATGTGTTACGTACCCTTGAGGGCGAAGGGGTTTGTGTCTTGGAAGGGAGGTATTTCCATCCCCAGACGGTAGAGGGGCTAAGGCAGAAGGTGCTGAGGTCCGTGGAGGCCTTCTTCCAAGAAAATCCCTTAAGGGCCTTTGTCTCTAAGGAGGAGTTGGCCCATCGGGTATGGGATGGGGACGGAAAAGTGTTCGCAGCTCTGCTGGCAGAGATGCATCGGGATGGGAAAGTGGTGTTACGGCCTGAGGGTGTCTCGTTGCCAGGTGCAGGGCCACGCCTCTCCATCCAAGAGCAGGAGTGGCTGTCCTTCATAAGGGGGAGGTTCAGGGAGGCAGGTTTTGCACCACCCACTGTAGAGGAGGTCTTTCGAATGGGAGGTATCCCCTTAGAGAGGGGGAGGGGTTTGGTGGAAGTGCTTGT
>WFSL01000021.1 GCA_015486015.1 Aquificota bacterium | reverse complement strand
GGTACTGATTGGGGGGCGTATGAGAGGGGGCCTGATACTATAGTGGGGCCTTATGAGAGCGACATTTACGCCGATCGTTTTACCTTTAACATGGAGGCCCTTTGCCCCGTTGGAGCTATTACTTCTAATATCTATCGGTATAAGACCAGGATATGGAAGTTGGGTTTCACGTCCAGCGTATGTCCCCACTGCGAGGTAGGATGCCACTTGAATCTGGGTCAAAGGGATAATCAGCTCCTGAAGGTGCTTCACAAGGAGGCTTATCCCTCTCCATGGGTCTGTGACAGGGGGGGATACGGTTTTGAGTTTGTGAACCATCCTGAGAGGATCCTGGTGCCTCTCAAGAGAGAAGCCAATAAGATGAGGGCCGTTTCTTGGGAGGAGGCTTGCGATTTAATAGTGGATAAGGTGAGAGACCTGGTGTCAAAAGGAGGGAAGGTGGCGGCCTTGGCTTCTCCCCATCTCACCTGTGAGGACTACCTCCTCATGGGGAGATTTATGAAAGAGGTGGTGGGTAGTGAGCTTTTAGATTATCGCCTTTATGGTGATTTGAATTACCCTGAAAAGGGCGATCTCACCTCGCTGGGGCAGTTGGAAGAGGCCGGGACAATTCTGGTGGTGGGAGGGGATGTAGGTCTTCATCATCCAGTGATGGCTTTGAGTATTGGAAAGGCCTGTCTTGATGGGGGGGCTTCTCTCTATCTTCTGGTAACGGCAGACTCCTTCCTTCGCAGGTTTGCTAAGGTTAATATCAATCCCCTTCCTGGCTATGAGGAGCGGGTACTGGAGGCCCTGTTGATGGTCGTAGCGGGAGAGGATCCTGGGGGCCTTCTTGGGGGTACCGGTGTGGATGGAGAGGCCTTGAGGGAGGTGGCCCAAGGGTTAAAGGGGAAGAGGCCGATTTTGGTGGGGGGGAATCGCCTCACTCCCAATGGAAGGGGACTTTTGAGGAGGCTGGCTCAGGCTGTAGATGGAGAAATCCTCTTTCTGGATTGGGGTGCTAATCCCAAAGGTGCTTTCCAAATGGGCTTCTGGTCTAAGGAGGGGGGCGTGGAGGAGATCCTGAAAGGGTGTGTTTCTGGAGATGTGAAAGTCCTTTTTATCTCATCTATGGATCTTTTCAGGGACTATCCCCACGGTACCTTGGTGAAGGAGGCGCTGTCTAACTTGGAGTTCTTGGTAGTCCATGACATGTTTTTTACCGAAACGGCTTCTTATTCTGATTGTTTTTTGCCTGCTACCAGTTTCGCTGAGGATGGGGGGACAATGATAAACCTCTTTTGGGAACCTCAGAAGAGGGAGAGGGCCTTGGTGCCTCGGGGGGAGTCTCTTCCCTTGTGGAGGGTAGCAGTGGAGCTCTCCAAGGCATGGGGTAAGTCCCTTGGAGATTTTAGGGATGTTAAGGAGGTCTCCCAATTGGTTACTCAGAGGCTCTCTGAACCTCTTGCGGCACCTCAGGTTTCCACAGGTAATCAAGTCACCTTAGGTAAAGAGGGTTTACCGGCCCTTTTTGAGTATCCTTTCTACAAGGCTGGTGTGGCTGCTGACTGGTGCGATGCCTTCGTTCGACTGGAGCCTGAACCTTATGTGGCCTTGAATCCAGAGTATGCGGAGGAGATGAGTTTTAAGGAGGGAGATAGGGTAACCGTGGAGGCGGGGGATCTCAAGTGTCATTTGAAGCTGAGGGTGAAGGACGAAATTCCTGTGGGGGGGGCTATGGTCTCCGTGGGCTTTTCCGACTTCCCCCTCACCAGTGCCCTTAAAGGGACCCGGTATGGAAAGGTCAAGCTTAGTAGCGTCAAGGAGTGAGCTATGTTGTTGGCCATTGTGATCGCAGTGATAAAGATGTTGATCCTCTTTGCGGTGCTTATGCTTTTGGTTGCCTATGGCACTCTCGCAGAAAGGAAGGTATCGGGTCATATTCAGGACCGGTATGGCCCCCTTTATTGTGGCCCTAAGGCCCTTTTGCAACCCTTTGCTGATGGCCTTAAGCTCTTCTTTAAGGAAGACATAGTGGCCAGTAGGTCAGACAAGTTTCTTTACTTTTTGGCCCCTATGATTGCTATTGTTCCAGCTATCTTGGCCATAGGGGTTATACCTTTTGGTGAGAGTGTTACCCTCTTTGGACGTAAGATCCCTTTGGTAATGACTGACATTAATGTGGCTATACTGTATCTATTGGCTGTTTCCTCCTTCTCTGTTTATGCCATAGTGTTTGGCGGTTGGTCTGCAAACTCCAAGTATCCGCTGTTGGGAGGGTTACGGTCTGCGGCTCAGTTTATCAGCTATGAGCTCATATTGGGTCTGTCCATTATGGGTGTGCTAATGATTGTGGGTTCATTTAGCTTGGTGGATATTGTTCATTACCAGAGGCATATGTGGATGGTGGTTTATCAGCCACTGGCGTTTATCCTTTATATGATAGCGGCTACCGCCGAGCTCAACCGTTTGCCCTTTGACCTTCCGGAGGCCGAGTCAGAGTTGGTGGGTGGTTACCACACCGAGTATAGTTCCATGAAGTTTGCCATGTTCTTCTTGGGGGAATACGCCAACATGGTGGTTACCTCTGCCGTGGCTGTGTGTTTGTTTTTGGGTGGTTGGTATAGCCCCGTTGCCTTTCTGGCCTGGATTCCAGGTCCCATCTGGTTTCTGATTAAGGTGGTTGTTATCTTCTTTTTCCTTCTGTGGGTACGGTGGACCTACCCTCGATTCAGATACGACCAGCTCATGGGGTTTTCCTGGAAGTATCTTTTGCCTTTGTCCCTGCTAAACATAGTGGCTACAGGGGGTGCAATGTTATTCATCGTAGGAGGGGTGTAAGGCATGATATGGCCATTGATTAAAGGGTTGAGTGTTACGTTCTGTCACCTCTTTAAGCCCCATGTAACCGTTAAGTACCCTTATGAGAGGAGGGAGGTTTCAGAGAGATATAGGGGCAGGCACGTGCTCAGGAGGGACGAAGATGGTAGGGAGCGGTGTTGTGCCTGTGGTTTATGTGAAGAGGTGTGTCCGGCAGGGGCTATTAAACTCTATGGTAAGGAAGATCCTGAGTTCAAGTATTCCGATGTGGGAAAGTATGCGGAGTACTATGCGATAGATTATGCCAGGTGCATATTCTGTGGGTTGTGTGTGGATGCCTGTCCCAGGGGTGCCATAGAGATGACTCAGGACTATGAGCTGGCAGTCCCGGGGCCTGGAAGGGCTCCTTTGTTGAAGACTAAGGAATGGCTCTTAGAGAAAAGGGGTGGAGAGTAGTCATGATAGGTTGGTATATCTTTTTTCTCTTTTTGGCTTTATTGATCTTGCTTTCTGCGGTAGGGGTGGTGGTAATGAGGCACCCCGTGTATTCAGCACTCTCTCTTCTCTTCAATCTATGCGTTACAGCGGTGATGTACCTTGCACTTATGGGTGCACCGTTTATAGCCATGATTCAAGTGATAGTATACGCGGGGGCTATAGTGGTTTTCTTCCTCTTTGTGCTCATGCTCATGAACCTGAAGAGAGGGGAGTATGAGGATAAGATGGGGCCTTGGAGGATTGTCTTAGGCATAGGGGCTTTCTTGATCTTTTTGTTGCAGGTCATTGCCCTAAGTGGAAAGTGGAAGGGATGGGTCCATCCAGGTTCTCGGGGTGTGGGGATAGGCGAGATATCGCGGTTGTTGTTTACCCGGTATGTTTTGCCTTTTGAGTTGGTTTCCCTTCTCATTTTTGTTGCGGCTGTGGGGGCTGTGGCCTTGGCAAAGAAGAGGCTGTAGGGGGTGCGATGTGGGTATAGGGGTGTTTCCATACATCGTGTTGAGTGTCTTGGTTTTTCTCTTGGGTGCGCTTGGGTTGATGATCCGTAGAAATGCTATAGTGATGTTCCTCTGCTTGGAGCTTATGCTCAATGGGGTGAACATCATGTTTGTGGCGTTGTCCAGACGTATGTGTAGTGCAGAGGGCCAGGTTATTGTGCTGTTTGTGATGGCCGTGGCAGCTGCTGAGGCGGCCATTGGGATGGCCGTCATCACCGCCTTTTACAGAGTGAGGGGTGGTGTGGATGTGGATAGGGCACAGCTGATGAAGTGGTGAGGAGGGAGGAGAGATGAAGCTGTGGGTGTTAGGGGCCGTTTTTATTCCTCTTTTAGGCGCAGCTGTTAACGGTATTTTTCTGTGGATAACCAAGAAGAAGGCCCATCTCATCGCAGTACCTGCCCTCTTTGCCTCGTGTATATGCTCCCTGGTGGTGCTCTCTAAGGTGCTGGGGGGCGCACATGCCGATTTCGATCTCTACTTATGGATTCCAGTGGGCAAATTTGTGGTACCTGTGGGGTTCTTGATAGACGAACTCTCTGCTGTGATGTTGGCGACAGTCTCATTTGTGGCGGCATGGATCCACCTCTATTCTATAGGGTATATGGAGCATGAGACCCCCAGGGGTTATGCCAAGTATTTCTGTTGGTTGAACCTCTTTACGTTCTTTATGCTACTTTTGGTTTCCGCTAATAACTTTCTCCTCATGTTCGTGGGTTGGGAGGGTGTAGGGCTCTGTTCTTATCTCCTCATTGGTTACTGGTATGAGAAGGCCAGTGCAGCAAACGCAGGGATGAAGGCTTTTGTCACCACAAGGCTTGGTGATCTTGGCTTTATGATTGGCCTTTTTGCCATTTACAAGTACTACGGTTCCCTGATGTTTGCCAATGTCTTTTCCCACGCATCTATCCTATCATCCTCGTTGATTACGGTGATCACACTCCTCCTCTTCGTTGGTGCGGTGGGTAAGTCTGCCCAGTTCCCCCTCTATGTGTGGTTGCCAGATGCTATGGAGGGCCCCACCCCGGTGAGTTCTCTTATCCATGCTGCCACCATGGTGACTGCTGGCGTATATATGGTGGCCAGGTGCCATGCCCTCTATAATCTGGCCCCATTCTCGGCGGAGATAGTGGCCTCCATAGGCGCCTTCACTGCCCTTTTTGCTGCCACCATTGCCTTGGTGAATAATGACCTCAAGCGCGTCCTTGCCTATTCTACCATAAGTCAGCTTGGTTACATGTTCATCGGAGTAGGTGTGGGTGTTTATGCGGCTGGTATCTTTCACCTTTTTACTCACGCCTTCTTCAAGGGCCTCATGTTCCTTACGGCGGGTTCTGTGATGCACGTCCTCCATGGTGAGCTCAATATGCAAAAGATGGGGGGACTCATAAAAAAGATGCCCATTACGGGATGGACCTTTGTGGTTGGTGCCCTGGCCATTTCAGGGATACCTCCTTTTTCAGGTTTCTGGTCGAAGGATGAGATCCTTGCAGGGGCCTTCTTCCATGGACACCCTGTAGTGTGGATTGTGGGGACATTTACGGCCTTTCTCACAGCCTTCTACATGTTTAGGCTTATCTTCCTCACCTTTTTCGGCAAGCCCAGGGATGCACACCTTTATGAGATGGCCCATGAGTCCCCTCCGGTGATGACCATTCCACTGATAGTGCTTGCTATAGGTTCTGCCCTGGCAGGCTTCTTTGCACTTGGTCCCCATGGTGGCATCGTTGGTTTTCTCAATAAGACCCTGGGTGAGACGGTGGCTCATGGAAAGGAGGCGGCAGGGGTAGGGCATTTGCTTCTCATTATATCGGTAGCCATGGGTGTGTTGGGTATTGCGTTGGCCTATTCCATGTACATAAGGCGCGTGCCAGATCCCGTGGTGATGGCCAGAACCCTCAGACCTATCTATACCTTGCTTTACAACAAGTACTATGTGGATGAGGTTTACTTTGCCTTTATTATTAATCCTTTGGTGGGTGGTTCTCGGTATGTGTTGTGGAAGTTTATGGATGTGGCGATCATTGATGGGGTGGTAAATGGCATAGGCAGGCTGTGTCGCTTGGTAGGGAGTGGCGTTAGGCAGTTCCAGACAGGGTATATCCCCGATTATGTTTGGATGATTCTGGTGGGTGCTGTGGTGATTTACTGGATTGGCATACTATTTTAAAGGGGTGTGATGATGGGAGGTGTTGCATATCCTATGTTGACTGTTGTCACCTTCTTCCCATTGATAGGAGTCCTTGTTCTACTTTTTATTGATAAGGAGAGCAAAAACCTGATAAGGTGGGTAGCCTTTATCACTACCGTGATAGAGTTCATACTTTCTATGCCCCTCTATTTCAGGTTTCACTTAGGTACCTATCACTATCAGTTTGTGGAGAGGATCCCTTGGATCAAGATCTTGGGCGCCAGCTATCACTTAGGTGTGGATGGAATTAGTCTATTTCTGGTGCTTCTCACTACTTTTCTTACCATGCTTTCAATATTGGCTTCATGGTCTATTGAAAAGCACGTTAAGGAATATATGATTTCATTTTTGCTATTAGAGACTACCATGATCGGTGTTTTCTGCGCCTTAGATATGCTTCTCTTTTATCTGTTTTGGGAGGCTATGCTTGTTCCTATGTATCTTCTTATTGGTGTTTGGGGAGGGCCAAGGCGAGTTTATGCTGCTATTAAGTTCTTTCTGTACACCATGGCAGGTTCTGTGCTCATGTTGGTTTCTATCATATTCTTGTATTATCACCATTACAAAGTGACAGGAGAACTTAGCTTCAGCTTAATAAAGCTACTTGCCACTCCGGTACCGGCCGTTGTAGCGCCTTGGCTCTTTCTGGCCTTTGCCTTGGCCTTTGCAATAAAGGTGCCTATGTTTCCTTTCCATACGTGGTTGCCAGATGCCCATGTGGAGGCTCCAACTGCAGGATCAGTGATCCTTGCTGGCGTGCTCCTGAAGATGGGTACCTATGGTTTTATACGGTTCTGTATGCCATTTTTCCCCCATGCATCCCTCCGATTCACCGGCCTTTTTCTGGTATTGGCTGTTATTAGCATCATTTATGGGGCCTTGGTGGCCCTGGTTCAGGATGACATGAAGAAACTGGTGGCTTATACCTCGGTCTCTCACCTGGGTTTGGTGATGCTGGGAATGTTTGCCCTTACTCTCCAAAGTGTGACTGGAGGGCTTCTTCAAATGGTGAATCACGGTATCTCTACGGGTGCCCTCTTTTTGCTGGTAGGGATGGCCTATGATAGAAGGCATACGAGGCTTATCAAGGACTATGGTGGTATAGCGAGGGTGATGCCTATTTATTCGGCCTTTTTTCTTATAGCGACACTTTCGTCCATAGGACTCCCTGGGTTAAATGGTTTTGTGGGGGAATTCTTAGCCCTTGTTGGAACTTTTAAGTCACACCCAGTGTTCGGTGCCTTGGGGGCTACCACTTCTGTGTTGTCTGCCTGTTATATGCTCTGGCTTGTGAAAAGGGTCTTTTATCATGAGATTACGGTGACTGAGAATCTCTCTTTGAAGGATTTGGGGTTCAGGGAGGTGGTGATATGCCTCATGTTTAGCATCCCTATGTTCTGGATAGGAATCTATCCCAAACCTGTGCTTAAGCGGATGGAGCCTTCTGTGGCCCATTTCATTGCCCAGGTCAAGGGGGAGGCGGCGATGGCAATAGAGCACAGTCCTCAGGCAAAGGAGAAGATGTCTCTTGCAGCGTATCTTGTTGAAGAACGCAAAGTAGAGGTGAGGCCATGAGCGTTCAAATGCTCTCAGTGAGTATCCGCCCATTGCTTCCGGTGATTGTGCTGCTGGTCACGGGGATGATGGTTCTCTTTATGGATGCCTTTGGCGCTGAGGGCCGTGAAAGTCACTATGGTTATTTGGGATTGGCAGGTTTGGCTATAGCGGGCTGGCTTGCCTTCAAGATGTGGGGTACGCATAGTCTCTCTTTTGCACATACCTTGATCACCGATAAGCTTTCTATCATTACGTCGCTCATTTATTTCCTCATTGCAGGTCTCACCATCCTCTTCTCGCCAGGGTATCTACGCCAAGAGGAGAGGAACCTGGCCGAATATTACGCACTTATTCTCTTTGCTGTAGTGGGCCTTGTGTTCATGACCTCTGCGCAGCATCTGGTGTTATTCTTTGTGGGCTTGGAGGTACTCTCCATCTCCCTTTATGCCCTGGCGGGGTTTGTAAGGCAGCGCGACCTTTGCAACGAGGCTGCCTTGAAGTATCTCTTTTTGGGTGGCTTTGCTTCTGCCATTCTTCTGATGGGTATGGCGTTTATATACAGTGTTACAGGTAGTTTGTATTTCCAAGACGTGGCCAGGTATGTGATCCATTCTCACCCCTCAGTTGCCCTTCTTTTGGGCATTGTCTTGGTGCTGGTGGGCTTTTTCTTTAAGGTTTCTGCAGCGCCTTTTCATGCTTGGGCTCCTGATGTTTATGGCGGTGCCCCAGCTCCAGTTGCTGGATTCATGGCTACGGCGGCAAAGGTTGCTGTCTTTGGCGTGATGCTCCGTTTTCTGGGTATGGCCGTTTATCCTTTGAAGGTGCATTGGATTGCAGTTGTCACTGTGGTTTCAGTGGCCTCTATGGTGATTGGAAACTTCGCTGCCCTCAGGCAGGATAATATTAAGCGTCTTTTGGCCTATTCGAGCATTGCTCATGCGGGTTATGCCTTAGTAGGGGTAGCTGCTGCTTCTCGCCAGGGTGGGGCCGCGGTGCTCTTTTATATGCTGGCTTACTCTCTTATGAATCTTGGTGCCTTTGGTGTGGTTTCTCTGGTGGGTCGCAAGGGAGAGAGATACGTAAAGATTTCGGACTATGCTGGTCTTGCTGCCAAGCATCCGGTGTTAGCGGCAGCTATGGCTATCTGTTTCTTCTCTTTGGCTGGCGTCCCGGGGACAGCAGGTTTCATGGGGAAGTTTTATGTGTTCGCCTCCGGTGTGAGAGCAGGACAGATACCCTTGGTGGTGATAGCCGTGCTCAACAGTGCCGTGGCGGCATATTACTATCTTAGGGTGGTCTATATGATGTATATGGAGGAGCCAAAAGAGGAGTATGTCTTTACCATACATCCCGCTGCTGTCATAGCCCTCGTTATTATTGTGATAGGGATATTCCAGTTGGGTCTCATCCCTGGGGGTGTGCTTTCTGCTTCCTATAGTTCTTTTGCCTGGTTTATGTCCTGAGTGTTAGCCAGCCTGAAGAAGTTATTTATGGTTGATCCCAAATAGGGTCTCAAAGTCGCTTTTCAAGTAGCTAAATGTTTTTTCGCTTTTGCTAATCTCCCCATTTTGCATTAAAGTTAAAGTGGGGGAGTAATGAAGGGGCTTATGTTAATCTCAAGGGTGTGTGATATTATATGTACCAGTACCTCCCTAAGGAGGGGGATCAGTGAGGTGTTGGCCTCAGTAGCTGATGCCCTTTCCCTTGATGGGGTTTGTCTTTTCATGGGGGGAAAGACTTATCCCTCTCCCGAGACTCTGGATTCGGCTCCCTTCAGAGAAGCTGTGGAGCGTGGAGCAGAAGGATACTGGGTTTTTCCGGTGTTTCATGGTCGGGAGGTCCTTGGCCATCTGGTGGTGAAGGGAGGGAAGATCACCTCTCAGGATGAGATTCTTTTAAAGGTGGTAGCTAAGCAGTTAGATCATTTCTCCGCGAATCTTCGCTCTAAGCGGGAGTTGAAAATGGGTTCTCGTCTCCTTCTGGAGCTTTATACTGCAGGCAAGGAGATGGGTTCCATTTTAGAGATGGAGGAGATGGGCGATAAACTGGCCCATTTTGCAAGGCGGTTTTCCGGCGCTTCTTGTGTAAGGGCTACCATCTTTGACCCAAAGGGGCACAGGAGCTACGAGGCGGGAGAGGAGAAGGGCGTGGTGCAGTTTTATGGAGAGGGATACAAGAGATGGGTGGTTCCTTTAGAGTCGCCCAAGGGGAGTTGGGGCGTACTGGAGCTTTTTTTACCTAAAGGGAAGCGCCTCAGTCGATATCAGAGAAGGGTGGTGTATATTCTTGCAGAGCTGGCGGGCACTTTCTTGGAGAATGTGGTCCTCTATGGGCGTCTCAGGGGGTTGGTGGATGAGCGTGAGCGGCAGATCCGTTATTTGTCCATCTTATATCAAGTGGGAAATGCCTATCGGATGACTGTTGAGCTGAGAAAGCGGGCCTTTCTGGCACTCAGAGCCCTCACGGACCCCATGAAAGGACTGGGTTTGCCCCAGGCCTTTCTTTTTCTGTACCGTTCATCTTCTGGGCACCTGGAGGGGCTTATAGGGATATCCTGGTTGGGAGTGTCTCCATGGGGGGAGGGGGACTGGGGTGTGGACGATGAGTATTTCAAGAGGGTAGGGTCTTCCCCAGCGTTTAGAGATCTTTCTAATTTGAAGTTGCCGGATGCCTTGTGCAAGGAATTGGAAAAGGGAGAGGCTGTTCAGCTCTCTGTGGCAGAGTATGGCCTCCCTATATGCGAAAGAGGTTTTTCCCATATTGCCCTTCCCCTGTTAAGGGAGGAGACTTTGGTGGGCGCCTTGTTGGTAGGGAGGGAGGGCGGGTTTGACTCGGAGGAGATCCGGTTCCTCACCATGTTTTCCCACCAGTTGGCCTTGGCTTTGGAGAGTGGTAGGCTCCATGAGACCCTCAAGAAGACCAGTGAGGACCTTGAGGATGCGCAGGAGAGGCTGTTTCACTATGAGAAGTTGGCTACTTTGGGGGAGCTTGCAGCGAGGGTGGCACATGACCTGAAAAATCCCTTGGTGGCCATCGGTGGTTTTGCGAGGAGGCTTCACAATAAGATGGCAGAGGATTGTCCCGATAAGATTTATACCAGGACCATCCTTAAGGAGGTGGAGGAGGCAGAGAAGATCCTGTCTGATGTATTGGGGTATTCTAAAGTGCCGCACTTATTGAAGAGGCCCACTGATATTAATGCCCTATTAGATGACGTGCTCTTTCTTCACGCAGAAGAGCTGAGGGACAGAGGTATCATTGTAATCAAGAAGCTGGACAGGAAATTGCCCCCTGTCTCGATTGATGCAGCTCAGATGCGCCAGGTGTTTATGAATCTTGTCTCCAATGCTATTCAGGCCATTGAGAAAAAGGGCTCCATCACGGTCTCTACCTCATTAGTGGAGGATAGAGGTAAGAGAAAGGCGAAGGTGGAGGTCTCGGATACTGGAGGGGGCATTCATGAGGGGGACTTACCAAACATCTTTAATCCATTTTTCACCACCAAGAGTACAGGGACCGGTTTGGGGTTGTCTATAGTGAAGAGGATTGTGGAGCTCCATGGGGGGGTAGTGGAAGTAGTGAATAATCCCCCTGTAGGGGCTACCTTTCTTATACTGCTGCCATTGGAGGGTGAAGGTGCCCCAAAAAAAGAAGATACAAAAGGCTAAGGCCACCTTCCACGCCAAAAGCTTAGCCAGGCTCAGGGCAAGGACCAGAGAGAAGGGCCAGAAACTCAAAGCCTTGGGTGAGGTGTTGGAGGCAGCTTTTGATGCCCTCCATGAGGGAATTCTGGTGATAGATGGGGAGATGAACGTGTTGGTCTTGAATGGGTATATGAGAGATCTACTCGGCATTGCAGGGGAGTATGAGGGGAAGAAGTGCTATCAGGTGATCCAGGGTTCACTCATACCTTGTAGGGGGGTTTCCTGTAGGAGGGTGATGCTTACAGGAAAGGGCGAGGAAGAGGAACTAGTGCTCCTCGTGGGTGGGGAGAAGCGGGTCTTTGAGGTAAAGACTTATCCCTGGAGTCTTGAGACTGGGACCCGGGGGGTGATCAGGACCTTCTCCGATATCACCCATAGGCGCGCCATAGAGGAGTTGAAGGTCTTGGAGGGGGTCTCGAGATATATGGCTCACACGGTGCGTAACGCAGTGATGCCCCTTGGGGGGTATCTAAGGATCGTCGCTAAGGAGTGCCTTGGCGGCAAGGGGAATCCATACGTCCGGATGATGCAGGATTCTTTGATGGATCTGGAGGAAGCAGTAAACGAGTATACGGATTTCATCAGGGCCAAAGGGGAGCATGTATACGAGCCTGTGGATCTCATGGAGGTGATCCAACTTCTCCCAGGGCTTGTTAAGGGGGATGAATGTAAAAAGGTGGGTCTTGAAAGATATTTAGGGGCACTGGAACTCTCCTTTCGCATTGTCCCAGCGTCTTTTGTAACTAAAGGGAGCAAACCCCTTTTTAAGGAGGGGCTCCTCTACATGGTGAAGGGGGCCCACCAGGCTTGTAGTGATTTTTGCCCTGTGAGTGGGTCCCTAAGCATAGAGGCTGAGGTAAAGGGGGCTACTCTGGAGCTTGTTGCTCATCTTAGGGGTGTGGAGGTACCGGAGGGGGTCCTGGTCACCATGTTTCAACCTTGGGCCCCAACCACTGAGGAGCCCGCTTTTCACCACTGGAGCATAGCCATATTCAACGAAGTGGTAAGGAGGCATGGGGGGCACTTGGTGGTTCGGCGAGAAGAAGGCTCAACTTTTTTTCAGGCCAGTTTTGCCAAGAAGTATGTCCAGTAATACTTCGAGCTCTTTGCTTTTGGTCTTCCATGCTCCCAGTAGATAAAGTATTCCACCCTGAAACATGGCCCCCCCAATCCAGATCCCCTTCTTTATGGTGGTTTCGTATGGATGGAAAGTGAGGAAATGACGATAAAGAAGGGAACCTACTGTAAGGGCGAGCAGGGGAGGTGCGTTGCGCAGGAGGGCTTTCAGTAGAGGTCTCCATTCAGGTCCCTGCCCCCTCTTTTCCAGTGCGATGAGGAGGAGGGAGAGGTTGGCAGTGGAAGCCAGGGAGGTGGCCAAGGCCAGTCCTGCGTGTTTCAAGGGAATCATGAGGATAATATCTAACATGACGTTGAGCCCAAGAGCCACCACAGCAGTCTTGACAGGGGTTTTCATGTCCTTTTGGGAGTAAAACACGGGCACCACTACCTTTACCATGGCAAAGGCACCCAATCCTAAGGCATAGCAAAACAGGGCTTGACCTGTAGCCTGAGCGGACCTCCACGTGAAGGCTGCACGCTGGAACAAGACAGAGATTACGGGGGTGGCGAAGATGAGGAGCCACACAAGGGCGGGTAGGGTGATGAAGAGGACCAAAGTAAGGCCGAAGGTGAAGGTTTCTCTCAGGGCTTCCCTTTCGTTTAAGGTCTGTTGTTGGGAAAAGGTGGGCAGTATAGCGGTACCTAAGGCGATGCCAAATAGCCCCAATGGAAACTGGACCAGCCTGTTGGCATAATACAGGTAGGAGATGCTACCTGCAGGGAGGAGTGAGGCCAAAATAGTGTCAACGAAAGTATTGATCTGGTTGACGGTGAGTCCCACTACAGATGGGAGCATGAGGGTTACCGTCTCCAGGACTCCGGGATGTAAGGGGCGTAGCGAAGGTCTTAGCCTCCAGCCCATTCTGTATGCACTACTTGCGTGGAGGGAGAGCTGAAGTACGCCCCCTGTCACTACGGCCCAAGCCAGTGCATGGACTGCCCAAGGTTTTTTGTAGGCCAAGAGGATGGCGGATATCATAGAAAGGTTTAGGAGCACGGGGCTAAATGCGGGTACAGCAAACCTGTGGAGGGCATTGAGTAGGGCCATGATAAGAATAGCTAACCCTATGAACAGGATATAGGGGAACGTGATGCGGGTGAGAGAAATGGTAAGCAGCATCTTTTGGGGGATGGAGGAGAAGCCAGGGGCAGTAATCTTGACGAGCCATGGGGTGAATAACTCCCCCATGAGCACGAGCAGTATGAGAACGGTAAGGAAAAGGGAGATGGCACTGTTCATAAACTCTTTGGCCTCCTTCGGCGAGGCCTTAAGGTGATAATGGGTGAAGACCGGAATGAAAGCCGCGCTTAATGCCCCTTCTCCTAATAGCCTCCTAAATAGGTTGGGGATACGGAAGGCTACGAAGAAGGCGTCGGCAGTGTTGGATGTTCCAAGGAGGCTGGCGATGAGTATATCTCTGATAAAACCAAAGACCCTACTCATTAGGGTGAAGGAGCTAATGGTGAGTGTAGCACCTGCTACCCCTTTTTCTGTCTCCTGGGGAGATGTTGTACCTAAGTTTTCCTTGTGTGTTCTCAAGGCCCCTCCTGGGTACCCTTCACTTGCGCTGGTTTGTGGCGGACTTCTCCCACCATAGGAACAGCCTGTTTCCCCACCACCATGCGAGGAGAGCCAGCACTACTCCTGCCACTACATCTATCACATAGTGGTATCTGTGGTATATTGTAGAAAAGAGGAGGCTGGAGACCAAGGGGACGTATATCCAGAATAGCTTCCGGCTGTATCTGGCGGCCAGAAAGACGCATGCCAGGGCTACGGCAGTGTGGCCGCTGGGAAAACAATCGTGGGGTGTGGGCTCAAGGACGTTGAGGAGTTCTTTGAGT
>WFSL01000020.1:2500-25877 GCA_015486015.1 Aquificota bacterium | reverse complement strand
GGAGCCTACCAATAGAAAGCGGGCGGGATAAGTAATGGTGAGGCTGGCCCTGGCAATGGTCACCTGTCCATCTTCTAAGGGCTGTCGAAGCACCTCTAAGACGTTTCTCTTGAATTCGGGCAGCTCGTCTAAGAATAGCACGCCATTGTGGGCCAGTGAGACCTCCCCGGGTTTTGGGTAACTCCCACCACCGATGAGCGCCACATCAGAGATGGTGTGATGCGGTGATCTGAAAGGCCTCACTGCCACTAACGGGCCTTTAAGGGTACCGGCGACACTGTGAATCTTTGTGGTTTCTAATGCCTCTTGAAAGGTGAGGTCTGGGAGTATAGTTGGCAATCTTTTGGCCAGCATGGTTTTACCTGAACCTGGGGGACCGAACATGAGGATATTATGTCCACCTGCTGCGGCTACCTCCAAGGCCCTCTTTGCGGCCTCTTGGCCCTTTACGTCGGCAAAGTCTAATCTATAGTTCCTGGACTGGCGAAAGAGGGCTTCCCGATCCACCGTTGCGGGGTAAGGGGAGAGTTCACCCCTGAGAAAGGCCAGTACCTCTGTCAGGTGGGAAAAGCCGTATACATTAATGCCCTCCACCAGGGCAGCCTCCTGGGTGTTTTCTGTGGGAAGGACAATCCCGTACATCCCCTCACTCTTGGCACCTATAGCCAGTGGAAGGGCGCCCTTAACAGGCTTGAGATCCCCATTTAGAGAGAGCTCCCCTACCATCATAAGCCCATCTGTCTTGGCAGTCCCTACTGTCCCCATAGCCCTGAGAATCCCCATGGCCATAGGGAGATCAAAAGCGGCCCCTTCCTTCTTAAGGTCTGCAGGGGCCAGGTTTACGGTGATGCGCTTCATGGGAAAGTCGAAACCGGAGTTCTTTATAGCTGCTCTTACCCGGTCTCTGGCCTCCTTCACAGCAGTATCTGGTAGGCCCACCACATTGAATGCAGGAAGCCCTCTGGAGAAGTCTACTTCTACCTCCACAATGTGCGCCTCAATCCCCAAAACCGTGCCGCTAATGATTCTCGAAAGCACACTCCCCCTCAATAATCAATATAATCGGCCATCAGGGGGGCCACATCCATCCTCCTGAGCATGGCAACACTGTATGGCTTTTGCAGATGATGCCAGGCGGCGCGGGTAATGTCCAGCCATCTAGAGGTGCCAATCACCTCTCTGTAAGTGCCTATTGCCTCTTCCCGTTTTCCCTGCAAGTCTGCCAGTCTTCCTAACCACAGAAGGGCCTGAGCCTTCCGATATGGGGAGAGGAAGGATTTAAGTACTCCCTCGAAGTCACCCTTGGCGGCTTCGTATTCCTTGGCCTTTGCGAGAAAGAGTCCCCTTACCATAAGAAATAGGGGCTCGTCTTGGGCCACTGCTATGGCCCTGTTCATGGAATCGATGGCCCCCGTTAAATCCATCTTCTCATCCCATCTTTGCAGTGCCTCCATATAGTACTCTAATGGCCCCTTTTTTGTGCCCTTGATAGGGTTGCCTGGATACTCCCGTTGTACAACTGGTGCTTTTCCATCGAAGATCTCACCTATGGAGAGTTCCACAAAGCGGCCGGACCCGTTGGGGGGTGCGGGGCCAGTGGCCATCCAGAGCCTCTCCTGCTCAGGCGAAAAGATCACAGAGGAGACATTGGCTATGGCCCCTACCCCATTTCCCAGGATCACCTCCCTGCGGCATGTGATGTCAACTCTGTCCCCAAGGATCTTGACTCCCGAGGCTGCGTCTACAAGGCCCCGGTATTTCTCCAAGAGTGAGCCCAAGCGCTGATACCGGCTGTAGTGGTCCTCAACCCAGGTATACGATGGTGCGTATTCCGTCTCCTTCATCCTCTGAGAGAGATAACAGTTGGAACAGATTAGCCAATCCTTTTCAGGTTCGATTCTCTGAGCCCTATTCCCTGAAAGCTCTATGAGTGTCCCTTGCCTCGATGATGAGTGGGATAGGATAAACGTCCATCCGGAGACCCTTTTGCCCTGCTCGATGATGTCCATGGCCTGTGTCAGGTCCCTTGCTTCGCTAATGGCCTTAGAGGCTAAAGTGAGGGCATTTCTTCCTATAAAATTTACATCCCTCGTAAAGTTGAGATGGAGGCTCATGCTTAAGCCCTCCCTGTTTGTGGAAGAGACCCCTGGGATGTAGACCCCATCCCCTGAAACAGTGATAGAGGGGATTCCTGTGGTGGGGTTGAGGGCAAGGATAATGTGTCTATTGGACCATCTTGGCCCTCCTGTGAAGTCCAAGTTTCTGCCATGATAGAGCATTCCATCCCTTGTAGCGCCTCCCCATGCCACGAATGAGGTGCATCCCGCGGGGACCTGGGGGATGGCTGTGTTGGAGAGTCTGGTGAGAACGGATGCCAGGAGGTTGAATGCATCTGCTGAGGAATAGGTGAGCAACAGGTCCAGGTAAGGCACACCTATCCCCCGGGCCATGCCCCTCAAAAATGCCCTGTTCTCCCTTGAGGTTCCCAGCGCCACGGGGAAAAGTAACAGGTATTTGGTAAGCCACCGTGCCAGGGGGACGAGGGGCCTTGGATACCCTTGAAGGGCGTGTCTGAGTATGCGGTCGCTATTCGCCAAGTAGTACTCTAATGGGCTACCAGCCAACCTCGATCTAATGGCCTCTCCAAAGAAAGCACCCATGGAGTGCCAGTCACCCTCTAAGAAGTAGAGAGTGAATCCATCCCCTTCGAATACCTCGCAGCCCATCTAGCCTTTTGCCTCCAGGATCACCAAGGCGCTTCCCTTGAGTGCCATCTCCGAGCAGGATTTGTGTCCTTTTAATATAGAGAGTAGAAGGGGAAGTCCACCTTGGAGAGGAGGGATTGCCTATCCCCTGGCAAATGAATTAAATCAAATAAGACCCCATTGGGGCAAAGGTAGTTAGGCGAGCCCGGTAAAGGGCCAAAAGGGAGGATCAGTGAATGGATTATGCGGATATAGGAGATAGGGGAGCGATCTGGTTTGGCCACCAATTGAAGATGTTTTCAGGCCAGATCTATAATAGATGAAAAAGGCGTGGCTTCTGATAGGGGTAATCCTTCTCTTTTCTGCATCCGCGAGGGCCAAAGAGGTGGCTATCCAGGAGGTGAAGCTGGTGGGTGTTGGATCCCCCTGCCCCCAACTCCAGGTGAAGATTAGGGGGCTCTTCTTTCCATCTATGCGGGAGGTGCTCATGGAGGGCGTTCCCGTGGCACTCAGGTGCGAGGTTTCTATAAAGAGAGATAGGGCAGTGCTTTGGGATTCTGTCCTATGGAAGGGTACATATACCAGGGTAATGAAGTACAACTTGTTGACTAAGTCTTTTGAGATTCGCGATCCTCCGAAGATCCAGGAGAGCTTTTCTCGGTTTGACTCTTTCTGCAGGGAGGCCCAAACCTTGACTCTTCCCCTTCCTGCCCCTATTCCAAAGTCGCCAGGGGTCTATGTGGAGGTCAAGGTTTTTAGGAAGAGTGGTCCCCTCTTCTTCCCCCTGAATCTCATCTCCTTTCTCCTCCCATCACCTCCAGGGGACTTTGAGACCGAGACCGCAAGGTTGAAGGTGCCCGAATGAGCCAAGTGCGAGAGCAGGAAGATCTCACTCCCCTGCAGAAGAGGAAACGCTCTCTCCTCTTCACGGGTTTGCTGTTTCTTGTATTTGTGAGTCTCACTGCGCTTCAGGTGTACCTCCAGCAGCATCAGGGGAGATTCTCCTCCATCTCCTCCAACGTGCTGGTCCTTGTGGTTCTCAACCTGAACGTCATAGTGCTTATGGTTCTGGTGGTAATGGTAGGTAGGAACCTGACTAAGATATACTTCGAGCACAAGAAGGGGCGCCTGGGTTCAAAATTCAAGATGAAACTCATCACTGCTTTTATTTCCCTCACCATCATTCCCACTTCCCTTCTCTTTCTTGTAGCCAGTGGCTTCATCACCTCAAACATAGAGGGCTGGTTCAACAAGCAGAAGGAGGAGGCCCTGAAGGATGCCCTTGCTGTGGCCCAGAGCTATTACCAGGAGATGGACCGGAGGGCGGAGAGGCTTTCCAAGGTGATAGCTGGCGCTGTCAAGAGGGAGGGCCTTTGGCAAGAGGCCAACTATTGGAAGCTGGTATGGCTCCTTAAACAGAAACGCCAGGAGCATAGACTCAAAGCCGTGGAGATATTCGATCGTAAGGGTAAGCTCCTTGCCAGTTCCAAGGGGAAAGGGAGTAGAGAGAAAGAGTATCTAATCCAGGAGGGGGATCCCAAGCTCTTACAGGTGGTAAAAGACAAGCGTCCTGTCTCCTGGGACCATGGGAGGTATCACTTTGTAGCAGTCCCCTTTACGGGTGGGGAAATGGTTTTCTCTTACAAAATGTCCCTGAGGCTCTTCAGGAAAGTCAGCGCCATTACTCAGTACTACGAGGGCTATCGCCAGGTGAAGGAGATGAAACAACCTATAAAGATCAGCTATATTCTTCTATTTCTCATGGCCACTCTCCTCATTGTCTTTTCCTCCATCTGGTTTGGGCTTCACCTGGCCAAGGGGATCACGGTGCCTATAGAGGCCCTTGCACTTGCCACCAGGGAGGTGGCCCGGGGGAATTTGGACACCCAGATAGAGGTGAAGGCGGACGATGAGATCGGTACACTGGTTGAGGCCTTTAATTTAATGATACGAGACCTCAGGGGCTCCAGGGAAGAGCTTGAGGAGCGCAGAAGGTATATAGAAACCATCTTGGAAAACATAGCCACTGGTGTCGTCTCTTTGGACAAGAAGGGGAGAATTATTAGCATGAATAAAGCGGCCAGGGGCCTGTTGAAGATACAAGGCGATGGGTATGTGGGGAGGCTTTATCGGGAAGTCTTTGAAAACGATCGTCTTGCAGTACTGAGGGAGACAGTTAAGGAGATGCTTGGGTACGGGCGTGAAGGGGGACGCAGGGAGGTAAAGCTGGTGACCGAGGATGGGGTCTCTCATCTATTGGTGGGGGCTTCCCCCCTGCTTGACCAGGAGGGCCATTACAGCGGGATGGTAATAGTAATGGAGGATATGACGGAGCTGGCCAGGGCCCAAAGGGCAGCAGCCTGGGAGGAGGTGGCCAGAAGGGTGGCACACGAGATCAAGAATCCTCTCACCCCCATTTCCCTATCCGCCCAGAGACTGAAGAGGCGCTTCGGGCGTTACATGGATGGAGAAGAAGGGGAGGTGTTTTATAGGTGCATCGAGACCATTGTGAGGGAGGTTGAGGAGCTTAAGAGGATGGTGAACGAGTTCTATAAGTTTGCCCGACTCCCCAGGATATCTCCACGCCCCACGCGTCTCCAGGAGATCCTTCAGGACCTTGTTGCCCTCTACTCTGCCTCTCATAAGGAGATCACCATAGAGGTAGATATGCCACAGGATATGCCCCCGCTCCTCTTGGACAGGGAGCAGATGAATAGGGTATTCATCAACATTCTGGAAAATGCGATAGAGGCCATGGATGGAAAAGGTAAGATTAGCATTCATGCAGAATGGCACGAGGACGAAAAGACAGTGGTGGTGGAGGTGGCCGATCAAGGCGTAGGCATCAGCCCAGAGGACAGGGATAGGCTTTTCATGCCCTATTTTTCAAAGAAGGAAGGGGGTACAGGGTTGGGTCTGGCCATTGTAAGCAGGATTATCTCTGACCATGGTGGCTACATACGGGTAAGGGACAACAAGCCCAAGGGGGCAGTGTTTGTAATAGAGCTTCCAGGGAAGGCCGCTTAGATGGGACGCACGATACTCATCGTTGACGACGAGGCCTCCATCAGGGAGGCCTTGAGGGGGGTTTTGGAGGATGAGGGGTATCAAGTGGTGGAGGCATCCTCTGGGGAAGAGGCTCTGAGTCTGTTTAGGAGGGAGCCAGTGGATCTGGTCTTCCTCGATATTTGGCTTCCCGGAATGGATGGTGTGGATACGCTCAAGATAATGAAGGAGGGGAATCCCTTGGTGCCCGTCATCATGATATCGGGGCATGGCACTATAGAAACGGCGGTTAGGGCCATAAAGATAGGGGCCTATGATTTTGTGGAGAAGCCCTTAAACCTCGACGAGCTCATGATAAAGACGGAGAGGGCCCTCAACGAATATGGACTCCGATTGGAAAACATAAGACTGCGGGCTCAGTTGGAGGAGGAGCGGATGCTCATTGGTGAGAGCTGGGCCATGAAGGAACTGAAGAAGCAGATCCACTTGGTGGCCCCCACAGACGGTTGGGTTCTCATTAGCGGAGAGAGCGGTACAGGTAAGGAGCTTGTGGCCCGTCAGATACACGCCCTAAGCATAAGGCGGGATTATCCCTTTGTGGAAGTGGGCTGTGCAGCTATTCCCGATGACCTCATTGAGAGGGAGCTCTTCGGTTGGGAAGAGGGTGGAGCTATCCATAGGGGCAAGTTTGAAATGGCTCATAGGGGGACCATCTTTCTTGATGAGGTAGGGGACATGAGTCTCAGACTTCAAGCTAAACTGCTGAGGGTGATACAAGAACTCTCCCTCCAGCGTTTAGGAGGTGCTGAGACCATCCCTGTGGATATCAGAATCATCGCCTCCACCAACAAGCGCCTCGAGGAGGAGATAGAGGCAGGCCGTTTCCGTGAGGACCTTTTCTTTCGTCTTAACGTGATCCCTCTGAAGGTGCCCCCACTGAGGGAGAGGAGGGAGGACATCCCTCTGTTGGTGAATCACTTCTTGGAGTACTTTTCTAAAAAGTATGGGAGAGGCACCCCATGCCTCACAGACGAGGCCATGGCGCGTATGATTCAGTATCCCTGGCCTGGGAATGTGAGGGAGCTCAGGAACACCGTAGAAAGGCTGGTGATTATGGTGCTCAAGGAGAAGATAGAGTTACACGATCTTCCCCGTCCCATATACACTGAAGAGGAGCAGCCTCCTTCCACCCTTAGAGAGGCCAGAGAGGCCTTTGAGAAGGAGTATATCCTTCAGCACTTGGAGCAGTTTAGTTGGAACATCAGTCGCACTGCAGAGTTCTTAGGGATTGAAAGGAGTCACCTTTACAAGAAGCTAAGGGCCTATGGGATAGAGCCGGAAAAGAGGAGAAGGGCGTGAGGTACAAGGACGCTGGAGTGGATATAGAGGCGGGGAAGCAGTTAGTAGGGCTCATCAGATCTCTGGCCAGGTCCACTGCTGCACCTGGCGTAGTGACGGAGATAGGGGGGTTCAGTGGCTTGTTTTCACCTCCGTGGAAGTCCTATGAGGATCCTATCCTGGTAGCCTGCGCCGACGGCGTGGGCACGAAGCTTAAGGTGGCGTTCATGGCCGATAGGCATGACACGGTGGGGATTGATTTGGTGGCCATGAACGTAAACGACCTCATTACTGTGGGTGCAGAGCCGCTCTTTTTTTTAGATTACCTCGCGTGTGGGAGCTTGGATGTAGAGAAGGCGCATCAGGTGATGAAGGGGATAGCAGAAGGGTGCAAACAGGCCAGATGTGTCCTTCTTGGCGGGGAAACTGCAGAGATGCCTGATTTCTATCGTCCAGGTGAATATGACCTTGCTGGCTTTGCCGTTGGGATAGTGGAGCGGGCCAAAATCGTAGATGGATCCTCCGTTGAGGTGGGGGACAGGGTGGTGGGCATTGCATCTTCAGGGTTGCATAGCAACGGTTATTCCTTGGCGAGGAGGGTGGTGTTTGAGGTGCTGGATCTGGGCATAGACGATCCTCTCCCCTGGGGTAAGACTGTAGCCCAGGAGCTCTTAGAGCCCACCCTAATCTATGTGGAGGCCCTTAGTGCGATGAGGAAGGCGGACGTGAGGTTGAAGGCCCTTGCCCATATCACGGGCGGTGGGTTGATAGAGAACCCCATTCGGGTCCTCCCTCCCCATATGGCTATGGAGTTGGATCCTTCGAGATGGGAGGTGCCACCTGTATTCCCTTTTCTTCAGGCTCATGGTGAGATTCCTTTAAGGGAGATGTATCGTACCTTCAACATGGGGATTGGAATGGTGGCTGTGGTACCACCTGATGATGTGGACGCTGCTGTTAGTGTTCTGACGAATAAAGGGTACAAGGCAAGGGAGGTGGGAGAGATCGTGGGTGGTAAAAGGGAGGTGAAAATATGGGGAGTGAACTGCTGAAGGTGGGGGTATTGGTCTCAGGCAGAGGCTCCAATCTTCAGGCCATCATTGACGCATCGGAAAGGGGGGAGATTCAGGCTCAAGTGGTGGTGGTGGTATCGGACAAGGGGGATGCGCTTGCCCTTAAAAGGGCCCAGAAACACGGCATAGAGGCCCTCTTCTTGAATCCAGATGCCTATCCGAATCGCGAGGCCTATGAACGGGCCATGGGGGACGAGTTGGAGAGGAGGGGCGTGGAACTCATCTGCCTTGCGGGGTACATGAGGGTGCTTTCTCCTTACTTTGTGAGGAGGTTCTCTGGACGCATCATGAATATTCATCCAGCCTTGTTACCTTCGTTTCCTGGGTTACATGGTCAGCTACAAGCCCTCGATTATGGCGTTAAGGTCTCGGGGTGTACCGTTCACTTTGTGGACGAGGAGGTGGATCATGGGCCCATCATTATCCAGGCTGTGGTGCCTGTCTTAGATGACGATGACGAAGATGCCCTTTCTTCAAGGATACTGGAGTATGAACATAAGATCTATCCCCGAGCCATTCAGCTATTTGCTCAGGGGAGGCTCAAGGTACAAAAAAGAAGAGTAAAGATAGAAGGGATAAAACCCGAAACATGGGCTGCAGTAAATCCACCCCTTCAGGATTGATTAGAGCTCCCACCCCCTTTGGCCAAAGGGGGTGGAGCTCCTGTGGGCATTCATTCTACTATCTCTAATATGTACCTCTTCTCCCGGTTTTTGTTAGCGGCGTTGATGATGGTCCGCATCGCTTTGGCCCGGCTGCCCTCTTTCCCTATCACCCTCCCCAGGTCTTCGGGTGCCACCCTTAACTCCAGAACCACTGTCTTTGAACCATCAATCTCAGTTACCTGAACCTCTTCAGGCTTCTCCACCATGGACCTTGCCATCACCTCCACCAGTTCCTTCATCTGTCACCTCTCCATCCGAATAATCAGTTTTCATAAGGGTTTTTGATTCCTGTGCGTCTCTCTACTTACCCTTTGCCATTCCTCCTGTCAATAACAGTTTCTCTACTGTCGTTTTGCCCAAATAGCCTGTATATAGCTTGCCGTTGATTATACTGGCTGGGGTCCCCCTGATCTCCAGCTTCCTTGCCTCTTCAGTATCTCTTGTGATGACCAACTCTGCCTGTCCCTGATCGCACTTCGCCTCTCTGGATGGTGCCCCTTGTGTCCCTCGTGAGAGGAGATAGCTCCAGAAGGCCTCGCCCTTCCCCTCCTGATAAAGGCAGAGGGAATTTATCGCTATCTCCCTTGCCTTATCGCCATGGACAATGAAGTACTTCAACACAAGGGATATCTTGCCTGCATCTGCCATAGGCTTCAACTCTTGCAGTTCCCTCATGCAGTAAGGACAGAGGGGATCAAAGTAAACTATGACCCGGGGGGCCTTAGCTGCCCCAAATGCTGGAGAGCCAGCCGTGTTGATAGCAACCTCGCTCTCCTTCAAACTTCTCCCCTTGGGGAGTGGGAAGTACCCCTTCTCCAGGCCCTTGGCAAGTGTAATATCCTCGCCCCCTTTTGAGACATCCAGCACCTTTCCGGTGATGAGGTATCTCCCGTCTTGGGTGAGGAGAAAGGCCCCCACCCTTTCCCCTCCAATCTTCACATAGACCATCCACAGGTCTTTTAAGGGGGAGGGTTCTATCCCCAATATCTCGACATTGGAGACCCCAAGGCGTCTTAGTGCCTCTTTCACAGTGGCGCTCTCTGTCTTCTCTGCCCCATGGCTGGCCACAGGCGCTACCGTTAAAAGGACCAGCAGAACAACGGCAATAATCCCTATTCCCTTTTTCAAAGCTTGCCTCCCAAAAGTGTTTTCTCCCTTGTATCTCATTCTCTGCCTCTTGCAAAGGGGGGGCTCTGTTGTTAAAAGCTCCTGGCGAGTTAGAAGGATGGAGGTGCAATAGTGGGAAAGGCCTATCTCTTTGCCCCTGGACCAACTCCTATTCCACCAGAGGTACTTCTTGCAATGGGCAGGCCCATAATTCACCATAGGACCCCTCAATTCAGGAGGCTCTTCAAGGAGGTGAGGGAAGGGCTGAAGTATGTGTTTCAAACGGAGCAACCTGTAATTGTTCTTGCATCTTCCGGAACTGGTGCCATGGAGGCGGCAGTGTCTAATCTGTTTTCCCCAGGAGATGAAGCCGTTGTAGTGAGGGGGGGTAAATTCGGGGAACGGTGGGGAGAGATATGTGAGGCTTTTGGAGTACGTACCGTAAACATAGACGTGGAATGGGGAAAGGCAGTCGATCCCCAAGATGTAGAAAGAGCACTTAAGACCCACTCTCGGGTCAAGGCTGTGATGTGGCAGGCCAGTGAGACATCTACAGGGGTGATGCACCCCACCAAGGAGTTAGGCACCCTCTGCCAGAGGTACGGGGCCCTCTCTGTGGTTGATGGTATCACCGCCATTGGGGTCTTCGATGTACCCATGGACAAGTGGGGCTTAGATGTGGTGGTGAGTGGGTCCCAGAAGGCGTTTATGCTCCCTCCAGGACTGGCCTTTATCGCCCTCAGCGAGAAGGCATGGTCCTCAGTGGAGAGGGCCAAGTGTCCCAGGTATTATTTTGATCTTGCGAAAGAACGTAGTTCTCAAGAGAAAGGTGATACGGCCTATACCCCTGCAGTTTCTATGATCATGGGACTGAAGGTATCACTGGAGCTCATTAGGGAAGAGGGGCTTCCCAATGTATTTGCCAGGCATGCTGTTCTTGCCAGGGCTGCGAGGGAGTCTATGGTAGCCTTAGGCCTGGAGCTGCTCGCCCCCGAGTCTCCCAGTGATGCAGTCACGGCGGTGAAGGTGCCTCCTGGGGTAGATGGAGCAGCCATTGTGTCCACCATGAGAGAGAGATACGGGATCACCATTGCAGGTGGTCAGTCCCGCCTCAAGGGTAAGATATTTCGACTTTCACACATGGGTTATATTTCTAAGGCGGACATGATCCTTGCTATAGGCGTGGTAGAGGTAGCCTTGAGGGAGTTGGGATTCGAAGTGGAGCTGGGCAGAGGGGTGGCAAAGGCCCAAGAGGTACTATTTGGCTCCTGAGGGGGGTGTACCTTGTTTAGGGTATTGGTGAGCGACAAGATCGCAGAAAGCGGAATGAGGCTTCTCCAGATGGAGCCCGAGGTTGAGACAGATGTGAGGACAGGGCTTTCTACCGAGGAGCTTAAAGGGATTATTGGGGAGTATGATGCCCTGATTGTGCGAAGTTCCACCAAGGTGACCAGGGAGCTGATAGAGTGTGCCTCCAGGATGAAGGTAGTGGGCCGTGCGGGGACTGGAGTTGACAATATAGATGTAGAGGCAGCTACGGAGAAGGGGATAGTGGTAATGAACACACCTGGGGGCAATGCCGTAGCGGCTGCGGAGCATGCCATCTCCATGTTGCTCTCTATGGCCAGGAAGATACCTCAGGCTTGTAAGTCCATGAAGGAGGGGAAGTGGGACAGGAGGAGCTTCATAGGGGTGGAGGTGCACGGCAAGACTTTGGGCATCATTGGAGTGGGACGCATAGGCTCTTTGGTGGCCAAGATGGCTATTGGTCTTGGCATGAAGGTCTTGGCTACCGATCCATACATCTCTGCTAAGGCCGCTAAGGAGATGGGACTAACCCTCACAGATCTGGACACCCTTCTGGAGGGATCTGACTTCATAAGCATTCATGCTCCCCTCACCCAGGAAACGAGAAACATGATCTCGAAGGAGGCCTTCAGGAAGATGAAGGATGGGGTGATGCTGGTTAACTGTTCCAGGGGGGGGATTGTAGATGAGGATGCTTTGTATAATGCCATAACCATAGGGAAGGTGGCTGGAGCGGCACTGGATGTTTATGCCCAGGAGCCCCCTCCTCCGGATTACAGGCTTCTTAGGCTGAATGAGGTGGTCTGTACTCCTCACCTGGGTGCTTCCACCAAGGAGGCCCAAGAGGTGGTGGCTATAGCTATTGTTCAGCAGATTTTAGACTACTTGAAGGATGGGGTGATAAGAAACGCTGTTAATGTCCCCTCCGTTAAGCCGGAGCTTATACCTAAGGCAGAGCCTTATATTCGGCTCACTCAGAAGCTAGGTTCCTTTATTGCCCAGATTTTTGAGGGGCGAATGGAGGAGCTTGTGGTAGAATATGCAGGAGAGGTTCTGGAGGAGGGGATATACCCTGCCTTGACCCTCGCCGCCTTAGCAGGGCTCCTGAGGCCTATCTTGGGTAACGGAGTGAACATGGTAAATGCTCCCCTGATAGCTAAGCAGAGGGGCATAAGGGTGATAGAGAGCAAGTCCGAGCAGAGCGAGGGGTACATAAGTCTTATACGCCTTCAGCTTAGTGGGGATAAAGTCGAGACCAGCGCATCAGGCACCCTTATAAAGAGCGATGCCCCCAGGATTGTTATGGTAAATGGATATCCTATTGAGGCAGAGCCTGAAGGTTATATGCTCTTCTTCACTAATTATGACCGTCCCGGTGTCATTGGGAGGATAGGGACCATCCTCGGTGATGCAGGGGTGAATATTGCAGGGATGAGGCTGGGAAGGTTGAAGCTTGGAGATTTGGCCATTGCCATCCTGAATGTGGATTCCCCTGTTCCTGCCGATGTATTGGAAGAGATCAGGGCAATGCCTAACATTACATATGCAAAATTGGTAGACCTCTCTTGACAGGTAGAGACGTAGATATCTTTCAACTTCCCCGGGGTGTGAAAGTCCTTCCTCCCAGGGGGGCGCACCGCAGGGAGTGGGTGAGGAGGACCCTTCTTGATACCTTTCATGCGTGGGGTTTCATGCGTGTTATCACCCCTGCCTTTGAGTATCTTGACCTTATCCTGAGGGGCTTGGAGAAGGGTTCAGAGGAAAGGGTATATAAGTTGGTGGAGAGGGAGACGGGGCGCTTGGTGGCATTGAGGCCAGATTTTACTCCTCAGGTGGCCAGGATAGCGGCCACGGTGTTACAGCACTATCCCCGTCCCTTGCGTCTGTGTTACGGAGGTGAGGTGTTTCGCCACATGGCCGGGGAGGGGGAAAAGGAGATATACCAGGTTGGGGTTGAGCTCATCGGTCTGGACCTGCCGGAAGCTGATGCTGAGATGATAGCAATGGCTGCTGGTGCCTTAGAGAATCTGGGTATTGATAAATACAGTATCTCAGTCGGGCATGTGGGGCTGGTCCGGAAAGTGCTGGCTTCTATGCCCCCGGATATTGGGCACCGGGCAGAGGAGGCATTGGTAAGGAAGAATAGGACGGAGATGGCCAGGATTTCCAAGGACCTTCCCAACCTATGGAGGGAGACCCTCCAGGCCCTACCTACCCTCTGCGGTGGCATAGAGGTTTTGGAGCGGGCTAAGGTGGTATTGAGGCACTACGAGGGTTGCACCAGGTATCTTGACTACCTCGGGGCCCTCTATGCCATGGTGGATGTGTATGGATTGGCCCATAAGTTGGTGTTGGATCTATCTGAGATTAGAGGGTTTCAGTATTATACGGGAATGGTCTTTGAGGTATTTGCAGAGGGCGTAGGAGGGAAGATAGGGGGCGGTGGGCGGTATGATAATCTGCTGGCCCGCTTCGGTAAGGACGAACCAGCCACAGGCTTCGGTGTGAATGTGGATGCTATACTCAGGGTCCTTGAACATGAAGGGATAGGGCTGCCCAAGAGGCCGGTTCACTATCTCATAGTGGACTTCTCCCGCGATAAGAGGGAAGCACTAACATTGGCCAAAAGGTTGAGGCATATGGGATGGAGGGTAGCCAGGGACATTATTAGGAGGGACTTGAAAGGCTCCGTTGAGTATGCAAAGGAGATGGACATTGAGGCTGTGATCGTAATGGACGAGGAGCTAAAGTCCCAGGGAAAGGTTTTACTCATCAGAACCGCCACGGGGAAAGAGGCTTACGTCTCTGTAGGAAGTCTCTTGGTTCCTAAGGGAGGAAATTATGTCTAACACAGTTGTATTGGGCGCACAATGGGGAGATGAAGGTAAGGGCAAAATCGTGGACTTTCTGGCTAAGGACGCGGATTGGGTAGTGAGGTTTCAGGGAGGGACCAACGCAGGCCATACGATTCTTGTAGAGGGAAAACAGTTTATCATGCACCTCATCCCATCTGGGATACTCCATCCAGGGAAGAAGTGCATCATCGGAAATGGTATGGTAGTTGATCCCCCAGAGCTCATCAGAGAGATGGAGGCCCTTAGAGAGGAAGGGATAGAGGTGAAGGACAGGCTCTTTGTGAGTGGTAGGGCCCACGTGATTATGCCCTATCACAAAAGGTTGGATGCCCTGATGGAGAGGCTTAAGGGTGGAAGACAGATAGGTACGACCCTTAGAGGTATTGGGCCTGCATACTCGGACAAGGCAGCACGTTGGGGCATCAGGATGCACGATCTCCTTCATCCGCAGAGGCTAAGGGAGAGAATGGAGGAGGCGCTAAAGGTGAAAAACCTCCTGATAGAGAGGTTTTTTGGGGAGGAGGGTTACAGCTTGGATGGGCTATTCGAGGAGGCGCTGTCCTGGGGTGAGATCCTGAGGCCTTATATCTGCGACACCCATTCTCTTATGAGAAAAGTGGTGGCATCTGGGGCTAACATACTCTTTGAAGGGGCACAAGGTGCTCTCTTAGACATAGATCACGGTACGTATCCTTATGTCACTTCTTCCAACACTACCATTGGCGGGGTATGCACGGGCACGGGGGTGCCCCTATCCATCGTGGATAGGGTGGTAGGTATCGCTAAGGCCTATACTACCAGGGTTGGGGGCGGTCCATTTCCCACAGAACTCAGGGGGGAAGAGGGAGAGAGGCTGAGAAGACAGGGGGGAGAGTATGGGGCTACAACGGGCCGCCCCAGAAGGTGTGGATGGTTGGATTTGGTGGTTCTCAGGTACTCAGCTTGGATGGATGGGCTCACGGATATCGCAGTCACAAAACTGGATGTGCTTGATGGGCTCGACTCCGTCAAGGTGTGTGTGGCTTATGATATAGATGGGGAGAAAACAGATGAGATGCCGGAAGACCTGGAGGCCTTCTCTGCTGCAGTGCCAGTCTTCAAGACCTTGCCGGGCTGGAGAAGGACGAAAGGGGTTACAAGGTGGGAGGATCTACCTAAGTCTGCAAGGGCCTATTTGGAGTATATCGAAGAGGCTATTTCCCTTCCTGTCAGCATTGTCTCCACGGGGCCTGAACGTGAGGAGACCATTTTGAGGTGATGGGTTTACTTTAGCTCTACGTTAGCTATCTCCTTCAGATTAAGGAGAGCAGTGATTACCTTCCCTATATCTGCTTCTGCGGGGATCATGGTGTTGGGTCTGATCACCATTCTTACTTCTACCTTTCCCCGCTCCACATCTCTGTCTATGTCTACAAAGTCCATAATGTAACCAAAGCCCTCTAAGGTTTTCTCTAAGTCACCCACCAGAGTAGGGGCATCCATGGCTTCAATGAAGAGGGATCTCTTGGGCTTGGTGAAGAGGTAGAGCTTCTCCATTTTTCCTAAGAGGAAGAGGGCAAAGAGGACCAGTGAGGTGGCCAGCACAGCGGGCCAGTAAAAACCTGCCCCGCAGGCGAGCCCTATGGCGGCTGTGGTCCAGAGGCTCGCTGCGGTAGTAAGCCCCTTTATAGAGACCCCGATCCTAAGGATGGCACCAGCTCCCAAGAAACCGATCCCGCTCACTACCTGGGCAGCGATACGCATGGGGTCGGAAGTCTTTGCCCCATAGAGGTGGGCGCCTTTTATGGAGATGATCATGAGTAGGGCTGATCCAATAGCCAAAATAGCGTGAGTTCTAAAACCAGCGGGCTGGTTTCTTATCTCTCGTTCTACACCCACGGCTCCTCCAAGGAGAAAGGCCACAATAAGGCGCTCCAATATAATGTGCCATGAATTCATCTTCCCCCAACCCCCTTTTTGTTTTACAATAAATTAATCACTGGGAGGGTGCCAGCTTGGAACTTGGGATAAGAGGTGTTCTTATTGGCCATTATACCGATCCCTTGCATGCCACTGGGTGTACAGTGGTGCTCATTCCAGAAGGGGCGGTGGCCGGTATGGATGTGAGGGGGGGTGCCCCAGGAACCAGGGCCTGTGATTCGCTTGTGGGTTTCCGTTCCTCAGGTCGAATCCACGCTGTGCTCTTCACTGGTGGATCCACCTTTGGTCTCGGAACCACTGATGGAGTCCTGAGGTTTTTGCTGGAGAAGGGGTGGGGTCTCAAGATAGACAACCTCATTGTCCCTTTAGTTCCCACGGCGGTGATATTTGATCTGTTTATAGGTTCCCATAACGTTTGGCCTGGGTCCTGTGAGGGCTATGAGGCCTGTGTGAATGCCCGCTCTGAGACCCCGCTGGGTACAGTGGGTGCAGGTACAGGGGCAGTGGTGGGGAAACTCCTGGGCACAAGGTGGGGCACAAAGGGGGGCATTGGTTGGTCCTTGGTTACTACCTTTGGCATCAAGGTTGGCTGCCTTGCTGTGGTGAACGCCTTTGGTGATGTGGTGGATCCCCGCACAGGGAAAATACTGGCTGGCACGAGGGATCCTAAGGGCAAGAGGTTCATGAATACCTCCGAAGCTATGAAAAGAGGCGTTATTAGAGAAATTCCTGACTTCTCCATCAGCACCACCTTGGCTCTTATCCTTACAGATGCCCGGCTTACTCGCAGTGCCGCTATAAGGGTCTCCCAGATGGCACAGATAGGGATGGCAAGGGTGATAAGGCCTGTTAACACAGGTTTTGATGGGGATCTAATTATAACGGCCTCCCTTGGAGAGGTGGAGGCCGATGCGAATCTGGTGGGGGTCATGGCGGCAGAGGCCCTCGAAAGGGCCATCATTGTTGCTGTAGAGGAGGCCACCCCCTTGGGTGGTATTCCTGCTGGCAGGCAAGTTCTTGGTGGATCGTGAGGGCCAGGTCATCTCTTTGCTGCAAAGGAGAGAGCATCATCGAAGTGGCCATTATAGTGGCTATAATAGGGGTACTTGCATCTTTGGGATTTGCCTCTTACAGGAGCTTAAAGGCAAAGTACGATTTGATATATGCGGCCCACAAGATATATGCAGACATGGAGTGGTGCAGAGAAAAATCTATGGGGTCAGCTCATGGATATGGTCTCTATTTTGGAATCAACAGCTACAAGGTGTTTCTGGACACAAACGATAACGGCAAGTTTGATAACGGAGAGGAAGTAAAAGGGGGAAGTTTCTCTCACATTGCACTTTCTGTAAGTAATACCAATGTTTCCAACAATGGCTACATTTACTCAAGGAGGGGAAGTCCCGTCGCCTCCTTTACTCTGACCATTACAGATGAGTATAGTCATACGAAATACATAAGAGTTTCAATGTTTAAAACGAGGATAGAGTGAATAAGAAGGGATTCACATTGATAGAAGTCATAATTTCTCTGGCTATACTCGCTTTTGTGTTGGTGGCCCTTGGCCAAGTAGCTATAGTGATTATAAGAGATAATGCCTACTTTGAACACAGGAAGGTTGCACTGGAACTGGCTCAGGGAACGATAAGCTCTCTAACCGGTTTGCCCTATGACAGCCCAATGCTAAGTGATGAGAAGGGTGACTCCACATTCTTAGACAATCCGACGCCCGATCCTGACAACGACGGGAACGTTTATCTCCTGGACAAAGATCACAATGGAGTTTACTCAAGTTCGGATGTGAATGACTCTGGAGATGCAGACAGCGGGATAGACCATCCCTCAGGTAACACTGATTATTCCTCCATTGTCCCCATTGAAGTGGTAACTCCAGTGACGTATTATAAAATTTGGGGTATAAGAAATTTGGCAGGCATGAAGGAAATTGTAGTCTTGGTTTATTGGTTTGAGGGTAAATCAACAAGACCTCACTCTGTGAGCTTAACTACATATATGAGGAGACCTTAATCAAATGAGGGGCCGAAAAGGGGTCACGCTGATAGAGTTGATGATTGCTATAGCCATTCTTGCTATAGCACTGATATGGGTATTTGCCCTCTTAATACGCCAGACTAAAACCTCTTATGTAGAGTCAGCGAAGAGCAAAAGCATACAGACAAACATCGTGACCGACTTAATGATTATAAGGGACGTGGCCATGGCGGGCTTGGGAATACCAGCAAAGTATGGTACATTTGATCAATTTATTCCTGTGAGTATCAAGGATAACTTTGGTTCTAATGGTTCGGACGAACTGAGTTTAAAAGGGGCGGCCATCTCTTCGGGGTCCACAGATTACATGAAGTGGGGATATAATACAGCCTATATAAACAATGGCGATACCACTATCCACTTGAGTTCTCTTGAAGAGTCAGGATCGAGTCCAAGCTATCCTGCTACTGAATTTACCAAAGACGATCAAAAACATCTCTTTGAAAGGGGAGACAGAGTAGTCTTCTTGGACGCAGAAACCATGGGGTTAAAAGATACGGCTGTTCACAAAATCACCAGCATAGGCTCCGGGTCAATCACTGTTGACCAGCCGGCGGGTTTCGAAGTCCCTGCAAAGGATGTCTTGATATTTTGCTTGGGTGGAATATCTTCAATAAATTTTACAGACTATCTCAACGCTTTCACAGGCTATCGCTTGGGAACCTCCAACAGCGTTCAGAGGTGTGCTCCCCACACTTATCCACTGCTCAGGGTCTATGGCTCCTCCATGCCCGTGATGGACTGTGTGTTGGACTTTCAAGCGCAATATGGATACGCAGACACCAGTGGCGTAACCTGGCAGGACACCATAACCTCTGGAAGCGGCCCTCAAATGATTAGAATTTACATTGTGGCCCAGCAGGGCAAAAGAGATCCCGCTTACACCTATCCTTCTACCACCATCACTACGGCTAACAACACAATCAATCTGAACAGCGATCAGCTCCACTATCACTGGAGAACCATCAGGTTGGATATACCGTTAAGAGAGGTAAAGTGAAGAAATTCTATGAGAACGATGATAGAGGCATTGCCTTAATCACGACCGTTATGGTTGTAATTATGGGGCTGGCGCTGGCGGGATTGTGCTTCTACTTGATCGGAAGAGGCAACAGGACCTATCGCACATCTAAGAACTATGCCAAGGCACTGAACCTGGCGCAGGGTGGGATAGAAGAGGCTGCATTATTTCTGGATAGCAATTCTTACACCACTATAGAAGATCAGTTAGGTACAGAGAGGACGGCCGCTTCTGGTGCTAAGTATCGCATATGGGAAGTGTTTTGGAAGCCCCTATCGGGTTTTGGGGGTGCACCGGTCTTTCCCCCGATCTCCGGGGCCTATTCGGGCGTGGCTGGGATAGAAGTATTCCACCTTATACATTCCCAGGCCAAGGTGGAAGAAACCCAGGCAGATTTGTATGTGATGTATGTAAAGGGATATTAAGGAGGGAAGAGATAAAAGTGGTAGCAAATAATCTTATTTTTTCAATTTTAGTATTGTGCTTATTGCAGAGAACGGCACTGTAAAAAGAACTTTGTTAGAGGTGGCAAATTGAAAAAACCATTACTTACAGTTCTAATTCTGTTTCTACTATTTGCTCCTAAGGCGTTTTCCTCTATGGCCTACTATTGTGCGACACCTCCATTCGTGAATAGAGCTATTGTTCCTAATGTCATGATAGTGCTCGACAATTCTGTTTCTATGTTCAACTTTGCTTACAATTACAATGGTTCCAATATAAGCACTGGTTTTGATCCTAATGCGTCATATTATGGATACTTTGACAGCAATTATTGGTATAAGTATGAGAGTGGAAAGTTTGTTTCAACGGCTTTAAAATCAAGCCGAAATAAAAGTTCAAATGAGTGGGATGGTAATTTTCTAAACTGGCTTACAATGAGAAGGATAGATATTGCAAGAAAGGTGTTGGTTGGAGGGAAATATAGTGGTGGATACTTAACCGGAGAAGAAGCGGATCAGGATAGCAGAGGCTATGTGAAGAAGGTTACCAGTGCTGAGGATTATACATCTTATGTTGGAACGAGATATTTTCATTTCGATTTGGGCAGGGCTGAAACATCCAAGTTCGAAGTTTGCAGCAACTGTTCATGCACGTGGTCTGAGCAGCATAGAGCCTACTTGTGCTCTTGTTCAGGATGTTCCGGCCATTTAAATGTAAGGCTGAAATTAGGTGAAAGGCCAGAGGGCGTTGTCCAAAGAGTAGGTAACAGAGTGAGATGGGGACTTACATTTTACCATAAAAATGATGGTAGAACTCAGGGGGGATATGTGAAGGTAAATATAGCAGGTAGCAATATTCAAGATATGATAGGAAATATAAACAACAAAAGGCCTGATTCAAACGCACCTTTGGCTGAGACGCTGTGGACGGTAGCTGGTTATTTTGCCCAGGAGGCCTCCATGCTTGGTGGCCCCGGTCCAAGATACCAAAGCGGCGACTACCAGATAAACAACAACGTTGATCCCTACAATTATGGTACAGGCGGTAACCCTATCCCAGCATGGTGTGCAAAGAGCTTTGTAATCTACATAACCGATGGTGAACCATGTGGAGACGACTATCTTCCTGATGAATTAAAAAATTATGCCGCTAATTATGGAGGATATAGCTACAGCGGCAGTTTACCTTCCTGTAGTGCAGGTGGTAACAATCCATGGGTAGAAGATGTTGCATTATATGTGCATACAAATGACTTAAGAGACGACTTAGAAGGAAAGCAGACACTAACTATTTACCCTGTATCTGCATTTGGAAGTGGTTCTGAACTACTCAAGGATGTGGCTATAAATGGTGGATTCATAGATAAGAACAACAACGACATACCAGATTTACAAAGTGAATGGGATGAAAATAGAGACGGCACTCCTGATAATTACTATGAAGCTCAAAATGGATATGAATTGGAGAATGCGCTCTTGCGAGCCGTGGCCGATATTCTCAAGCGTGCTTCTTCAGGGACTGCTGTTTCTGTTCTTTCAACCTCCACACGGGGAAGTGCCATTTTGAATCAAGCCTATTTCCTGCCTCAAATGTCATCTGGAACTAAGGAGCTTTCATGGGTGGGGGAACTCAAAGGATTCTGGGTGGATCCCAAAGGCCAGATACGAGAGGACACAGACCAAGGTGTCTGTGAGGATCATGCAGATGCAAGCAACACATGGATAGCGCAGTTAGAATATAATAAAGATAACATATTAAAGTTTTTCTTAGATGCAGCTAGCCAGAAAACTAAGCTTTATCTATTTGATTCTGATTCAAATGGTAAAGTGAAGAGCCCCTGCGGTTTGAGTCACATCAAGACTCTGGATGAAGCCAAGGCCATTTGGGACATCGGATGCAAACTCTGGAGCATGAGTGCCGATAGTAGGCATATTTTTACAGGAGTAGACTTAAATGGTGATTCGATGATAGACAAAAACGATGTTTTTTCTGCCGATTATTCGTCGAATTTAGCTCGTTGTTTAAGGGCTTGTGACTCAGAGGATGCCCAGCACATCATCGATTATATAAGAGGAAACGATGTTGATATATGTATTGACAGCGACAATAAGAAATCCTGCCGTTATTCGAGATGCACAAAAGATCATAGAGACCGGACTGTTACCATCGATGAAAGTACCGGAGTCTGGAAACTGGGTGACATTATTTATTCTACCCCCAGGGTCCTATCGCACTTTCCCATTGGCACATACAACATCCGCTACCATGACAACACATATCGGGACTTTATAAGGGACAAGGTGTATGATCCTGCTCAGAGGGATCCTATCAAAAGGGACGATTATCTGTTTGTTGGGGCCAATGATGGCATGTTGCACTGTTTCTACTTGGGGAGAATAAAAGAAGATCCAGACACAGCCAACTGTCCAGGTGTTAAAGCAGCTATCATTAAGCCTTCAAGGGCAACTCATAACATTGGAGAGGAGGTCTGGACATTCATTCCAATGAATGTGTTGCCTTATCTGAAATACCTGGCCTATCCCAATTACTGCCATATTTACTATGTGGACCAAAGGCCTATGCTTGTGGATGCCAGCATTGGTGGCAGTGCTACAGACACCAAAACAAAAGATAGCTGGCGTACTATTCTTATTGGTGAGTTAGGATTTGGCGGGAGTCCCAATCCACCCGTTAATGCCCCCGTTGTAAACGGGAAAAAAGTAGGCCTTTCTTCCATCTTTGCCTTAGACATAACCGATCCAAAGAACCCAAATCTGCTGTGGGAATTTACTGATCCTGATTTAGGATTCACCACTTCTTATCCAACAGTTGTGAGGATTGGAGAACCCCAGGGTTCGGGGCAGGACGATGGAGAAAACGGTAACTGGTATGTTGTCTTAGGCTCTGGCCCAAGAGACTACAACGGAGGCATTCCTCCCCAGCAAGGGTACATTTATGTGATAAACCTGAGAAACGGTGCTTTGGCCAAAAAACTCCCTTTGCCTCCCAATGCATACGCGGGAGACTGTGTCGCTGTAGATCCTAACAATGACTATACGGTGGATGCCATTTACTGTGGCACAGTGGAAGAACAAAAAAAGAAACAAACAGAGAGTTCTTTTACTGGCAGGATGCTCAGAATCCTGACCAAAGGAGAAAACCCTTCCCAGTGGACAGCCGATAATGTGAGTGTCCTTGTCGATGCCAAGGGCCCCATAACCTCCTCTCCCGAATTTGCCTTTGACGATCAAGGCAATCTCTGGTGCTACTTTGGAAGTGGGAAATACTTTGGAGAAGAGGACAAGAGCAATGAAGACCAACAATACATTTACGGTGTTAAAGATACTTGTTGGGGATACCACGACGGGGCTTGGGGATATAAAACCACCTGCAGCCCTGTCACAAACATTTACGATACAACAGACGTGGAGGTTGCGGCAGGGCAAATATCCGATTACATGTGCTTGTGTGAAGGGGGAGAGATAAAAACCTGCCCTGATGGAGATCCTGCTAAGGGCACAGACACCGATGGAGATCCCATCTGCAACTGTGGAGACATGGTGGTGACCAAGGTAACAGGGGTCACAATAAGTGGATGTGGAGGATCCGATGGTGAAGACTGGCAAACCTGCGCCAATCGTATAGCCAGCAACTACGACGGCTGGAGGCTTAAACTCAATGACTCCAGTCCCGCCGAAAGGGTGATCTCCAAGCCCTCGGTAATTGGCCAATTAGCTATCTTCACTACCTTTACCCCAAACCCTGACGTGTGTGGCTTTGGAGGTAGCTCTGCCTTATATGCTCTCTATTACAAGGCAGGTATTCCATATAAGCAGCCCTCCATTTTCAGAAAAGAGGCCTATCTGAAAGGCATAATAGAGAG
>WFSL01000019.1 GCA_015486015.1 Aquificota bacterium | reverse complement strand
GATGAGTAGAGAGATAAGAACGTACGCTTATGGCCTCCCGAGGATAGGTCGTGACCGCTCTTACAAGTTTCTCGTTGAGGGGTTTTGGAGTGGGAAGCTCGGTGAGGATGAACTGAGAAGGGGCCTTTTAAACTTGGAAAGAGAGAGGATCCAGACTTATACAGACTCAGTAAATGCCTTTCCCATAGGCGAGCTCAGCCTCTACGACAAGATGCTCGATACCGCCCTTATGGTAGGGGTATACAAGGCAGAGGATCTAAGGGACTACTATCGGT
This sequence comes from Aquificota bacterium, assembly GCA_015486015.1. GTDB lineage: Bacteria > Thermosulfidibacterota > Thermosulfidibacteria > Thermosulfidibacterales > B14-G1 > WFSI01. The sequence continues at coordinate 3,731 of WFSL01000019.1, read as the reverse complement.
TCTGCAGAGGGAAGGATGCCCTGCCCCTTACCAAATGGTTCAACACCAATTACCACTACCTGGTGCCCCATATAGATAAGGCCTGTTTCAAGAAAAACGCTTTCTGGAGAGATGGGGGACTCTCTATTTCCCATCCAAATGGCATCCCCTATCTCATAGGCCCCTTCACGTTTCTCAAACTCTCTCGGCTAAAAGAGGGCATCGGTTTTCCAGATGCCCTGATGAATCTGGCCCCGGTATATAAAGAACTGCTCGATGATACCCCAGAGGTTCATATGGACGAGCCTGCCTTAGTGCTGGATCTTACCAAGGAGGAGATGAGGCTCTTCCGGGAGGTATACGGAGAGTTGGGCAAGGGGAAGAAGATCCATCTCTTCACCTACTATGACTCTGTGGATAGGCTTCCCCTTTTATTCGATCTTCCCTTCGCTTCAATAGGGCTCGATCTGGTACATGGTAAAAGAAATATAGAGACCTTAGAAAGGGAAGGCTTCCCACCCGACAAGACCCTGATAGCTGGGGTAGTGAGCGGTAGAAACCCATGGAGGATCCGCTTTGATTCAGTGCTTTCCCTGTTGGAGAGCATAGAGAAGAAGGCCCCAAAACTGGTAATCTCAAACGCCTCACCCCTATTCCACCTGCCTCTCACCCTCAAGGGTGAGGGGCTACCTCCTGAGCTTAAGGAGAGGCTTGCCTTTGCCCAGGAGAAGCTAAAAGAGATCTCCCTGCTATCCCGAGCGCTTCGGGGGGAAAGTTCGGCGAATGAGTTGCAAGGGGAAACAGGGGTTCCGGCTGCATTCGGCATGAATTTAGAAGTGAGAAAGAGGGTTAAGGAGGCTAAGGCTGAGCCTATTCATCGGACCCCTTCGTATCTGGAGAGAAAGAATATTCAAAAGGATCACCTGAATCTCCCCTTGTTTCCCACCACTACTATTGGGAGCTTCCCCCAGACCCCTGATGTGAGAGAGAAGAGGAAGGCCTATAGAGAAGGCAAGATAAACCAGGAAGACTACGAAGCGTTTATAAAGAAAAAGATAAAAGAGGCCATAAGGCTCCAGGAAGAGGCAGACCTGGATGTACTGGTCCATGGAGAGTTTGAGCGCTCAGACATGGTGGAGTTCTTTGCGGAAAGGCTAAATGGAATAGCCACCACCTCAAATGGATGGGTCCTCTCTTACGGGACCAGGTGCTACAGGCCCCCCATCATTTATGGGGATGTCTCTCGTTCTGGTCCACTTACCCTAAATGAGATTCTTTTTGCTCAGGGCCTTACCAAGAAGCCTGTGAAAGGGATGCTCACAGGTCCTATCACCATTCTGGCCTGGAGCTTTGTGAGGGAGGATATCCCAGAGGAGGATGTGGCCTATCAGATAGCTCTCGCCTTGAGGGACGAGGTGAGAGAGTATGAAAGCAATGGGATAAAGGTGATTCAGATAGATGAGCCCGCGTTTCGTGAGAAGGCCCCTTTGAAAAAGGGGGAGTGGAACAATTACTTCTCTTGGGCAGTTAGAGCTTACAACTTGATTGTCTCACAGGTAAAACCAGAGACCCAGATTCATCTTCATATGTGCTACTCTAAGTTTGAAGACATCATAGACTATTTAGAAGAGATGGACTTTGACGTGATCTCCATAGAGGCTTCCAGGAGCAAGGGGGAGGTCTTGAAAACCTTTGAGGCAAGGGGATTTGAGAAGGGGATAGGCTTAGGGGTATGGGACGTTCATTCGGAGGTGGTGCCGGAGGTAGAGGACATGGTAACCATGGTGGAGAGGGCGGAGAAGGTGATTGATCCAACAAATCTCTGGATCAATCCGGATTGTGGTCTAAAGACCAGGGCCTGGAAGGAGGTATTGCCTGGCTTGAGAAACATGGCAGAGGCAGCAAAAAGACTGAGGAGGAGTCATGGCAACCTTTGAGAAGGGATATGTGCAGGTCTATACGGGCAATGGGAAGGGCAAGACGACAGCAGCCTTAGGTCTTACCCTCAGGGCAGTGGCTCATGATATGAGGGTTTACATTGCCCAGTTTATGAAGGGCCAGGACTACGGGGAGCTCCATGTGATCAGGGATAGATTGGGGGATCTGGTGACTATAGAGCAGTTCGGTACCCCCAAGTTTGTCAGGACAGGGCAGATCAGTGATGAGGACCATGAGCTGGCTAGAAAAGGGTTAGATAAGGTGAAGGAAGCCCTTTTTGAGAGAGATTACAAGATCGTGATCATGGAGGAAGCCAACATAGCCATGTACATGGGGCTTTTAGATAAGAGAGATGTACTGGAGCTCATCAGAAATAAGCCCGAGGAAAAAGAGCTTATCATCACAGGCAGATATGCCCCCCAGGAGATCATAGATGCTGCTGATCTGGTGACAGAGATGGTAGAGGTGAAGCACTACTATCAAAAGGGTGTCATGGCCAGACCGGGGATAGAGAAATGAAGAGGGCGTTTGTCTCCTGGAGTGGTGGGAAGGATTCCATGCTGGCCCTTTATAGGGCTGTGCAGAAGATAGAAGTCCCTTACCTATTGAATATGCTTTCCGAGGATGGCTCCGCTTCCCGTTCTCATGGCCTCACTGCCAGGCTGTTAAAGGTCCAGGCCACCGCCATGGGTAAAGAGATTATCCAAAAACCCTCCACCTGGAAAGGTTATGAAGAGGCCTTTAAGGGAGCGGTTTCAGAGCTAAAGGAGAAAGGCATCACAGCAGGGGTCTTTGGTGATATTGAACTTCAAGAACACCGGGACTGGATAGAGAGGGTCTGCAGCGACTTAAGGATTGAACCCATATTCCCGCTCTGGGGCGTAGAAAGGGAGGAGCTCATGAACGAGTTTATTTCAGCGGGCTTTGAGGCCATTGTGGTGAGCACCACGGCGGAGATGCTTGGAGAAGATTGGCTTGGTAGGGAAATCAACTGGGAATTTGTCAAAGATTTAAAGGCCCTGGGCAATGTAGATCTCTGCGGTGAATTGGGGGAGTATCACAGTTTTGTCTATAACGGCCCCTTTTTCCATCATCCGGTAAGGTTCAGCGTGCGGGGCATTCGAAGAGAGGAAAAACGCCTGTACCTGGAGATCAGCTATGAAGAGGGAAATTGATGTTGGATTGGAAGGAGCAAGAGGTGCCATTGTCTATCATGCACTCAATGGACACCCCTTGAAGACCTTCCTGGTCACCTTTGATACCAAAAGACGTGTCTTAAGCACCCATGATGGTTTCAAAGAGGTGAGGTTTGTCGGTAACAACTATGCTCCCCCAGGGCTCTGGGATTACATCCATAAGCATTTTGCCGAATACAGGAATCGTTTGTGTCAGGATTTGGGAGTCACCTTTGAGGAGACATCCATGCTCTTCACTGGCGCAGATGTGGATAACATCTGCATTGTCTGCGACGGTTACAAGGATGTAAGCTTCTGCGCCTGTGTTACAGCCGGGGTTGAGACAAATGCCCAAAGGATTGGAGTGGATAAAGCCAGCAGTGTGGAGGTAAGCGAGGGAAGGTTTGAGACCATTGGTACAGTAAACATCATCCTACTCACCAATGCAAACCTCTCCGATGGGGCCATGACCAGGAGCCTTATCACTATCACAGAGGCAAAGACCATCGCCTTCCAGGATCTGGATATCAGGAGCTCATACAACCCAGGACTTCAGGCAACCGGTACAGGGACAGATGGTGCCATTGTTGTAAGTGGCTTTGGACCCAAGATCACCTTTGTTGGGGGTCACACAAAAGC
>WFSL01000018.1 GCA_015486015.1 Aquificota bacterium | reverse complement strand
GGGTGTCAGTGGCCCTGGTAGGTCTGCCGAATGTAGGCAAGTCCAGCCTCCTTAATGCATTTTTGGGTAAGGATAGAGCCATAGTCACCCCTGTGCCAGGCACTACCCGAGACGTGATAGAGGAAGAGGTGAGTTTTGGTGGGGTGGTTTTCAGATTCATGGACACTGCGGGAATGGGGAAAGCCAAGGATATAGTGGAGAAGGAGGGTGTGGAAAGGACGCAGAGGTGTCTGGAAGGGGCAGATATGGTGTTGGTGGTGTTGGACGTATCTCGTCCCTTGATGGCGGGGGATTTTGATCTAATCAAGGCTGCTGCATCTAAAGGGGTGGTGATCTTGAACAAGATAGATCTACCCCGGGCCTGGCCTCGAGAAGAGATAGAAGGTGTGGCTCTTCCCATCTTTGAGGTCTCTGCTAAGAGGGGAGATGGTCTGGAAACCCTGAAGAGAGGGATCGCCGAGATAGCGCTAGAGGGGCACACCGGAGGGAATGAACCTCTGCTCACTAACGTCAGGCACTATCAAGCCCTGATGAGAGCTAAGGAGGCGTTAAAGAGATTTATGGAGGGGTCAGAAGAGGGTCTAAGCGAGGAGTGCTTGGCTGAAGATCTAAGGGCTGCCCTGAATGCCTTGGGGGAGTTGACGGGTGAAGCTGCTTCTGAGGAGATCTTGGACACCATATTTAGCAGGTTTTGCATTGGCAAATGAGCATGAGGCTTCTATTAGTGCGTACCGATAAGGTAGGGGACCTGGTGCTGGCCACCCCTTGCATTCAGGCTGCCAAAAAGCGGTGGGATTCTTGTGAGGTTCATTTTATGGCCAGTGATTATGCCCATCCTATCCTGAAGCACAATCCCCATCTCGATGGGGTGTTGGTCTATAGGCCGAGGTCTGTAAGGGAGCTCTTAAGGGAGCTGAAGGCTTTGAGGTTCGATGCCGCGGTCGTGCTGTATCCCACCTGGTCCCTTTCCCGTATCTTGTACCTGGCAAGGATTCCGCTGAGGATAACCTCTGGTTTCAGGTGGTATCAGTGGCTTTACAACCGCTATATCTATCTCAGGCGTTCCCGGTGTCTCAAGAAGGAGTGGGAGTATAATCAGGATCTCCTGAAGCCCCTGGGATGGGAGGGGCCTTACATAGAGCCAAGTCTCTATCTCTCTCCCCAGGAAGTGGATTGGGCCAATGGGATGGCTCAAAAGGAGGGATGGCCCCGGGAGTTTGTGGCCCTCTATCCTGGGGGTGGTGGAGAGATCCGCTGGCCTCCTCACCTTTTTAAAGATCTCGCTACCCTCATCCATGGGATAGGCTTAGGGGTGGTAGTATTCTGGGGTCCGGGGGAAGAGGAATTGGCCAAGTATGTGGCAGGAGACAAAGGTAGGGTAGCGCCCCCGACGGACCTTAGGGGTCTCATGGCGCTCTTGTCCCTTTCCAAAGCAATGGTAAGTAATAACACAGGGCCCATGCACATAGGGGCAGCTTTGGGGGTGCCTTTAGTCCAGCTCTTTGATCCAAGGTGGTCATGCAATCCTGAAAGGTGGGGTCATGAGGGCCTTAAAAGGAGAATTCTCATCCCTCCTGTTCCCCATTGTGAAAGGTGCTCTTCAAGGTGTACCTTCTATCCTTGTATGGAGAAGATCACACCTGGGGAGGTGATGGGGGCTTTGGAGGAGGTGCTCTTTGGGGGGTAAGGGTAGGAGTAAGTATTTCTATGTAGCAGGCGGTTTTGTTGTCCTGCTCTTACTCCTTGTGGTGGCCTTTGCCATTGCCTTACCCAGCCTCCTTCATCTATCTTCCGTGAGGGAGAGAATTATAGCCCAGGCCTCTCGGGAGGTGAATGGAGAGGTCTCTTTTTCTACCTTAGACCTATCACTCTTTCCCTATCCAAAGGTGGTGATCCAAAGGGTATCGGTGAGGCTTCCAGGCAAAGGGGATGTCTATATGGACTCCCTTGACCTTATCCCTCGTATCCTTCCGCTCTTTAAGGGGCAGGTGGTGGTGAGGCATGTGAAGATGTTGGGTCTGAAGGCCCATATATACCTACCCTCTGGAGGGGGACCTCCTGGGCACTTAGGTGATAAGGTTAAAGATTTTATTGTCCTTCTTGGTAATCGTGTCCCTGGACTTGTGGTCGATCTCCAAGGTGGAGAGGTTTACATCCACAAGGGAGGTAAAAAGGCATCCCTTTGGGTGCGGGGCCTGAAGGCGCATGTGGTCTTCCCACCCCAGCGCCTAAGGCTGGCCATGAGCTTCAATTCTAATGTGGGGAAGGTCTTTATAATAAAGGGGTGGCTTGAACCTCGAGGAATGACTGGAAAGCTCCGCATGAGCCTGAAGCAGTTTCAGCCCCACAGACTTGCATGTTGTCTCTTCCATATCACCCCTCTGGGTCCTGTTAACTCCCTGATGGATCTGGAGCTTACACTGAGCCTGAATGGGCTGAGGGATGTAGCAGGCGTTTTTAAGGGAGCGGTCCCCTGTCTGGCATTGAGGAGTGGGGGGCATGCCCTGGTCATGGAGTGTGGAAACTTGGAAGGTAGTTTTCATTTGTTGGGCCCTAAGATAGAGGTATCCCTTGCCCACGTGGACCTCAAATATCCTCGTCTTCACCTTTCCGGTACCTTTTTGTGGGATCCAAAGATTCCCGTCGCCCGCCTGGTGGTCCAGGGAAGGGACGTAGATGTTCCATCGGTTAGGGAGATGGCCCTTTCCCTTTTGGGGGCCAATCACACGGTAAAGAAGATCTTTGGGATAGTGCGGGGTGGAGAGCTATCCCTCATCAGTTTTAGGGATACCGCTCCTGCCTTTTCCAAACTAGGGTCCCTTGATCGCATGGAGATAGAGGGCAAGGTAAGGAGGGGTACTATCCTCATTCCTAAGGTGGGTTTTAAGATAGAGAATGCTGCAGGGGAGGTGGTGATCTCTAAAGGTGTACTTAAGGGTAAAAGCCTTTCTGGCAGGTTAGGAAATTCCTATGCCTCTAATGGGACGCTCATCTTGGGATTACGGGGAAAGGAACTCCCATTTCATTTGGATACCTCTGTAAATGCGGACCTCTCTCAGCTCCCAAGTATCCTCGAGAGGGTGCTCCATAAGGGGCTGCTGCTTAAAGAGGTGCGCCAGGTAGATGAAGTCAAGGGGAGGGCCATAGGCAGGTTGGTCTTGGGTGAGGATACGCGGGTGGAAAGGGTGGAGGTGAAGGTCCACCATGTGAGCTTTTCTTGCCTCTACAAAAGGATACCTTATGCTGTTAAAATCACCGGTGGCACCTTCTACTATCGGGATGCCCAAGTGGCTGTGGCCAATCTTGATGGGAGAATAGGGAAGAGCACCTTCTCAGGTCTGACGGCACGGCTTAATTGGCGAAAGGCCCCCTGGCTACAAGTCTCCTCCATGAAGGCTGAGCTCTCCTTGGATCAGTTGTACCCTTGGATCTTTTCCTATGCCTTTGTGCGTAGGTCCCTCCCGGATTTCAAGTCTATGAGGGGCCTTCTATACGTAGATGCTCTCACTCTTAAGGGTCCCCTCCTTCTTCCAGGGGAGTGGAGGTTTGGACTGAAGGGGAGGGTGGAGCGCTTTCTATTTGGTTTTTCTATTTTCCCTTCCACTTTGAAGATAGAGAAGGGGAAGGTAGCTATTACCCAGGATAGGATATCCTTCCAACGATGTGCCACTCTCCTGGAGGATGCTGCTTTTAGCGCATCTGGGAGCATAGAGGATTACAAGGATGGGGTGAATAGGCTGGCTCTCTCTTTGACTGGTAGAGCGGGAGGCAGGTCCCTCAGATGGCTTTATGGATTTGTCGGACTTCCGCAGGTGTACAGACTCAGGCCCCCAGTTGAGGCGAGAGGGGTGCATGTTGTTTGGAATAGGGGTGGTGAGATTCACCTTGATGGCCTGTTGAGGAGGAAAGGGGTTGAGGCATCCATGGATCTGGAAGTGTTGCCCAAAAGGCTTTCTGTGAAGAAGCTGGATCTGACGGGGAAGGGTGCTTCATGTCATCTTGCCCTTTTCCTTAAAGGGCAGGCCTTGGATCTTGCATTTAATGGGGTGGTGAATAGAGAGGTGCTGGATGCCCTTTTGGAGAAGAATACTATTCTAAAAGGGTGGGGCAAGGGGGATTTTGAGGCTCATCTTCTTCTTAATGGGAAGGCCAATTTTAGAGGTAAAGGAAAGGTAGAGATAAGGGGCCTCACCTACCTGTGGGGGATCAAGATGCCCCTAAATATTGATGCTGCCTCCATAGAGGCCAATGATAGGGTACTTATTGTCCGCTCTGCCCGCCTTGGCCTTGGGCGGTCTACCCTTTCTCTTGAGGGAGAGGCGACCTCGTCTGGCTCTACTATTCATCTTTCCCTGAATGTTGAGGCCCCCTCTCTGGATATGAGGGACATAGAAGAGCTGGTGGGGACAGGGAGTGGTGGGGGAGGATGGGTCCTTCCTGTAGAGGGTAACATTAGGGTGAGGGCGAATTCCTTTTTTTATGAGGGGTTTACTTGGAGCTCAGTGGAGGGCACTGTCCATCTTTATCCTCGAATGGTGAGAGTGGAGGTGGTAGCGGCGCATCTATGCGGTGTTTCTACCCCTGGGGTAGTAACCATCACTCCAGGGAATACCTCTCTTCGCTTCAGTTTGTGGGCTAAGGGGGCTTCTTGGGATCCTGCTCTTACCTGTCTCTTTGGGAGAAAGGGGGTTGCAAAGGGTAAATTCGATTTGAAGGGATGGCTGAAGGCTGAAGGGAAAGAGGATCCTCTGGCGGAGGGTTCTGTGGGGGAGGCCTCCCTTGTTTCAAAAAAGGGGAGGATTTATAGACTAACCATCCTCTCCAAGATCCTTTCTGCTCTTAATGTCATGGAGATGTTCAAGGGCAACTTCCCCGACTTTACCAAGGAGGGTTTCGCCTATAATTCTATAAAGGGGAAGGGCCGCTTGAGGGACGGGATCATTTACGTGGAGGAGCTGGTTGTGGATGGGCAGCCCATGAGGATTTTTGGGACAGGAACGGTGGATCTGGTAAAAGAGCGCTTGGATTTGACGGTGTTGGTGGCTCCCCTGAAGACCTTGGACACCATACTGAGTAAGGTCCCTGTTGTGGGTTGGATCCTGACGGGCAAGAGCAAGACTTTTATTTCTGTGCCTCTCAAGGTGAAGGGCCCTCTCAATGATCCTCGTGTGATTCCCCTTTCCCCATCTGCCGTGGGATCTGGTCTCTTGGGCATTATGGAGAGGACCATCAAGGCACCAATTCACATGATAAAGCCTGTGATTCCTCAGAAGGAACCTACCCGTTGAAGCTTGACAAGTTTTTTATAGGTATGGCAATAGATGCAGGCTGATTCTTCTGAGAAATGAGGGGGAGAAGGGTGCCAAACATAAGGTCAGCTAAGAAGCGTGCCCGCCAGGCGGAGGAGAGGCGTTTACGCAACAGGTCTGTTCGCTCCTATACAAGGACTATGGTGAAAAGGGTGATCCAAGGAGTGGATGGTGGAGTACCTATGGAGGAACTGGGGCCCCGCATTAGAGCAGCTGTGAGGGCCATAGACAAGGCCGTCAGTAAAGGAGTGTACCATAGGAATGAGGGGGCGAGGCGGAAGTCTCGTCTTATGTGCTACGTGAACAGGCATTACAAACCCGAGGGAGCAACCGAGTCGTGATAAGGGGATGTCCCTATCTTTCCGATCTTCCCATTAGTCATGCGGGATCCATAGAACGCCCTTTTTTGAAGGATAGATGCATCCAGTGCACAAGATTTCATCTCGCACGCAGGGAGTGCCACCTTGTCTGCTTTCCTCGGATTTGGCAAAAACCCACAGTGGGCTTTTGAAGGGTACAGTTCGGTAGAGAGTTGTGCTGTTCCATGTAGTCTTATAAGATTAATAGGGGGATGGGGTGGAACGGACCTTGGCCATCATTAAGCCGGACGCTGTTGAGCGGGGCCTTGTGGGGGAGATCCTGAAGAGGATAGAGGATGAGGGTCTAAGGATTGTTGCACTCAAGATGGTCAGGATGAGCAAGACAGAGGCCGAGGGATTTTATTATGTGCATCGGGAGCGTCCATTTTTTTCCAGCCTCACGGACTTCATGTCTTCGGGACCGATAGTGGTAGCTGTGTTGGAGGGTGAAGAGGCCATAGAGCGTTGGAGGAGGATCATGGGTGCAACTGACCCTGCACAGGCTGATCCTGGGACTATTCGCAAGACCTACGGCATCAACATAGAGAGGAATTCCGTACACGGGTCAGATTCTCCTGAGTCTGCCAGATACGAGGTGCCCTTCTTTTTTTCGAGATTGGAGATGGTCAATCCATGAGATGGGCCGCCCTCCTTGGAAACCCCATAGGCCACACCTTATCGCCTCTCATTCATAATGAGGCCTTTCATCAAGTCGGCATGGAGGGGGTATACATCCCTATCCAGGTGGAGGATGGGTACTTGGAGGAGGTACTCACGGGCCTCTGCTTCATGGAGAACCTTCTGGGATTCAATATTACCATCCCATTCAAGGAGATGGCTGTGAGATTCATGGATATGAGTAGCGAAGAGGTAAAGCTCATAGGCGCCATCAATACGGTGAAGCGGGGGGAGAAAAAACTTATAGGGTTCAATACTGATTGGTCCGGTTTCCTTCGGGCCCTTGATGAGGAATGGGGAGAGGACTTGGAGGGACGGAGGGCCATGGTGATGGGAGGGGGAGGTGCTGCCCGGGCTGTTATTTATGCCCTAAACACTCGGGATGTGGGGGAGATTACCGTTGCACTGCGTTCCTGGATTAAGGGGGAGAGATTGAAGGAGGAGATGTCATGGGCCCCCATCTCCTTGGTGCTGTTTCACAAAGCAGAGATTGAGGATGCCTTGGGAGATGTGGATCTCTTAATTAACGCCACGCCCTTGGGTCTCCATAACGAGCCCATGCCTTTTTCCCTGGAGAGGATGAAGAGGAATGCGTTTGTAATGGATCTGGTGTATAATCCTCCTGTAACCCCCCTGATCATGGAGGCAAGATCTATGGGTATATCCTCTTGCAATGGACTTACTATGCTTCTCTATCAGGCCCTTGAGGCCTTTGAGATCTGGACTGGCCATAAGGTGGATCCGATGCCTATAAAGGCCAAACTGTTGGCACAAGTGGGAGAACTTAAGGCATAGTCGATCATACGCATAAAAATTGCTCTTTTTAACCCCCATGAAAAGGGGAAAGACTCTGGGTGGGCTTCTGTTGACATTCTTATTGATATTCGAATAATTTAACATTGGCTTAAATTGAAAGTTCTTGTGGTCTGGGCTGAGCCCGGATGAAAGCGTAGGTGTTTTTTGATTGAGGGGGGAGCGATGCTTGGGGAGGAACTTTTGGAAACTCGTTGGTGTTCGCAATGACCCAACGGAGGAGGGCACTCCAATTGTTCAAGTAAGGTGTTTTTAAAGGGCGGTCTTTTAATGAGGGATGATCAATATAGGGATTTAGCCGATTTTTTGAAGGCCTTGGCTCATCCCACAAGGCTTAAGATCCTTGGGGCTTTGTTAGAAGGTGAGATGTGCGTGAGGTCCCTGTGGGAAGAGCTTAATCTCCAGCAGTCCAACATTTCCCAGCATCTTGCTACATTGAGGGCCAGGGGCATAATTAGCTTTCGCCGCGAGGGTGCTAAGGTATGCTACTCCGTGATAGATCCTAAGACCAAGGAAGTGATGAGGACGCTTATGGCCTTACTTTCTTCTGAAGAGGAGGGAACCAAGAAGCAGGAGGGTCATAATTCCCCCTAATCCGTAGGAGATAAGGGGGAAGATGGGAAGTCCTGCTATTTGCCATCTCCAGCCCCAGGGACTGCTTAATCCCCAAGTGCCTATGACGACGAAGAGTATGAGCAAGAGAGTAATACTGAGTCTTAGAGAATTCCTCTCCATCACTTCCTCCAGTCTTTCGGCTCCCTCGTGAGAGAGGTGGAGGTGGGTCTCTCCCCGGTTTAGGCGCTGGATGGCATAGAGCATCTCAGAGGGGAATGCCCTCATCCCCTCCTTCATTTCGTCCCAGCCCCTTTCCAGTAATATCGCCACCCTTTTGGGATGACGCCTTTCCCTGACGGTCCTAACGATAAAGGGGGTTACCATATCTATGACGTTAAGCTCTGGATAGAGATACCTTAGGTTGCTGTCCATAAGCACCAGTGCCCTCCCAAGGAGGTAGAATTCTGGTGGAAACCTGATGTGGTACCTGAGGGATATTTGGATCACCTGGTTTACTACTGTGCCCAAGGGCATTCCCTCCAGGCTTCGTGAGAAGTACGGTTCTAAGAGCCCCATAATCTCCAATTTGAATCGCCGCTCGTCCAGTTCCTCCCCTGTTGCCCCCATCCTCTTGAAGGCCTTGATGATACCGTCATAATCTCTCTTCACGATCCTTATCATGAGGGTGGCCAGGAGATCCCGGACGGTCCCATCTAAGTACCCGGTCATCCCAAAGTCCACGTACACTATCTCTCCATTTTCCCCTATCAGGATATTGGAAGGGTGAGGATCGGCATGGAAGAGTCCATCCTCCATGGCCTGTTTCAGAAAGGCCGTTAGCAGTCGTTGGGCTACGGTGGGTCTATCAATCCCCTTTTCATCCAACACGTGGGGCTGATCCAGCCTTACACCTTCTACCTGCTCCATAACGAGGATGCTACGGGTAGTAAGCTCCCAGTAAATCTTAGGCACCACAACCCATTTGAAACCTCTCATGTTGGCCCGCATCCTCTCAGCGTTGGCAGCCTCTATGGTGAAATCCATCTCTCTCGCAATGGTGAAGGCAAACTCTTCTACCAGCTCGACAGGATGGTAGAGACGTGATTCAGGGAGATATCGCTCCAAAAGCCTGGCCAGTAGGCGCATTACCTCTATGTCTCTCTTAACCGTCTCCCTGATCCCTGGCCGTAGCACCTTTAATACCACCTCCTCCCCTGTGGTCAGTTCCCCCAAGTACACCTGGGCTATGGAGGCTGATGCCATGGGTTCTTTTACAGAGATTCTCACTGTGCTCTCCCAGTTTTCCCCCCATTCATCCTTTAGAAGAGGCTCAACATCCTGCCATGGGAGTGGGGCTACCTCATCCCTCAACTTTTTGAGCTCCTGGATAAACTCCTCAGGGACCAAATCGGGCCTGGTGGATAGGACCTGACCCAGCTTGATGAATGAGGGGCCCAGCTCTTCCAATACCTTTCTGAGCCTCTGTGGGGGAGTAAGGGGGATTTTCTCTTGGAATCTTAAGAGCCTCCTCCCTACGGAAAGGAGGTGGGTAAGACCTGCTTTGTCCACCACCCAACCGAAACCGTACTTTACGAGTACATTGATGACCTGTCGGAGACGGTGTACCTCTCTGAAGCCAAGTGGGAGCGGCTTCAACTGCATGGGATTAACCTTTGTAAAGGAAGCGCTGGAAAGGCCTGTGGAAGGTTGTCCAGTTTCCTAACCGCTTGTCTGCCTCCATGAAACTAAGGGAGCCTTGCACCTTTGCATCTATCTGGTCAACATAATGAATTAGTAGTGCTTCCGGAAACTTTGGCCTTTTAAGGGCCCCCATCTCTGGTTCTCCGTGATGGCTTGCTATAATATGAAGGATTTTTATTCCCTTCTCCTTTGGTGTATTCAGCTCTTTGAGCGCGTTGCTTACCATTTTCAACCCTATGGCTACGTGCCCCAAAAGTCTACCCTCATCAGTGTACTCTATTGACAAGCCCTCCCATGCCATTTCCCGAACCTTCCCGATATCGTGCAGGAGGGCACCGCACACGATAAGGTCCATATCCAGCTCAGGATACAGTTTGCCTATCTCAATGCTCCCCTTAGTTACACTTATAAGGTGGTGTGCCAATCCCCCCACCCAGTTGTGGTGTATACTCTTGGCACCCGGTGTCAGAAGTATCTCATCCAACATAGGACCCGGGGCAAAGAAGAACTCTGCCAGTTCTCTATAGTGGGGATCCTTTATTTGGGCCTTCAGCTCCTCTATTCCATGCTTGAGCTCCTCCCGTGATAGAGATCCATGGGGTCTCAGCTCCTCTACAGATGCGGATGAAGGCTCTATGGTGTGAACCACCAACTGGAGACGCCCATTGTAAATTTTTACTTCACCCTCTACCTCCACCACTTCCCCTTCTTGAAGGAGGGGCAAGAGTGGCTCAGTTTTCTCCCATATCCGTGCTTCTATGGTGCCTGAAGAGTCTCGCAAGAGGAGGGAGAGGTAAGGTGAGCCGTCTTTCTTGGTCAAGAGCTCTCTCTTCTCTAAGAGCAAGAGAGATCTTACCCTCTGTCCTTCAATAAACTCCCCAATCTTTGCGTTGGCTGTCACCTTTGCGACGTCTCCTACGGCTCTCATGAGACTATGTGATTCCAGTCAGGGAACTACCATTAAATAAAGTCTTTCTGGACCATGTACCCCCTTTACATGCTCGAGTTCTATGTCACCAGTCATACTCGGTCCTGTGACCAAAGATATGTAGGACGGTGGTGCTTCCTCCTTCAAGAGTGGTATAACTGCCTGAGACACATGCATGTACAGGTTCCCTTCCCTCAGTACTGCCATATGTATCCTGGGGAGTGAGGTGAGGAGGTGATCCTTTCCCCTTTGAAAGGCAAAGACTAAAGTGCCTGTGGATGCACCTGCAGCTTGGGCACCGGTTATCCCAAGTTCCACTGCAGAATAATCCCTTGACTTTTCTACTCCCATTTCCTTGAGGATCTCGTCTATAAGCCCCATCCTCGGGGTGCCCTTGGAGATGGCGTAAGAGGATACACCTTCCTGCGTAATCATCTCTTTTAAGGCCTCTTTTATCTCATTTTTATTGCCGGTATGGGCAAGGAGTACTCCACCTGCAGCCTCATATTCTCTGGCGAAACTCTGAAAAAGATCCTCTGGATTCACTGGATTGCTGCCTCACCTCGTTCGTTTGTTCTAATTCTTACGGCCTCTTCTACGGGGAGGACAAATACCTTTCCATCTCCGGAGTTTCCAGTATAGCACACCTTTTGAATGGTGCTAAGTACCTCTTCAATCATCTCGTCTGGTACCACCATTTCTATTCTCATCTTTGGGAAAAACTTCGGTATGGCCCCGTGGCGCTCCATCATCTCAGCCATACGGGCCAAGGGCTTTCCTATTCCCATCACTTGGTCCACGCTTATACCTGGAGTATGAATTTCAAACAACCTTTTCTTGAGCTCCCAGATTTTCTCGGGGTTAACAAATGCGAGCACCAGTTTCATCTCCTCCTCCCTTGCTAAATGTTAGGAAAATTAGAGCACAAGGACTGGGTTGTGTCAATGTGAAGGTTCCATCGCTTTCCCTGCCATAGGTCCTTCTCCTCAAGCCTTTGGTGTATAGCTGTCAAGTTGCTCTGTTTCTTGAGGGCCCAGGCAGGGGCTAGGAGTTCTTGAGGATGGGGATCCCCCGTAAGCCGATGGATAACTACGTGAGGGGGAAGAAAGGTGAGGAATTCACATACGATGTCCACATATTCCTCCTGGGTGAGACACTGATATTTCCCCTGTTGGTAAAGATGGGCCAATGACGTGCCTTTTATCACATATAGGAGGTGGAGCTTTACCCCTTGGATATCTGTTTCTCCCAAGGCCTTGGCCGTGGCCAGCATCTCTTCTTTCCCTTCTCCGGGGAGGCCTAATATGACGTGCACTACCGTTTCTATGTCCCTTTTGCGGGTCTCCTCTACAGCTCGGTAGAACTCTTCTACGGTGTGGCCCCGGTTTATCCTCCTCAGGGTTGCATTGTGAATGGATTGTAGCCCGTACTCCACCCAGAGATGTGTTTCCCTATTGAGCTCTTCCAACAGGTCGAGTACTTCCGAAGAGATACAGTCTGGCCTGGTGCCTATGGCCAGGCCTACCACGTCCGGATCTGTTAGGGCCTCTCTGTAAAGCCTTTTTAGCTTATCTACTGGGGCGTAAGTGTTGGAGAAGGACTGAAAATAGGCTATGAACTTCTTGGCATTGTATCGGCGGATTAACCGTTCTTTGGCTTGCTGGATCTGCTGGATGATAGAGAGCCTATTTGCCAGTCCCGTACCGGAGCCTCTGGCATTGCAGTATATGCAGCCCCCTATACCCTTGGTTCCATCCCTATTGGGGCAGGTGAGGCCTGCATCCAAAGCTATACGCTGCACGCGGCAACCAAAGAGCCCTCGGAGGTAGCTATTCAGATCCCTGTAGCGCTTAGTGGTCATGCCTTTTGAGTAACTCCCATTGAACGATTTTGCCATCACTTTTCCCTTCGTTGCCTTTATCCATATTTCGGATTATATTTTGTGCACCTCAAAACCGAGAAAGGCAAGTAAGCCCGATGGCGGTCTATCCTCAAACATATGATGTGATAGTGGTAGGTGCAGGACATGCTGGATGTGAGGCAGCCTTGTCAGCGGCCCGCATGGGCTGTAGCACTATACTTCTTACCATCTCCCTGGACACTGTAGCTCACATGCCTTGTTCTCCCTCTGTAGGTGGGGTGGCCAAGGGCCATTTGGTGAAAGAGATAGATGCCTTGGGAGGTCAGATGGCCCGAATAGCTGATGCAACTGCTATCCAGTACCGGACCCTAAACACCAGCAAGGGCCCGGCTGTATGGGGCACCAGAACACAGAACGATAAGATACGTTACAGGGTGGCCATGAAGAAGACCTTAGAGGCCCAAGGGGGATTGGAGATCAAGGAGGCCATGATAGAAGGGCTTCTAATAGAGGAGGCTGGGGGGAAGCGGCGTGTTGTGGGTGTTCGGGACCACTTGGGTGTCGAGTTTATGGGGAGGGCGGTAATCCTCGCTGCAGGCACATTTCTGGCTGGGGTGATCTACATTGGTGATCGACGCATACCTGCCGGTCGGGCTGGGGAGTTCCCCGCAAATGGCCTGGCCAGGAGCTTGAGAGGGCTGGGTTTTCAGATGGGTCGCATGAAGACAGGTACCCCCCCTCGTCTGAAACGCTCCAGCATAGACTTTTCCATTTTTCAGATCTTGGATGGCGATCCAGAGCTTCGCCCCTTTTCCCTTTTTACCAATGGGGTTTCCCTGCCTCAGGTGCCCTGTTACATGGGAAGGACTACAGAGAGGACCCACAGGATCATTCGCAACAACATCCACCTGTCCCCCCTTTATAGCGGTGCCATTAGAGGAGTGCCTGCTCGCTATTGCCCATCACTGGAGGACAAAGTGATGAAGTTTCCTGAAAAGGAGTATCACCATGTGATCCTGGAACCTGAGGGGCTGGATACCCAGGAGATCTATGCCAGTGGATTGGGGAATTCTCTACCCTATGAGATCCAAATGGAACTGGTTCATTCCGTTCCAGGTTTAGAGGAGGCGGAGATTATGCGCCCTGCCTATGCCATTGAATATGACTTTGTGCAGCCCACTCAGCTATGGCCCACCTTGGAGGCAAAGCTGATAGAGGGCCTGTATTTGGCAGGGCAGGTAAATGGGACTTCTGGTTATGAGGAGGCAGCAGCCCAAGGGCTATGGGCGGGCATAAACGCTGCCCTCAAGGTGCAGGGAAGGCCTCCCTTTATTCTCGACCGTTCTCAGGCCTACATGGCCGTTTTGGTGGATGATCTGGTGACCAGAGGGGTGAGGGAGCCCTATCGCATGTTCACTTCAAGGGCAGAGTATCGTCTGATTCTTAGGGAGGATAATGCGGATTTGCGCCTTATGGAGAAGGGCCACGAGCTGGGGCTCATTGGTCGAGAAGCCGTGGAAAAGATGAGAGAAAAGAGGCGCCTCATAGATGAGGAGATGCTCCGGCTGAAGAGGACTTTCATTAAGCCTTCCATCAGGGTAAATGCTTACTTGGAGTCTGTGGGCTCTACTCCGCTGGAGTCTCCCATTTCCCTATCCCAGCTCCTTAAGAGGCCTGAGATCACTTATCAACACCTCCAAGGATTGGAAGAGGATAGGGAGTTGCCCAGTGGGGTGATCCGACAGGTGGAGATTCTGTGTAAATACGAGGGGTATCTCCAGCGTCAGGAGCGGGAAGTGAAGCGTTTTCAGCACCTGGAGCGCATTCTCCTTCCACCGGATCTTGACTATGACCAGGTGCCGGGATTGTCTCATGAGGTGCGTCAGCTTTTAAAAGAGATCCAACCTCGATCTTTGGGCCAGGCTTCCAGGATCTCGGGAATTACCCCTGCCGCCATTTCGGTTCTCATGGTCTATCTGGAGCGGTTGCGAAGGGAAAAGGTGAGGCATTCCTTATAGGGATTTTGATATGGGGGCTGTGCATAGAGAGGACAGAGGGAAAGTGTGGGATAAGGGGTGTTGATCCATGAGAGTTCTTGTCACCGGTGCTACGGGTTTTGTAGGTTCTCACCTATTGCCTGCACTGCTTGAGGCAGGGCACCAAGTGGTGGCCTTGGTCCATAAGAGAAGGGAATTGCCTCCTGGTGTGAAGGCGGTGCCTGGAGACGTATTGGATCTAAGTTCCCTGAAAAGGGGGGTTAAAGGTTGCCAGGCAGTTATCCATTTGGTGGGCATCATTAGGGAGTTTCCTTCCAAGGGCATCACTTTTCAGCGTCTGCATGTGGAGGCAACGGAGAATGTGATCAGGGCCTGCCGGGAAGATGGGGCCTCCCTTCTTCTCCACATGAGTGCCTTGGGTGCCAGGGTAGATTCAACTATCAGGTATCATAGGACCAAGTTTGCTGCCGAGGAGTTGGTGAGGCAGAGTGGCCTGGATCATGTTATTTTTCGGCCCTCTTTGATCTTGGGTCCAGGATCCAGGTTTCTAACAGACATGCATAGGCTTATGGCCCTGAAGTTGGTGGGTGTGGTGAGTGTGGCAAGCAGATTTCAGCCTGTTGCTGTTTCCGATGTGGTCAGGGCTTTGGTTCTCGCCTTGGAACGAGAGGAACTGAGAGGTAAAGCCTGGGAGCTTTGTGGGCCTAAGCTTTATACCATGAAGGAGCTACTGGATGCCATGGCTCGGGCATGGGGCATGAGAGTGGTCTTTTTCCCCTTACCCCTTGGACCTTTGAGGTTCATAGCCAAGTTTCTGGATAAGTTCTCCTGGTTCCCTATCACCAGGGAGCAGCTTGCCATGCTGGGAGAGGGAAGCACGTGTAGGGATAATCGGTTCTACACCGCTACCGGCATGGCACCCACGGATGTTTTGGCTTAACTGGTTTCATGTTTTTTGCTAAGCCTTGCCACTTCTAAGCGCCTTGTATAGAAGAATGATAATCTGTTGGTTCATTTAGAGGGAGGAGTAAAAGGATGCTAATAGGGGTACTTTCTGATACTCATGACCATCTGGATAATATAAGAAAAGCTGTGGAGCTGTTTAATAAAAGGAATGTGGACATGGTGATTCACGCAGGGGATGTGGTTTCTCCCTTTGCATTGGATCCCTTAGAAGCCCTCAATGCACCGTGGAGGGGGATACTGGGCAACAACGAGGGTGAGATCCCTTACCTTTTGGAGAAGGCCCAGGGTAGGATCCAATCTCCCCCTTTAGAGTTGGAGATAGAGGGCTACATGGTATTGGTGAAGCACTTTCACCACTATGTGGAGGAGCTGGCGGCTTCAGGCAGATATGAGCTAATCATCTATGGCCATACACATCGTATTCAGGTGGAGAAGATGGGATCTACCTGGGTGCTAAATCCAGGCGAGGCCTGCGGGTGGCTAACAGGTAGGGCTACTGTAGCTCTTGTGAAAATACCTCCAATAAAGATAGAGCTTTTGGATCTTTAGCGAAGGGGCGCTCAATGACGGAAGTGGCGAACCCCGGTAAAGAGCATGGCTAGTCCCAGTTTGTTGGCAGCTTCTATCACCTCCTCATCCCGAATGGATCCTCCAGGTTGTATTATGGCCTTAACTCCTGCCTTGGCGGCCTCTTCCACCCCGTCTGGGAAGGGGAAAAAAGCATCAGAGGCCAACACTGAGCCTTGAATGGGTATTTTCGCCTTTGTGATTGCAATCTTTACTGAGTCCACTCGGCTCATCTGGCCTGCTCCAATGCCCACGGTTTGGTTGCCCTTTGCCAGCACAATGGCATTGGATTTTACATGTTTTACCACCCGCCAAGCAAAGGTGAGGTCCCGCCGTTGCTCCTCCGTGGGCTCTTTCTCGGTTACCACGCGGGGTTCATCTCCGAAGAGGAGAGTGTTAGGCTCCTGAACTAAGAGGCCCCCTGCCACCCTTCGCAGATCCCATCCTTCTATTTTATTGGGCCAAGGGCTCAGTTCTAAGAGCCGAAGGTTGGCCTTGGTTGCGAAGACTTCCCGGGCATCCTCACTGAACCCGGGCGCGAGGATGGCCTCGGTGAATATTCTAACCATCTCCTGGGCCGTCTCCCTGTCCACCTCCCTGTTGAAGGCAACGATGCCCCCATATGCCGACGCAGGATCGCATTCTAAGGCCCTCGCGTATGCCTGGGCTGGGGTTTCTCCTACTGCCACACCACATGGGTTGTTGTGCTTAGCGATCACAGCCACGGGATCGTCAAACTCCAAGGCCAAGGCCAGGACAGAGTGGAGGTCCAGAAGATTGTTGTAAGATAGTTTTTTCCCCTGGAGTTGGCGAGCATTGGCCAGCCCTAAGGTTCCTTCGTCCATGTAAAATGCGGCCTTTTGGTGAGGATTCTCACCGTAGCGGAGGCCCTGGACCTTGCGGAAAAAGAGGCCCAGATTGCTGGGCAACTTCTCTCCCAGGGCCTCCTCTAAATAGGCAGTAATTAGGGCGTCGTAGCGTCCCGTGTGGAAGAAGGCCTTTGCGGCCAAACGCCGGCGCTCCTCTTCTGTAAGGTTCCCCCTCTCCCTAAGGGCCTTCAGGACCCAGCCATAGTCTTCTGGGTCTACCAGGGTGATGACATGGCGGTGGTTCTTGGCCGCTGCCCTTACCATGGTGGGGCCTCCTATGTCTATGTTCTCCATCGCTTCTTCGAAGGTGACGTGGGGTTTCTTGATAACCTTTTCAAAGGGATAGAAGTTCACTACCACCATGTCTATGGCCTTAATCCCCTGCTCATGCATGACCTGCATGTGGGTCTCTTTCTCCCTATCGGCCAGGATGCCTCCGTGAATCCTTGGGTGAAGCGTTTTGACCCGGCCATCCATGATTTCTGGGAAACCTGTGTAATTGGCCACATCTATTACGGCTATCCCCGCCTTTTTCAAGGCAGTAGCCGTTCCTCCTGTTGAGATGATGACATAGCCCAGCCCTACCAGCTTGCGGCAAAACTCCTCTATCCCCTTCTTGTCAGAAACGCTCACCAATGCAACCTTCATGGGCTTTCCCCTTGTGGTATTAGCTTATGTTTTGATTCGACTGCCAGAGGTTGCTTCGTTAAACATCAAAAGTCAAGTCTGGCCCCTTGACATTGAGGCCAACCTGAGTGACTTTTAGTGGCTCAGTTTAGAGGTGAATTCAGGTTATAGGTATTTGGGTGAAATCCTTGGGGATGCTGGAATGATCAGGGCCGTTAAGGGGTTCAGGGATGTTTTACCTGAGGAGGCCCCCCTCTGGAGAAGGGTAGAGGAGACTGCCCGGGACCTTTTTGAAGCATACGGATACTCGGAGCTGAGGATCCCTGTATTGGAAAAAACCGAGCTTTTTGAACGGAGTCTGGGGATTACCTCGGATATTGTGGAGAAGGAGATGTACACCTTCAAGGACAAAGGGGGTGAAAGTGTTACCTTGAGGCCTGAAGCCACCGCATCTATGGCCCGTGCTTATATAGAGCACGCTCTCTACCATAGCGACCCTGTAGGGAAGTATTACTACTTTGGTCCCATGTTCCGGCATGAGAGGCCACAGGCGGGAAGGCTCCGTCAGTTTCATCAGTTGGATGTGGAGGCCTTCGGATACATGAGCCCCAGCTTGGATGCTGAGGTTATTGCCCTTTTGTCTACCCTTTACAGACGTCTTCATCTTTCTCAGCTCACAACCCTGGAGATCAATTCCTTGGGATGCAAAGAGTGCAGGCCTGTCTTCAGGGATTGCCTCTTGCAGTTCCTTGAGAAGGTGAGGGGAGGGCTGTGTCCAGACTGTCAAAGTCGGATAGAGAGGAACCCATTAAGAGTATTAGATTGCAAGAGGGAGGGTTGTAGAAGGGTGATGGAGGAAGCGCCTGTCATCTCTCAGTACCTTTGTCCCTCATGCCAGGAATATCAGGAAGAGGTACTTCTTCTTTTGGAAGATTTGGGCATTCCCTATTCCCTTAATCCTCGTTTGGTTAGGGGATTGGATTACTATACTCGGACAGTCTTTGAGCTCGTCACCCCCCACTTGGGGGCACAAAATGCAGTGGCTGCAGGGGGGAGGTACGATGATCTCCTCCAACAGATCGGTGGGAGGGACATACCGGGTATAGGCTTTGCGGTGGGCATGGAGAGAACCATACTTCTCTTGGAGAAGGGAGGAGAGGTTCCCCGCTCCTTGGATTGTTACCTTGCGGTATTGGGTCCTTCTGCGCTGAAGGTGGGAATGAAGCTGGCCCAGGGGTTGAGGGAGAGGGGGATACGCTTAGAGATAACCCATGAGGAGAAGAGCCTTAAGGCCCAGCTTCGCAGGGCAAGCAAACTAAAGGTGCCCATTGTGCTCATTTTGGGTGAGGAGGAACTCAAAAAAGGGGGTATTATCGTCAGGAACATGGATGAAGGAACCCAGACCTGGTGTCCACTGGAGGAGGACAGGCTCATAGCGCATGTGAAGAGGGAGGGGAGGCCTTGAAGAGGAGCTGCTACTGTGGAGAGCTTGGAGTGGATGATGTGGGGAGAGAGGTGGTGTTGGAGGGCTGGGTCAACAGGAGAAGGGACCATGGGGGTGTCACCTTTGTGGATTTGAGGGACAGGGAGGGATTGGTGCAGGTGGTGTTCAGCCCAGAGGTGGATTCATCTGTTCATGAAAAAGCTAAGGAGATCAGGGATGAGTATGTGCTTCGGGTGAGGGGCACCGTTACTCGTCGTCCCCCTGGGACAGAGAACCCCAAGCTACGCACAGGGGAGGTTGAAGTGGTAGCCAGGGAGGTGGAAGTGCTTAATGCCTCTCGGACCCTGCCGTTCAAATTGGATAACCCGGAGGTTACCGAGGAGGTAAGACTCAAATACCGGTTTTTAGACCTGAGGCGTCCGGAGATGCAAAAGATTATGCGCTTTCGCTATAGAGCTGCAATGGCCACAAGAGAGTACTTAGACAGTTTAGGCTTCATAGATGTGGAAACACCTTTTCTTACTAAATCTACCCCTGAAGGGGCCAGAGATTATTTGGTACCCAGCAGGGTGAACCCTGGCAAGTTTTATGCTCTTCCACAGTCTCCCCAGCTTTTCAAGCAGATTCTCATGGTGGCTGGCTTTGACCGTTACTATCAGATCGTCAAGTGCTTTAGGGATGAGGATCTTAGGGCAGATCGACAGCCCGAGTTTACCCAGATAGATCTGGAGATGTCCTTTGTGGAGCGAGAGGACGTGATGGAGGTGGTAGAGGGCATTATGCGCACCCTTTTCAGACTCATAGATGTGGAGCTTCCTGAGAAGTTTCCCGTTATAAGTTATCAAGAGGCCATGCTCAAATATGGCATAGACCGACCTGATACCAGATTTGGGATGTTTATACAGGACATATCCCGCCTCTTCGAGTCAACGGAATTCATCCCATTCAAGGAGACCCTGAGGAAAGGGGGGACAATCAGAGGGTTCAAGGCGCCCGGGGGGGCTGTGTTCTCCCGTAAGGAACTGGATAACTGGGGGAAAAGGGCCCTGGAATTTGGTGCTAAGGGCCTCATCTCCATTAAGGTGACGGACCAGGGCCTCCAGTCCAATCTCCTGAAGTATCTCTCCTTGGGAGAGGTGGAGGGGTTGAAGGAGGCTTTTGAAGTTCAAGAGGGGGATGCGGTTTTTCTCGTGGCCGATGAGGGACCGATAGCAGCAGAGACTCTGGGGAGGTTGCGTCTGGAGGTGGCACAGGCTCTGGGTCTTGTCCCAGAGGATGCCTATGCACCTCTGTGGGTGGTGGATTTTCCTCTTCTGGAGTGGGACAAAGACGAGCACCGCTATGTAGCCGTTCACCATCCCTTTACTTCTCCTATGGATGAGGATTTGCCCCTTTTGGACACAGATCCCTTGAAGGTGAGGGCCAAGGCCTATGACGTGGTTCTCAACGGTCAGGAGATTGGTGGAGGATCCATTAGGATTCACAAGAAGGATATTCAGAAAAAGATCTTTGAGTTACTTCACATAGGCGAGGAGGAGGCCAGGATCAAGTTTGGTTTTCTGCTGGACGCTTTGGAGTACGGTGCTCCTCCCCATGGAGGGATTGCTTTGGGTTTTGACAGGGTTATAGCCATTCTTACCAAGGCTGAATCTATTAGGGAGGTGATCGCTTTCCCCAAGACCCAGAAGGCCCAGTGCCTCATGACGGGGGCCCCCTCCTCTGTAGCGGAGGCCCAGCTTAAGGAGCTTAGATTGAAGTTGACGGTTTCTCCTGATAAGAATTAGGATGAATTGGCTGGAGAGCCAAGTAGGGCTTGGGGTGAAGTTCTAACGAAGGTGGATGGCGAATCGCTTAAGTAAGACATAAAAATTATGGAGGTGTCCCATGATGAATGGGAAGTACTCGTTGGTCTCTTTGATCCTTATTGCCTTTTTCATTGAGGGGTGCTGTCATCCCCCTGTGAAGCAGATCTCCATGGCCAAGGCCCAACTTATGGAGGCTAAGGAAGCAGGGGCCCCTATCTATGCACCCGAAAAATACAAAGAGGCCCAGTCCCTTGTGTCAAAGGCAGAGGCGGAGGCTAAGAAGAGCTGCAAACAGTCATGGAAGACTGTGAGACTTGCCCAGGAAAAGATTGTAGAGGCTAAGGAGGCGGCCTTAAAGAAGAAGGCGCAGGCAAAGGCTGCTGCCCGGAAGGCTATTGACAGTGCCCAGGCAGCCCTCCAAAAGGCCAAGGAGGCTGAAGCCCCTCAATATGCGCCTGATTTGTATCAGGCGGCCTGTGGGGTTATGAAGGGGGCCCTCAACTCCTTCAAGGTGGGGGATTACATTCGGGCCCTTCGGCAGGCCAATAGGGCGGCTCAGTTGGCAATAAAGGCCAAAGAGGCTGCCGAAAAGGTGAAGGAGGAATTGAGCCAAAAGAGGAGGCCATCTACTCATAAAGTCCAAAAGGGAGAGTGTCTCTGGATCATTGCTGGCAACGATCGTATATACACCAATCCACTCTTATGGCCCCTCATCTACTGGGCCAATAGATCTCAGATAAAGGATCCAGACCTTATCTATCCCGGGCAAGTCTTATCGATACCTTGGAACGTCCCTACTCAGGAGCAAAAGGAGGCTATATCCTTTTCCAAACATCGGGGGCCCTGGTCCCTCTTCGATGGGAAATAGGGGGAAGCAAAGCCTCAAAAAGCTGACAACTGAGTCTGATAGCCCCCCAATCCTTCATCAGATTTTAGATTGGAGGCCATTCGCCAGGCTGGAAAAGGTGGCCCTTTGGCCCAAAGCCCAGGGGATAAGAGATGCGCGTAGAGATAAGTTCTTTGGTTCTGGGAGGTTACGGGCTGGGCCGTTGGGAAGGCAAGGTAATTTTCGTGCCCTATGGGGTGCCTGGGGATGTGTTGGAGGTGGAGGTCGCTGAAGACCATCGGGACTATGCCTTTGGGCGCATCTTGAAAATCGTGAAGCCCTCACCCCACAGGGTTTCCCCACCTTGTCCCGCCTTTGGCCGGTGCGGGGGCTGTCAGTGGCTTCACGTAGATTACAAGGTCCAGATTGAACAGAAGGAGGTCCAAACAAAGAGGGAACTCTGCAAAGTGGTGGCGGAAGAGGTATTTTGCCCCATCATCCCATCAGACCCCCATCTGGAGTACCGTACCAGGGTGAAGTTTCGGGTGTTCAAAGATCAGATAGGCTTCTATCATGAGAAGAGCCATCAAGTGGTAGCCCTGGGCCGCTGTCCCCTTATGACCCCCGCCATGAACAGGGCCCTTTTAGCCTTTTATCGGCATATTAAGCTCATGAGAGGTGTGAGGGATTTGGCTCTCTTTGCCCGGGGAGACGATGGATTTTTGCTTGTCTCTATCAAAAGTCGGGAGCGTCTGGGGACCATCCATGAGATCTTCCATGCTCTCCAGAAGGGTACCGGGGCCAAGGTAGGCCTCAGGGTCTTGTGGAGAGGTAAGGTGAGTCATCTGGGATCCAGGACCATGAAGGAGAGGATCCTGGGGTATGCCCTCAGAGTAGGCCACGATACCTTCTTTCAGAACAACCGGTTTTTGAGGGATAGATTAGCAGCCTTTGTTCTGGAGCAGGCTAAGCCCTGGTTGGATAAGAAGGTCTTGGAACTCTATGCTGGTGTAGGTACTTTTACTTTACCCCTGGTGAAGGCAGGGGCCAGGGTCACAGCGGTGGAAGGACACGTCCCCTCGGCCCGACTCCTCAAAGAGAACGTTCCCCAGGCAGAGGTTTGGGAAACAAGCTGTGAAAAGGCTTTAGAGCAACTTAAGGATCGTTCCTTCCCCCTTATCATCCTTGACCCACCCCGATCGGGCTGCTCTCCAGCCGTGCGCCAGGCTGTAGGGGATTTGGCACCCCAGGTCATCATCTATGTTTCCTGTAGCCCTTCCACCATGGCCAGGGATATAGGGCAATGGGTATCCGGGGGCTATAAGCCAATTCGTGTCCAGCCCCTCGATATGTTCCCCCATACGGGCCATGTGGAAGCGGTAGGGATCCTGGTCCGCTAACACTTTGAGCTGATATCTTGCTTCACAATATCGTTTGTTTCCTCCTCGTTCTTTTTTTCACAAACCGATCAACAAAAAGGGTCCTGGCAGCGACCTACTCTCCCACCACCTCTCGGTGGCAGTACCATCGGCGCTGGAGGGCTTAACTGGCACCTCACAAAGTCTTGCGACTTTGCGGGGTGCC
>WFSL01000017.1 GCA_015486015.1 Aquificota bacterium | reverse complement strand
GTATCTACATAGACCCAGAGTATCACCAGGAGGGTGGTGAGGGGCATGGCTGCAAGGAGCCCAGACAATACGGCATGTCTTTTGGCCAGCTCACTGAGGGCCACAATGATGGCTGCAGAAACAAGGCCCTTTGCAATAATCGGCATCTACTTCCTAACCCATTGACCTGGTTTCTCCTCTATCCAGGTGCCTTGAGGTGCAGTTCTTTGCCACTCTTTGGCGAATATGCCCCTCAAGCGTGGCAGTTGAGAGGGGGTGATATTGAGTGCCTGGGCCACTGCCTTATACAGGGCCTTTCTGTCCCTGTTTTGCGCAGCCATGAGCCTATTAACGGTGGCCCTATCCCTTAAACTGAGGCCCGCTGTACTCCTCAACACTAAGTAACCCTGGATTGACTCACCCAGCACACCCGAAGCAAGGTATGGTTTTATTACGGGATACCTTTCCTTCATTGAGGCCTTCAGGGCCCTTATGGTGGCATTGGAAACCTCTAATGCCTGGTCTGCATATGCCACCTCTACCCAGCGGAAGGATTGGGGTTTCTCCTTCTTCTCCCCTTTCACCCCCCTCACCTCCTCTGTGATCTCCTGAGCGGTTTTTTGGGCCTGGGCAGCAGGGAAGTAGATATTTACTGTAACACAGGAGAGCACGGTGAGGGCCAAGAACACCAGAATGAGCCTACCTCTTTTCCCCATTATTCTCCCTCCTGATGCGTTTTAACCTCTCTATCATGTCCCTGAAGCTTATACTGTTCTCTGGGTTTCTATTTATCACGTCCACACCCACCAATCCACCTTTCTCTACCACATATTCCACCTTCCCCTTTCTTTTGAGACCATGGAGGGTGAACACATCGTTCTTGAGGGAGCATGAGAGGCCCAGGTACCTGTAGTTGAACTCCTTAAAGAATGGGAGAAACAAAGAGACGGGGCCTCCACCACCTAAGACGGAGATGGAGTTTATGGCGTCCAGGCTTATCCTTTTTCTCACCCCCTTCACCTCTTGGGTCTCTATTCTGAGGTGAAAGGCCTCTGGCTGCCCATGGCTCACCACCAAACCGTGTATGTAGCCTTTGATAAACCCTGTCATCCTTCCAAAGGACGTAACTTTGGTGAGGTCTGAGAGGTCCAGGTGTGAAAAGGCGACGTCACATCCTATTTTCATGAGTGGGGTGAAGGGACGAGAGATCCAGATCTTGTCTACCAGCACCTTCCCCTTGGCCACCCTTACCTTCAGTTTCCCTTCAAGGGCAATCATCTCCGGTGTTATCCTTACTCTGCTAAAGCACCCCTCTACCTCCACCGGTAGAGGGGCTTTGGGGGGCCTGAGTTTGTGCACCAGCAACCCATGTATCTCCGCTACAGGTGCGCGTAGGTCTTTATAGCGTATAACAAAGGGGCCTACAGAGATAGCTCCGTGCCATAAGGGGATAGTCAGAACTTTTTCACTAAACAGTTTATAAGGGAGGGCCTTGAGGGGTATCTCCAGGTGATCCACGCTAAAGGGACCAAAAGTGAGATGCCTCAAAAACAGCCTTCCCCTCTGGATCCCTTGAGGGGCATACAGGAGAGGGATGGATAAGGCCCCCTGGAGGCAAATTCTCCCTTCCTTCACCTCGCCGCTCCAGGAGACAAGCCCGGAGAAAAACGATTCACTGCCCCTTTTATAAGTCAGCCTTCCATTTATTTCGCCTTTGATGCTCAGATGCCTGAGAATGGGAGCCTCTTCCCCGAAGGCTTCCGAAACCAAGCTATGATAGAGCAACCCTGCATCGCCATGGAAGCTTAACACCCCCTTGCCCCTCTGGAAGGAATATTCCTCCCCATTGAGACTCAGATCGGCCAGGCCTCGATAGTGAAATCGGGTCAGACAGAGCCCTCCTCTCTCCTTTTCCAGGGTCGCAGAAAGTTTCCAGGGCACCTGAGAGAGATCAAAGAACCAAGATGAAAAGAGGAGCTGACCCTTTGGAAGAGAGATGGATATGCGCCACGGCCCCTGGGTTAATCCACGAGCGGTGAGCCTCCCATGCACTGCGAGGCCTCCCCCCCCATTCCCCTGGGGGGTGGAGAAGGCCAGATCCATCCCATCCCACCAGAGGGAGGTACTCCACCTGCCATTGCGAAATACTGCCTCCAGCAAGGCACTGATGGATCCTCTCCTCTTCTTCAGAGAGATCCGGGCTTTCAGGCCTTGCCTCCCCCAACC
>WFSL01000016.1 GCA_015486015.1 Aquificota bacterium | reverse complement strand
GGTGTAGAGATGGTGATGCCTGGGGACAATGTGAACATGGAGGTAGAGTTGATATATCCGGTGGCGTTAGAGTCTGGGTTAAGGTTTGCGGTGAGGGAGGGGGGCAGGACAGTTGGAGCGGGAGTGGTGACAGAGGTGATTGAGGACTGAGATGAGAGAAACGGTGCTTTTAGCCTGTATAGAATGTAAAAGAAGAAATTATAGCACTAACAAGAATAAGAGAAATACTCCCGATCGCCTGGAGCTTAGGAAATATTGTAAGTGGTGTGGAAGACACACCGTACACCGTGAGGTTAAATAGATCTTTTGCAGGCCAGTAGCTCGAATTGGTAGAGCGCCGGACTCCAAATCCGGTGGTTGGGGGTTCGAGTCCCTCCTGGCCTGCCATTATTATGTGGGGAGTTTAAATGCTTGAAAAGATCAGGGTCTTTCTGAGAGAGGCCAAGTCGGAGATAAGGAGGGTAGTGTTCCCTTCTAGGAAGCAAACCGTTCAGGCCTCCATAGGGGTGATTCTCTTTAGTGCCTTCGTAGCTCTCTATTTTGGAGTACTTGACTTTATCTTTTCCAGGCTTATAAGTAAGCTTCTTACTTTTTAGGGAGCAGGTGCAAAGGTGGAAGGGCAGCCGAAGTGTGGTGAGGCTAAGTGGTATATCGTTCATACCTACTCTGGATTTGAGAATAAGGTAAGGCAATCCATCATAGAAAGGGCAAGGGCAAAGGGCCTTCAGGAGAAGGTGGAAGAGGTGGTGGTGCCTACCCGGGATGTAGTGGAGCTAAGGAGCGGAAAGAGAAGGAAGGTGAGCAAGAAGGTATTTCCAGGGTATGTGCTTGTGAAGATGGTCTTGGACGATGAGACCTGGTATCTTATTAGAAACACCCCCAGAGTTACAGGTTTTCTGGGGTCTGGGAGACAGCCTACGCCTGTGCCTGAGGAAGAAGTGGAGTTGGTGGTGCAACGGCTTGGCTCCGCTGGGGCGAAGAGCGATAAGGAGTTTGTGAGGGGGGACTATGTTAAGGTGATGGATGGGCCTTTCGAGAACTTTACAGGGATAGTGGACGAGGTAAACCCAGAGAAGCAGAAGGTGAGGGTGATGGTGAGTATTTTTGGTCGTTCCACCCCTGTGGAGTTAGACTTCTTACAGGTAGAAAAGCTATAAAAGGGGGGAATGGATGGCAAAGGAGGTGGTCGCCAAGATAAAGCTTCATATCCCAGGGGGACAGGCCAATCCCTCTCCCCCTGTGGGTCCTGCCTTGGGCCAGCATGGCGTAAATATTATGGAGTTCTGCAAGGCCTTCAATGAGCAGACCAAGGACAAGCAGGGGATCATTATCCCTGTAATACTTACCGTGTATAAGGATCGTTCCTTCAGCTTCATTACCAAGACCCCACCCGCCTCCGTGCTCCTGAAGATGGCGGCCGGGGTAGCGAAAGGGGCTGGTGACCCCTTGAGAGAGAAGGTGGGGAGTGTCACCCTGTCTCAGGTAAGGGAGATTGCCCAGCAGAAGATGCCCGATTTGAACGCAGACGATATAGAAGCAGCGGTCCGGATCATTGAGGGGACTGCTAAGAGTATGGGCATCAGGGTAGTAGAGGGTTGAGCCTCTATTGTAGTGTCGAGGGCCGGGAGTTTGGGGATGCTCATGTGCAGATCCTGTGGAGTGCAAGGACATTGGATGTTAACCACGTGAGGAGTGGGAGGCTGGAATGCCGAAGAGAGGGAAGCGTTACAGGGAATTGAGAGGTATGGTGGATACTGAAAGGGGATATGGGCTGCAGGAGGCAGTGGTGAAAGTCAAGGGACTGGCAACGGCCAAATTTGATGAGACTATCGAGATGGCTGCCCGGCTGGGCGTGGATCCGCGCCACGCAGATCAGATGGTCAGGGGGTCGGTGACCCTCCCCTATGGGACTGGAAAGGTTGTTAGGGTATTGGTTTTTGCCAAAGGCGATAAGGAGAAAGAGGCCTTGGATGCTGGGGCTGATTATGTGGGGGCCGAGGATCTAGTGGAAAAGATTCAGAAGGAGGGATGGCTGGAGTTTGACAGGGCGGTAGCCACGCCAGATATGATGAGCCTGGTGGGGAGATTAGGGCGAATTTTAGGTCCAAGGGGCCTTATGCCAAACCCCAAAACGGGTACGGTCACCTTTGATGTGGGGAAGGCTGTAAAGGAGATCAAGGCTGGGAAGGTGGACTTCAGGGTTGATAGGGGAGCCAATATCCATGTGCCAATTGGTAAAGCCTCCTTTCCCAAAGAGCACCTTTATGAAAACGCCAAAGCCCTCTTGGATGCCCTTTTGAGGGCAAAGCCCGCTGCAGCCAAGGGTGCGTATTTCAAGAGTATCGCCTTGTCTCCCACCATGGGTCCCAGTGTTAGGGTGGATCCCAACCGGGCTTTGGAGGAGTTGAGGTCTTGAGGGTGTCTGGTCGTAGAACACGGGTACCATAAGGGTTTAAAGGCGCGGCGTCGCCCGTGGAGACCGGTTGGATTCCCCCGATAACACATTGAAAAGGGGGTGAAAGGTATTGGGAGAAGTAGCGGAGGTCAGGAGAAAGACGCTGGTGAAAAAGCAGGCAGTGGTTGATGGGATCAGGGAGAGGCTTCTCTCCTCTCAGGCCGTTATTTTGGTAGATTTCTGTGGGCTCACTGCAGATGAGATGGTGGCACTCAGGAGGAGGCTTAAGGCCTCAAACTCGGAGTTGAAGGTGGTAAAAAACACCTTAGCCCGCAGGGCATCTGAGGGTACCTCCTTGGCTAATGTAGAGCATCTCTTTAGGGGTCCCACGGCGCTGGTGTTTGGGTATCAGGATCCTGTGGAGACGGCGAAGGTGTTGGTCTCCTTTGCCAAAGAGGCTGAGGCCTTAAGGGTGAAGGGTGGGTTACTGGAGGGGAGAGCCTATGGACCCGATGGTGTTGAGGAGCTGAGCAGGTTGCCCAGTAGAGAGGTCCTTTTGGCTACCTTCCTTGCCACCCTAAATGCACCCATATCTAATCTGGTGAATGTATTGGCGGCCAATATCAGGGGGCTGCTTAATGTGTTGAATAGCATCATTGAGAAAAGGAAGGAGGTATAAGAATGGCGGAGATCACCAAGGAGGATGTGATCAGGTACATAGAGGGCATGAGCGTGCTGGAGCTCTCCGAGTTGGTGAAGGAGTTGGAGGAGCGGTTTGGGGTCTCGGCTGCTGCCCCTGTGGCAGTGGCTGCGGCTCCTACCGCTGGTGTGACGGAGGCGCCCGAGGTGGAGGAGAAGACGGAGTTCGACGTGATCCTTAAAGATTTCGGCTCTCAGAAGATCCAGGTGATCAAGGTGGTGAGGGCCATCACTGGGTTGGGCCTTAAGGAGGCCAAGGAGCTTGTAGAGGGTGTGCCTAAGCCGGTGAAGGAAGGGGTAACCAAGGAGGAGGCGGAGAAGATAAAGGAGCAGTTGGAAGGGGTAGGTGCCACTGTGGAAGTCAAGTAGTGGGGCTCTGATGTGGGATGGCTTGGGATCTCCCAAGCCACCCCTATTTTACTACCATGAGGGATGAGATGGTAAGAGGTAAGAGAAAGGATTTCTCGAGCATTAGGGAGATAGTGGAGTTTCCCTATCTCCTGGAACTTCAAAGGGAGTCCTATGCCAATTTTCTACAGGCTGATAAGTTGCCCCAGGAGAGAGAAGACAAAGGCCTTGAGGCGGTGTTTCGTCATGTCTTCCCTATTGAGGATTTCACAGGCACAGCGAAGCTGGAGTACTTGGGCTATGAGATAGGCCGTTGGAGATGCAACTGTGGAGAGTTTAGGGGATTAGGTGGGCCAAATGTGGTGTGTGAGAGGTGCGGTCAAAAGGTATGGGCGGTTCCAAAGTATAGTGTGGAGGAGTGCAAGGAGAAGGCACTCACTTATAGTGCACCTTTAAGGGTTCTTTTGAGGCTCATTGTCTTTGATAAGGATGAAAGCACTGGCGGCTTTTCCGTTCGGGATATGAGGGAGCAGAAGGTCTTCTTAGGGGAGATACCCCTAATGACGGAAAATTCTACTTTCGTCATAAACGGCGTTGAGAGGGTGGTGGTGAGTCAACTCCACCGCTCCCCGGGTGTGGTATTTGAAGAGCTGAGGACAGCCGTGGGGAGTAAACCTTCTATCTTAGGGAGGGTGATCCCATATCGGGGCTCCTGGCTGGACTTCGAGTATGATGCCAAAGGCCTCTTATACGTGAAGATAGATAAAAGGCGCAAATTCCTCATAAGTACCCTCCTATTAGCCATGGGCATGACTCCCGAGGAGATCCTGAGGGAGTTTTATGACGTGGAAAAGATATACGTCAGGGAGGGGGGCAAGGTCTTTTTGAGAGAGGTAAAGGAGAGTCTCATAGGTCGGCGCGTGGGCATGGATGTGGTAGATCCTGGTACCGGCGATGTGCTTATAAGGTCTGGCCGTAAAGTGACTCCAGCTGCCTTTAAGCGGATTCAAGCGGTGGGGCTTACTACCATCCCATTGGCTGAAGAGGAGCTGTATGGCAAGGTAGTGGCCCATGACATTGTGGATCCTGAGACGGGGGAGATTTGGATCCAGTGTAACGATCATATCACACCTGAGAAGCTTGAACAGTTACGCCTCCGTTTGGGTGAGCTGGATGTGTTGGTGTTGGAAGGGGATAATGTGGATCCGTCTGTGAGGGAGGCGCTGGCTCAGGACAGGGCTAAGACCCCAGAGGAGGCCCAGAGGGAGATCTACAGGAAGATGCGTCCCGGGGAGCCCCCAACCCCAGAGGTGGCTAAGGAATTTTTCCATCGTTTGTTTCAGGATCCGGATCGCTTTGACCTCTCTGAGGTGGGAAGGCTTAAGGTGAACAGAAAGTTAGGGTTCTTGGATGAGGAGGTGCCTCTGTCTGTAAGGGTGCTTAGGAATGAGGATATCATTGCTATCATAAAGTACATGATGCGTCTCCGATTGGGGCAGGAGCAGGTGGATGATATTGATCACTTGGGCAACAGGAGGGTGAGGGCGGTAGGGGAGTTGCTCGAGAATCAGCTCCGCGCAGGCCTCGTCCGTATCCATAGAGCTGTGAGAGAGAAGATGAGCATTGAGGATGTGGAATCTATGATGCCCAATGATCTGATTTCCGCTAAGCCCTTTTCGGCAGTGGTAAGGAGTTTCTTCTCTAGTGGACAGCTCTCCCAGTTCATGGACCAGACAAACCCCCTCTCTGAGGTGACCCACAAGAGGCGCTTAAGCGCTTTAGGGCCTGGGGGCTTAACCAGGGAGCGGGCTGGGTTTGAGGTAAGGGATGTGCACCCTTCCCATTATGGCAGGATTTGTCCCATAGAAACCCCCGAGGGTCCGAATATTGGGCTGATTACCTCCCTATCTGTCTATGCCCGAGTGAATCGGTTTGGTTTTATTGAGACTCCTTATAGGAAAGTGGTGGATGGGAAGGTGACCAATGATGTGGTTTACCTCACAGCATTTGAAGAAGAACATTATACTATAGCTCAGGCCAATGCCCCGGTAGATGAGGAAGGGAGATTTCTTAGGGATAGGGTCTCTTCCAGAAGGAGGGGAGAGTTTGTCACAGTACCCCCCCAGGAGGTGGATTTTATGGACGTCTCTCCCAAGCAGCTTGTCTCTGTCTCCGCTGCCCTTATTCCTTTTCTGGAGCACGACGATGCCAATAGGGCGCTGATGGGCTGTAACATGCAGCGTCAGGCTGTGCCCCTTATCCGCTCTCAGGCCCCCTTGGTAGGCACCGGAATGGAGGAGAGGGTAGCCTTGGATTCTGGGGTGATGGTGGTGGCCAAGAGATCAGGGGTAGTGAAAAGCGTGGACTCCAGCAGGATCATCATTATGGTGGATGAAGAAGAGGGTGGTGGCATGGATCTGTATCGTCTCTCCAAATTTCAGCGCTCCAACCAGGGTACCTGCTTTAACCATCGTCCTATCGTGAGGAAGGGACAGAGGGTGGCTGCTGGTGAGGTGATAGCCGATGGGGCCTCTACCCATGGGGGGGAATTGGCCCTGGGAAAGAATGTATTGGTGGCCTTCATGTCGTGGGGTGGATACAATTTTGAGGATGCCGTGCTGGTTAGTGAGAAGCTGGTGAAGGACGATACCTATACATCTATCCATATAGAGGTCTTTGAGGCCGAGGCGAGGGACACCAAGCTTGGACCGGAAGAGATCACGAGGGATATTCCTAATTTAGGTGCTGAGGCCTTGAAGGACTTGGACGATACAGGAATTGTGCGCATAGGGACCAGGGTGAGGGCTGGGGATATCTTAGTGGGTAAGGTGACCCCTAAGGGGGAACAGTATCTCACCCCTGAGGAGAAGCTGCTTAGGGCTATCTTTGGGGAGAAGGCCCGGGAGGTGAAAGACACCTCTCTGAGGGTGCCCCCTGGTGTGGAGGGGGTAGTGATGGATGTGAGGATATTTACCAGGAAGACCCTGGGCCATGATCCAGCAAAGGAGAGGCAGGAAGAGGAAGAGAAGAGGAGGTTGGAAGCAGAGTTCCAGGATCGGATGGAGATAATCTGGGGGGAAGAAGCCCAATGTTTGAGGGCCCTCTTGAACGGCAAAGAGTTGGAGGCGGATCTCAGGGATCTGGAGAGCGGAGAGGTGCTGCTTAAGAAGGGGGAGAACATCACATTAGAGGTCTTGGAGTCCTTGCCCCCCTATTACCTAAGAAACATCAAGGCCAGGCTCTCTCCCCAAGAGCAGAGGACTTGGGATGAGATTATCCAGCGTACCAATGAAGAGGTAGAGCGGACAAAGATCCTGAAGAGCGAGGCCTTAGATAAGCTACAAAGGCCAGACGAGCTCCCTCCTGGGGTGTTAAAGCGTGTGAAGGTTTATGTGGCTCAGAAACGGAAGCTTCAGGTGGGAGATAAGATGGCTGGGCGTCATGGCAACAAAGGGGTCATCTCCAAAATCCTGAAGGAGGAGGACATGCCCTTTCTTCCCGATGGAACCCCGGTGGAGATTGTGTTGAACCCCTTGGGGGTACCCAGTCGGATGAACCTGGGTCAGATCTTAGAGACTCATTTAGGCTGGGCGGCTGTCGGTTTAGGCAGAAGGCTCGGCGAGATACTGAGCAAGACCAGAGATGGACTGGCAAAGACCCTCAGGGGAGAGCTGAAGCGAATATACGCTCCTAAGGATGAATGGTTGGATGGACTCTCTGATGATGAAATTGTGGATCTGGCCAAGACACTGGCCCAGGAAGGGGTGCCCATGGCTTCTCCAGTGTTCGATGGGGCCAAGGAGGAAGAGATAAAGGCTATGTTGAAGGATGCGGGTTTGCCTGTTACAGGGCGTACCCGCTTGTATGATGGTAGAACCGGAGAGCCATTTGATCAGGACGTGACGGTGGGCTACATTTATATGTTAAAACTCCACCATCTGGTGGAGGAGAAGGTGCATGCCAGGTCTACTGGGCCTTACTCCTTGGTTACCCAGCAGCCCTTGGGTGGTAAGGCTCACTTTGGGGGCCAGAGGCTTGGAGAAATGGAGGTATGGGCCTTGGAGGCCCATGGGGCAGCGCACACTCTCCAGGAGATGCTTACTGTTAAGTCTGACGATGTGGCGGGACGGAACAGGATGTACCAGGCCATAGTAAAGGGTAGTCCTGCCATAGAGGTGGGTATTCCTGAGTCCTTCAGGGTCCTGGTTAAGGAACTTCAAGGGCTCTGCTTGGATGTGGAGGTGGTGGAGAAGAAGAGGGGAGGAGAGTGAGGTCCTCCTTTTTAGGATTTAATTGCACTCAGATGGGCACTTGGAGCCTGACTCAGTTTTTGATGGAGGGTTGGGCTTTCGTGGGTGCTAATTGGGGGTGTTCCCCCAGGAGGTGTGAAGGTGTTGGAGGATATTCTGGAGCTTTTTGAGAAGCCCAAGGATCCCAATGGTATTGGGGAGGTTCGGCTTAAGCTGGCATCGCCAGAAGTGATCCGTTCCTGGTCTCGGGGTGAGGTGAAGAAACCCGAGACTATAAACTACAGGACATTCAAGCCAGAGAAGGATGGCCTATTCTGTGCCAGAATCTTTGGACCTGTTAAGGACTGGGAGTGCCTATGTGGTAAGTATAAGAAAATCAAGCATAGAGGCATTGTGTGCGATAAGTGCGGGGTAGAAGTGACCTCCAGTAGAGTGAGGAGGGAGCGGATGGGCCATATCGAGCTTGCAGCCCCTGTGGCTCACATTTGGTACGTGAAGGTATTGCCCAGCAAGATAGGTCTCCTGTTGGGGATATCTATGAAGGACTTGGAGAGGGTATTGTATTATGATTCTTACATAGTAGTGGATCCAGGCAAGACCCCTCTTAAGGAAAAGGATATCCTTTCAGAGCAAAGGTATAAGGCTTACAGGGAAGAGTTTGGAGATGCCTTTGATGCCAGGATGGGGGCAGAAGCCATCAGGGATCTGTTAAGGAAGATTGATCTGGATGAGCTCTCTCACGAGTTGAGGAGCAACCTTGAGGCCACGGGTTCCAAACAGACTGAGAGGGATATCATCCGCCGCCTGAAGGTGGTGGAGGCCTTTAGAGAGTCGGGGAATAGGCCTGAATGGATGATATTAGAGGTGATCCCTGTGATTCCTCCAGACCTCAGGCCCTTGGTCCCCTTAGATGGGGGAAGGTTCGCCACCAGCGACCTCAATGACCTGTATCGTAGGGTGATAAACAGGAACAATCGTCTGCGTAGGCTTTTGGAGTTGAAGGCGCCGGAAATTATTGTACGCAATGAGAAGAGGATGCTTCAGGAGGCTGTAGATGCCCTTTTCGATAATGGGAGGATGGCTCGGCCCATCAAGGGTCAGAGCGGTCGGCCTCTCAAGTCCCTGGCCGATGCCCTTAGGGGGAAGCAGGGGCGCTTCAGGCAGAACCTATTGGGGAAGAGGGTAGACTTCTCGGGCAGGAGCGTTATCGTGGTGGGGCCAGAGTTGAAGCTTAATCAGTGTGGCTTACCTAAGGTAATGGCCTTGGAGCTTTTTAAGCCATTTATCTATCATAAGCTTATGTACGAGAAGTGTGTAGCCCCTACCCTTAAGGCGGCAAAGAAGATGGTGGAGAAGGGGGAGCCAGATGTATGGGATGCCTTAGACGAGGTGGTGAAAGAGCATCCTGTGCTCCTCAATAGGGCTCCTACCCTTCACAGGCCCAGCATCCAGGCCTTCGAACCCGTTTTGATCGAAGGTAAAGCTATCAGGATTCACCCATTGGTATGTACCCCCTTTAATGCCGATTTCGATGGGGATCAGATGGCGGTGCACGTCCCCCTCTCCTATGAGGCCCAGGCGGAGTCTGCTCTCCTCATCATGGCCAGCCACAATATCCTCTCACCTGCAAATGGGAAGCCCCTCACGTATCCTACCCAAGATATCGTATTAGGGTGTTACTACCTCACCAAGCCCAGGGCTGGTGCAGTAGGGGAGGGAAAGGTCTTTTCCAGCCCTCAGGAGGTGAGGCTCGCCTATGATGAGGGGATGGTGGGACTTCAAGCCAGGATTAAGGTGAGATTGGATGGGAGGCTTTGGGACACTACCGTGGGAAGGGTGGTCTTATATGAGATTGTGCCCCCGGAGATCCCATTTGAGATGGTAAATAGGGTAGTGGACAAGAAGGTGTTACAGCGCCTGGTTATGGAGTCAGTGAGAAGGGTAGGAAATGCCAGGACCGTGAAGTTCCTGGATGATCTCAAGGACATAGGCTTTCACTATGCCACCATTTCGGGGATATCCATTTCTGTAGATGAGATGGAGGTGCCCCCTACTAAGGAGGAGGTGGTAGAGCGCACATTTAGGGAGGTGCTGGAGGTGGAGAATCAGTACCTCCACGGGTACATCACCCGGGGTGAGAAGTACAACAAGGTGGTGGGGCTTTGGGCCCATGCCACTGAAGAAGTGACCGAGGATATGATGGATACCCTCAAGAAGAAGGATCGGGAGATCATGGAGGTGCAGGGCTACAATCCGGATGGCACCCCCAAGGGATTCAACTCTATTTATACCATGGCCGACTCTGGGGCCAGAGGAGGAACCAGCCAGATACGCCAGCTGGCAGGTATGAGGGGGCTCATGGCCAAGCCCTCCGGAGAGATCATAGAGACGCCTATCACGTCAAACTTCAGGGAGGGTCTCACGGTGCTTCAGTATTTTGTCTCCACCCACGGTGCCAGGAAGGGTTTGGCAGATACAGCCTTGAAAACGGCCAATGCAGGCTATCTTACCAGAAAGCTGGTGGATGTAGCCCATTCCGAAATCATTGTGGAGGAGGACTGTGGGACCATAGATGGGATCTATGTGGAGCCTGTGGTAGAGGGGGGGGAGATTATAGAGTCCCTTTCTGACAGGATTGTGGGGCGCATATCCTTAGAGGATGTCCAGGACCCCTTCTCGGAGGAGGGTGAGTATATTGTCCGGGCAGGGGAGGAGATAGATGAGGATAAGGCTAAAAGGATCGAGGAGTCAGGGATAAGGCGGGTGGCCATCCGGTCCGTACTCACCTGTGAGAGTAAGGATGGGATATGCGCCACATGTTACGGTCGCGATTTGTCTACGGGCAAGAGGGTGGCCTTGGGCGAGGCCGTGGGCATCATCGCTGCCCAGTCTATTGGCGAGCCTGGTACCCAGCTCACCATGAGGACGTTCCATATTGGAGGGACTGCTACCGTATTAGAAGTCTCTTCTCATGAGGCCAAGACTCAGGGGTTTGTGAAGTACAGGAACGTGAGGACCCTCGTCAACAAAGATGGTGACCTGGTGGTGATGAACCGGAATGGAGAGGTGAAGGTGGTGGATAGTAGGGGGAAGGAAAAGGAGAGTTACCCTGTGACTTATGGTGCCATTCTCAAGGTAAAGGACGGTCAGGAGGTGATGCCTGGGGAGGTTTTGGTTACCTGGGATCCTTATTCCATCCCTATCCTCTCTGAGGTGAGTGGAAGGGTGAAGTTTGGTGACATAATTGAAGGGGTGACCATGAAAGAGGAGGTGGATGAGGTCTCTGGCATGGTCCAAAGGGTGATCACTGAATTCAAGGAGGAGAAGCGACTCCCCAGAATCTCTATCAAGGATGAAGCCAACAAGACCGTAGGCCGCTATCCTCTTCCTGCGGGGGCCCATATTATGGTGAACGAGGGGGATATGGTCTCTGCAGGTGATATAGTGGCCAAGATACCCAGGGAGACTGCAAAGACTAAGGACATCACAGGGGGTCTCCCCAAGGTGATTCAGCTCTTTGAGGCTAGGAAGGCAAAGGATAAGGCTATTATAGCGGAGATAGACGGTGAGGTTGAGGTGGGATCCATGATTCGTGGGAAGAGGAAGGTGCTGATAAAGGGTGATCACGAGACCAGAGAGTACCTTATCCCCAGGGCTCAAACCATAGTGGTGCGCACAGGGGACTATGTGCGGGCAGGGGAGCCTCTGGTAGATGGGACGGTTGATCCCCATGATATCCTGGAGATTTTAGGGGTTAAGGCCCTCCAGAGGTACTTGGTTGATGAGATCCAAAAGGTCTATCGCCTTCAGGGTGTAGAGATCAATGATAAGCATATAGAGGTGATAGTGCGTCAGATGCTTAAGCGGGTGAGGGTGGATGATCCTGGGGATACGAGGTTCCTACCTGGCGATGAGGTGATCCGATTTGAATTTGAAGAGGAGAATCGCAGGGTAATGGAAGAAGGTGGAAGGCCTGCTGTTGGTAAGGTTCTGCTCCAAGGTATAGCTAAGGCAGCTCTTTACAGTGAGAGTTTTATCTCTGCAGCATCCTTCCAGGAGACTACGAAGGTACTTACCGAGGCAGCTATAGCTGGTAAGGTGGACCGTTTGAAGGGGTTAAAAGAAAACGTGATCTTGGGGAGACTGGTCCCAGCAGGCACAGGGGCGAGTGGCTACAAGGAGACGGAGTTGAGGGTGAAGAGGGAGTTTGTTCATAAAGAAGAAACTCTTGACACTAAAGAATAGGATGTTTATTATGCGGCCCGCTTTGCTTGGGCCTTTATTTGAGGTTTTTTGGAGGTGAAAGGTGCCCACGATAAACCAGTTGGTGAGGAAGGGAAGGCAGAGGATAGTAAAGAGGACCGCTTCCCCGGCCTTGCAGAAGTGCCCTCAGAAAAGGGGGGTATGCACAAGGGTGTATACGGTTACGCCCAAGAAGCCTAATTCGGCATTGAGAAAGGTGGCCAGGGTAAGGCTCACCAACGGCATAGAGGTAACGGCCTATATCCCAGGTATAGGCCACAATCTCCAAGAGCACTCTGTGGTGCTCATAAGGGGGGGCAGGGTAAAGGACCTTCCCGGTATTAGATACCATATTGTGAGGGGCACCTTGGATGCAGCAGGAGTGGAAGGGAGGAGGCAGTCCAGATCCAAGTACGGCACTAAGAGGCCCAAGAGATAAGGGAGGGGAGATGCCAAGGAAAGGAGCTGTCGCCAGGAGGGAGGTGTTGCCGGATCCCAAGTACAATAGCGTCCTGGTGACCAAGTTTATCAATTACATCATGAGGGATGGAAAGAAATCTATTGCAGAGTGGATATTTTACTCTGCAATGGACTTAATAGGGAAGAGGACTGGAGAAGATCCAATGCAGGTGTTCCACAAGGCTGTGGATAACGTGAAGCCTATCTTGGAGGTCAGGCCCAGAAGGATTGGTGGGGCCACCTATCAGATCCCCATGGAGGTGAGGCCTCATCGTCAAATCACGTTGGCTATAAGGTGGATGGTAAATGCAGCCAGGGAGCGTAAGGAAAGGACCATGATTGAGCGCCTTGCCGCAGAGATAATGGATGCAGCGAAGGGCATGGGCGCCTCTGTTAAGAAAAGGGAGGACACGCATCGGATGGCGGAAGCCAACAAGGCCTTTGCCCATTACCGGTGGTGAAGGAGTAGAGGGTTGAGTGGGAAACAGGAGAGCAGGGTGCCCCTTGAGCTGGTGAGGAATATTGGCATCATGGCTCATATAGATGCTGGTAAGACTACGACCACTGAGAGGATCCTCTATTATACGGGGAGGACCCATAGGATAGGCGAGGTGCATGAGGGTACGGCTACCATGGACTGGATGGAGCAGGAGAAGGAGAGGGGCATCACCATCACTTCTGCATGCACTACGTGTTTCTGGCGAGGCCATAGGATAGACATCATAGACACCCCAGGGCATGTAGACTTCACGGTGGAGGTGGAGCGTTCCCTAAGGGTGTTGGATGGGGGGGTGGTGGTCTTTTGTGCTGTGGGTGGTGTGGAGCCTCAATCAGAGACGGTGTGGCGACAGGCTGACAGGTATCATGTCCCCAGGATTGCCTTTGTTAACAAGTTGGACAGGGTGGGGGCTGACTTCTTCAATGTGGTGGATATGATGGTGGACCG
Organism: Aquificota bacterium; assembly: GCA_015486015.1. GTDB lineage: Bacteria > Thermosulfidibacterota > Thermosulfidibacteria > Thermosulfidibacterales > B14-G1 > WFSI01. Next base: position 2,909 of record WFSL01000016.1, on the reverse strand, counting down.
CCTCGGTGCCAATCCATGTGTGATACAGCTCCCCTTGGGAGCTGAGGCCGACTTTCAAGGTGTGATAGACCTTATCCACATGCGAGCTGTGGTTTGGGAGGATGAGACCCTGGGTGCTCGGTTCCACTATGAGGAGATACCTGAGCACTTCATGGAGCTTGTCAGGAGATACAGGGACGAGCTCTTGGAAAAGGTCTCAGATGTAGATGAAGCCATTATGGAGAAGTACCTGATGGGGGAGGAGGTAACCCCTGAAGAGATAGTGGGGGCATTGAGGAAGGGCACATTGGCCCTTGATTTGGTTCCAGTCTTGTGTGGGTCAGCCTTTAAGAACAAAGGGGTGCAACCCCTCTTAGACGCCATTGTGGATTTCCTTCCTTCTCCCTTAGACGTGCCTCCTGTGGAAGGAATTAATCCCGAGACAGGGGAGAGAGAGGTGAGGATCACTGATCCGAAGGGGCCTTTCTCTGCTCTGGCCTTTAAAGTGATGGTTGACCCTTACGTGGGCCAACAGGTCTTCTTCAGGGTCTACTCTGGGGAGATGCATGCGGGTGACGCAGTTTACAACCCTGTACGTGGTAGAAAGGAGCGTGTGGGCAGGCTCTTGAGGATGCATGCCAACAAGAGGGAGGAGATCAGCTCGGTAGAAGCAGGAGACATAGCCGCTGCCGTAGGGCTGAAGCACACACTCACAGGTGATACCCTTTGCGACCCTTCGCGGCCTATCCTCCTTGAGGCTATCCAGTTCCCAGAACCTGTGATCTCAGTGGCCATTGAGCCCAAGACCAGGGCTGATCAAGAGAGATTGGGGATGGCCTTGGCAAGGCTCTCCCAGGAGGACCCCAGTTTTCATGTTAGGGTGGATAGTGAGACAGGAGAGACCATCATTTCCGGTATGGGGGAGCTCCATTTAGAGATCATAGTGGATCGCCTAAGAAGGGAATTTGGCGTTGAAGCCAATGTAGGCAGGCCTCAGGTAGCTTACAGGGAGACGGTTCGTAGGGGGGCCAAGGCCGAGGGTCGATATGTGAAGCAGACTGGGGGGCGAGGCCAGTATGGGGTAGTCTTTCTGGAGGTGGAACCTGCGGAGGTTGGATCTGGTCTCCAGTTCGAGGATAAGACTGTCGGAGGGGTAATCCCGAAGGAGTATATCCCTTCTGTGGAGAAAGGTGTAAGGGAGACCGCTGAGGCAGGGGTTTTGGCAGGTTATCCCTTAGTGGGTGTGAGGGTTACCCTCTATGATGGTTCCTATCACGAGGTGGATTCATCGGAGTTGGCGTTCAGGATTGCCTCTTCTATGGCGTTTAAAGAGGCGGTACGTAAGGCCAAACCTGTGCTCTTAGAGCCTGTTATGAAGGTGGAGGTGATAGTGCCCGGGGAGTACATGGGGGAGGTAATTGGCGATCTAAACTCCCGCAGGGGGAGGATTCAGGGTATAGAAGAAAGGAAGAGTTCTAAGGTGATCACTGCCCTTGTGCCTCTGGCCGAGATGTTCGGCTATGCAACAACCCTCCGTTCGTTAACCCAGGGAAGGGGTACGCATACCATGCAGTTCTCACATTATGAAGAGGTACCGACAAGTGTAGCTCAGGAGGTGATTGGTAAGAGGGCAGCCAGGGTCTAAGTGATCTTTTAAATAGGCCTTTTGGGTCCAAGGGTTTTTAGTGCATGATCAGAGGAGATCTTTGTTAGAAGGAGGTAAGGGATGGGGAAGGCGAAGTTTGAGCGTAAGAAGCCGCACGTGAACATAGGGACGATAGGGCATGTGGATCATGGCAAGACGATGTTGACTACGGCGATAACGAAGGTATTGTCTACGAAGGGGTTAGCGAAGTATGTACCGTTTGAGGAGATAGACAAGGCGCCTGAGGAGAGGGAGAGGGGTGTAACGATCAATGTAGCGCACATAGAGTATGAGACGGAGAAGAGGCATTATGCGCACATAGACTGTCCTGGGCATGCGGATTACATCAAGAACATGATAACGGGTGCGGCGCAGATGGATGGTGCGATATTGGTAGTGAGTGCGGCGGATGGGCCGATGCCGCAGACGAGGGAGCATGTATTATTGGCGAGGCAGGTGAATGTGCCTGCGGTGGTGGTATACATGAACAAGGTAGACATGGTGGATGATGAGGAATTACTGGATTTAGTGGAGTTAGAGATAAGGGAGTTATTGAGCAAGTATGAGTTTCCTGGGGAAGAGGTACCGGTAGTGAGGGGTAGTGCGTTGAAGGTGGTGGAGTGTGGGTGTGGTAGGGAGGAATGTGAGTGGTGTGGGAGCATATGGGAGTTACTGAGGGCGGTGGATGAGCACATACCTGAGCCTGAGAGGCCGGTAGATTTACCGTTTTTGATGCCGATAGAGGACATATTCAGCATAAGTGGGAGGGGTACGGTAGTGACTGGGAGGGTAGAGCGTGGGCGGATAAGGCCTGGGGATGAGGTAGAGATAGTGGGTTTAGGGCCTACGCGGAAGACGGTGGGTACGAGTGTGGAGATGTTCAGGAAGATACTGGATGAGGGGATAGCTGGTGACAACATAGGGGTATTGTTGAGGGGGATAGGGAAGGAGGAGGTGAAGAGGGGTCAGGTATTGGCGAGGCCTGGGAGTATAAGGCCGTACAGGAGGTTTAGGGGTGAGGTATACGTATTGACGAAGGAGGAGGGGGGTAGGCACACGCCGTTTTTCACAGGTTATCGGCCGCAGTTTTACTTTAGGACGACGGATGTGACGGGGACGATAATGTTACCGGAGGGTGTAGAGATGGTGATGCCTGGGGACAATGTGAACATGGAGGTAGAGTTGATATATCCGGTGGCGTTAGAGTCTGGGTTAAGGTTTGCGGTGAGGGAGGGGGGCAGGACAGTTGGAGCGGGAGTGGTGACAGAGGTGATTGAGGACTGAG
>WFSL01000015.1 GCA_015486015.1 Aquificota bacterium | reverse complement strand
ATGGTTCCACTGTGGTCTTCCACAATCCTATATACTGCGGTTAGCTCCAATCCCGTTCCCTTCCACTTTGCAGTGAGGAAGGGTTCAAAGATCTTATCCACATGTTTCCTTGGAATACCTTTGCCTGTATCCCTGAGCTCAGACAGACCTCATGATCTTTCTTGAAGAGACTGGTACCTATATTTCACCAACAAAATTTTCTCTATCCCACAATTTTGTACCAGCCAAGACAAAGGACCCACCCAGGTCCCGAAAGGTTCCGATTTCCAAAAGAAAGAAGAACCAAAAAGGGGCATTGCTCCCTCCAACCACGGACACTAGCCTGAAAAAAAGGGAAAAGGGAGAGCCTATGCCCCTTTTGAAAGAGGTGTACTACGGAATGGTAAAGTCCATCAAGATACATCGTCTCCATAATCTATACTTGAAAGGGCACGCAAGATTCATCCAGGTGTACCGGGAACGTATGGACAGACAGATCAAGCTGGGCCCCCGGGATAGCAGGTGGAAACTAGGAACCACCCGTTGGGAAAGAATAGGGGAGATGCAGTTTCGATTCCTGGTTCAACATGGGTTAAAGCCAGAACACACCCTGTTAGACATAGGCTGTGGGACATTGAGGGGAGGCATCCGGTTCATTAGATACCTTCACCCTGGCAATTACACGGGCATTGACATATCCCCAGAGGCCATCAAGATAGCCAAACAATCGGTAAAGGAAGAAGGGCTGGATGAATTAAGACCCAGGTTATTGCTAACCATGGACTCCCAGCTTAAAGAGCTCTCGGGAGAGACCTTCGACTTTCTGTTGACCTACTCGGTGTTCTCCCATCTTCCCCCTGAGGAGATAGAGGAAATCTTCCAGAACATAGGAAAGATCATGGGGGAAGGCTCTGTCTTTTTCTTCACCTTCAAACCCTCCGACAAGCTGAAGAGAGATAAAGGCAGGAAGGTGAGGTTCAACTTCCGCTATCCATTCTCCTATTTCCAAGGATTGGCCAGGGAACACGGACTCGATATTGAGCTCTTAGAACCTCCCTCTTGCCCACAACTACCCGGAAAAGAAGAGAATGGCCAGGGTGACTAAGGAAAGAATTCAGGGTAAAAGAGGTAAGGTATGGGACCCAAGACCAGAAAACTGCTAAAATCCTTTGGCCTCCTATTGATTATAGTGACTGTGATTCTTGGAGCTCGCCTTTGGTACCTGGAGGAACAGGGGAACTTTCATGCCATTACACCAGGAGAGGCCTACCGCTCAGCCCAACTGGACCAGGATGAGCTCCAGCACTATGTCCAAAAATACAGGATACGTTCTGTGATCAACCTACTGGGCAAAGACAAAAAGGCCAAATGGTATAGAGATGAAGTCTCCATGTGCAAAGATCTGGGGGTGGCTCACTACGACATAAAACTCCCCGCCCGGAGTGCGCCTTCAGAAGCAAGGATAAAAAAGTTGATCTCCATATTCAAAAGCGCCCCCAGGCCGGTCCTCATCCACTGCAAGTCCGGGGCCGATAGATCCGGACTTGCAGCGGCCATCTGGTTGGTGGAGATAGATTCTATGCCACCATCCAGGGCCAGAAAAGAGCTGAGCATTAAATATGGCCACTTACCTATCGGACCAACACATATATTAGATAGATTCTTTGATGATTGGGTGAAAAAGCATGGAATAAAAGGAACTTCAAAGACAGATGAGATCCAAAAACAGGGCAAAGTCAAAGAGGAACTACAAAAGAAAAATAAAGATTGCACGCTATCTTCAACTGAATCAAATTCTAGTCATTTAGCTACCAAGGGGAGAGCAGAGAAATGACGCCAAAGGAAATTCCCAACTCTCTCCTTGAGAAAAAAGATATACAAGCTTTAAAATTAGGACTCTATGGGCTGATCAAATTCGTAAAACAAGAAGAAACCAGTCTATTCGCAATACTACTCGCTATAGTTTTAGCCCTGAGAATTATCAGTACTTTCCTTGTTCCTATAAATAGCGACGAACCACAACACCTACACGTTATTTGGAGTTGGACCCAAGGACTTGTCCAATACCGAGATGTATTTGATAACCATACGCCACTATTCCATCTACTTATGATACCATTTCTAACGGTTTGGGGGATTCGCCCAGACATCATCATAGTCATGCGCATCACCCTATTACCCATATTTCTTGTTATTCTTTGGATAACCTACCTCTTGAGCAAATCCATCTTTGATGATCGGAGCGCCGCCCTGTGGACAACACTCTGTATGGGGACGACGCTATGCATAGGATTACCATCATACTACCTCAGAAAATCAACCGAGTTCAGACCTGCCAATTTATGGATATTACTGTGGTTATTAATCCTACTTAGTCTGATTAAGAGCAGTTTTAGATGGAGGAATGGCTTTATAACAGGTGTATTAATAGGAGCTGCATTATGCGTTTCATTAAAGACTATACTCATGATATCCAGCCTGATTGGAGCAACAATACTCATGAGTGTAATTTATCCCTGGGGCAAGAATACGCACAGTAAATCACTACCATGGATTGGGGGGTTGGTGCTTGGAATCACCATAATACCTTTGATAATAATAGGTTTCTTCAGTTCACTTGGAGCATTACACTTACTCTTTCGCTGCACCATAACGCACAATATTATGTGGAAAATGATTAGGCACCGCATCCTTTCCAATATATTTTACGCAATCTCAATCATAATAGCCTTAATCTGGCTCACCAAGAGGCTTATGACCAACATATACATTAGAATTATCGATAGGAGAATAATTTTTTTGATTCTAGTTGAAGGGGTATATGGTGCATCATTAATGCTATATCCTGTGGTAGAAAAGGAAACAGAGATATCCCTCTATCCCCTACTAATCATACTTGCAGTTGGGCTTGCCTCAAAGAGCTGGGATAGTTACAGCCAATACAAAAGACAGAGGACTGGCAAATACTCCAATAATGCTAGCTATGCTATCAATCCCTTACCCTTTTTATTGGTTACTATTGTACTGATGTCCATATTCAGAATGGTCACCACATGTGAATCATGGTCCAATCGTATTCCAAAAGATAGAATGAAATTACCTTCAACCTATGAATACTTACTAAGGGACGTATCATTATTGACAACTAATTCCGATTACATTATGGATCCCAAAGGACAAAGCATCTACAGGAAAAGGCCCTTCTACTATGCCCTAGAACTATTCACTAAAAAAGGGCTCAGCTCAAAGTTGATTAAGGACAGAATTATTGAAAGATGTATTGCAACCAAAACCTGTGTAGTAGTCTTAAGTAAGGATTATCCAAGGAAAGACAGGAACTTTTTCCAGCAGCAATACATTAGAATAGATCAACATATACCTCTTTTAAGAGTAATAGGCCATCTCTTGGGATGTCGTAATTCCAATAAAGCTTTCACCCTATCTTTCAACATAATTATACCAACGCGCTACGCAATTGTAGCAGAAAAGGGGAAAGTAACCGGGCTACTGGATGGAAAACCCTATGAAGGTCCTCGTTTTCTTGCCGCTGGTCGCCACATCTTCAAAGTAACAGGAGGACAGGGTTGGCAGGGTTGGCTAGCCTTGGTCTGGGCTCGAGCACTGGAGAGGGGATTCAAGCCTATCATGAGAGCAGGGGTCTGCAGTGGCTGAGAAAAAAATCCCCATAAGAGAAAAAGATCGAATCCTCATCCTGGCTCCCCATCCTGATGACGAAACCCTTGCAGCCGGAGGACTTACACTTAGGGCTTTGGCTTCCGGGGCACAGGTCCAGGTCATCTTCCTCACCGATGGCGATAACAGCCCCTGGGTTCAACGCATTGTCGAACGGCGCTGGCGCATAGGCTCGGAAGATCGTGCCCGATTCGGCAATCGACGCTGCAATGAAGCAACCAGGGCCCTGTCCATATTGGGGGTCCCGCTAGAAAACGTTTCCTTCTGGTCCTATCCAGACCAGGGAATGACGGACTTGCTAATCAACAACAGCCGGGAAATAGTGGACAGGCTCGTATCGAAAATAGAGGAATGGGATCCAACTGTTTTGGTAACGCCCTCAATGCTCGACTTGCACCCCGACCACAACGCAACAGCAGTGATGGTCTACTTCGCACTGAATAGACTAAAAGACAAACAAGCCCCAAAGCATATCTTAAGCTACATTATCCATGGCAAAAACATCATAGACAAAACTGCAGAGGCGGCAAAAATAAGGCTGAATCAAGAAGAAAAGGAGAAGAAGTTGAAAGCACTAACATGTCATAAAAGTCAAATGACCATCCACAGACGAAAATTCTTATCCCTGGCCAAATCGGACGAGAGATTTATTATCGGCATGGATTATTCAAAAGAACGCATGAACTCAGCTCCAGTTACAATATCAGCCAGAGGCAAAAACACTCTATGGTTGAGACTAGAAAAGAATTCTATCTTCACTTTTATTCGATGGAGTAAACTATACATAATCGGGGTTAAGGATAGCAAGGTAGTAAGCGCTTCCTGTATAAGGTTACACAAGAAGGGAAAAACAACTATTCAGTACATGATTCCACATAAAAACGAGGAATTAATAAGCACGCTTTGGTACAGAGGAAATGTCTCCATCCGCATGCCAATGTTTCCCTTAAAAGAGAGCGACATACTGCTAGTTAAACTGAGACAGAGAATGTGGTTCTTTGACAAATGGGCCTGGAACATGATGAAGACCCCCACAGATCAACCCAATACGCCAAAAGTTTGCGCCGTTATACCCTGCTACAACATAGCCTCCCTCTGCGAAGAAGTTGTCCAGGAGACAATCCAATGCTCTGACTTCGTTATAGCAGTGGATGATGGATCGACTGATGGCACAGGAGAAACCCTCAGAAAAATAATCAATAAGAACAAAAATAAAGCGGCCTTAATATCCCTGGACAAAAATTATGGTAAAGGAACAGCACTGATAAGCGGATTCAGATACGCCCTCAAAAATGTGGATTTCGACGTGCTGGTAACGCTTGATGGAGACAAACAACACCAACCACAAGACATCCCTAAACTAGTTGAAGAATACAAAGAAGGAGCAGAACTCGTAATAGGGGAAAGGGGAAATATCAATACCATGCCCCTGAGAAGCAGGATAGGAAACACATTAACTCGTATCTTTCTCAGGAAAGTGGTATCACCAAGTTGCCCATCAGATACCCAATCCGGCTTTAGAGCTTTAGACCGCCAATTCTTACAACAAATTGTTAGACAAGTGAAAGGAGGACGATATGAGACAGAAATCCAAATCCTCCTTCTTGCGATAAAGCAAAATAGGAGAATCACCACAGTACCAATACCCACGATCTATATTGACGGTAACCGCTCGTCCCACTTCAGGCCGGGGCTCGATTCCATAAGGATCTTTCTATCCATCTTAAAAGCACTAATGATGGACTCATGACTACCATAGCAAGATCAAAGGTAAAGGAGATAACAGGGGAACCCAACGGTGAGATAGCCGACACTGCCATTTTTTACACCGTATTCTTGATAGTCCTAGCACTCATACTCAGTTTTTTAACGATTCACTGGTTCGCCCCGGGAGACTTTGGGTATTCGGCAGCCATGCACTACCATGGGGTCATGGTGCCCGTCTTGATCCTCATGTACCTTCTGGCACAGAAGATGTTTGACCTGGGAATACCGAGTGAGAGGCTCTATACAGCTGGTGCAATACTGGCCATCATCCTGGTGGGCACAGGCTCTATCTTTAATAACAGCAAGGGTATTTCCCTTGCAGCCGTGGTTCAGATTACCGGCCTGTTCATAACAGACTGCCTGGGAGTGATCCTGTTAGCCTCCATGGCGTTATATGCCCTGAAAAAAGAGGAAAAGACGAAAAAACCTGACATGGCTTTCTGGCTACTGTTCGCCTCCATCTCGGCGATCCTCATGGCAGCCTCCCTTGGTCATCTCGCCGGATGGTGCCTTGATCTTGGAACCAGGTCCATTCCCGGACTAAATGCACTGCTCGAAACCACCAACATGAACCCCAAAGGCTTCCAGAGTGACCTTGTTACATCCCATTCCCACCTCATTGTAGCCGCCCTTTTAAGCGGTCTAGCCGCTCTTACAGCCAGATGCTTCTGGTATCAATCCAACACCGGCTGGAAGAAAAGGGTATGCAACCTGGGCCTGGGGGTGACTCTCATCGCTCTCCTCTCGGCAACGGCCATTTATACCATCTGCGCAATAACCGGATGGAACCCTCCGGTCCTCTTTACATCAGGACCCAGCGGCATCCCCCTGGATGACCTGGTTTTAACAACGGGAGAAGGGGGCATCCTCATAACAATGGCGGGGCTTTTCTTGTCCCCGGCACCAACAGGGATAAAATCATCCCGTACCATCAAAGGGACCATAAAAATCGCCGTATCCCTGAACTGGGTGCTTGGATTTGCAGGCGCGGTGCTTCTGGGGATCTATATCGAACTCCACGAAGGCTTTTACGGGACAGGGCTTCCCCCGGCGCCTGGAGCCATCAACGACAGTATCTTTATCCGGGCCCACCTGCTTTATGCATTCTTTCTATTGCCAACCATCCTTGCGGTCTCCCTCGCCCTCGGAATCAAATACAACCACGCCAGGGCCCGCGGCCTATGGCCCATGCTCTTTGTCTGGACCTCGATCTTGGGGATGGTTTTGGGTCTGGCAGGCGAGCTCATATGGTTTGTGACAAAGGCAGATAGTATCTTTATTATCGGTATGTCCGTCATGATCATATCCCTTGTGGCGGGGATGATAAGTATGTGGCGGTATGGTATTAAAAACCCAGGGGAAGCCGATCATGAGGGAATTCAGCCTTAAAAGCAAATATCTTCCGGCAATGGTGGCAGTTGCCCTACTCGCTACGGCCCTTGCCTCTTGTTCCGGGAAACATCCCGGACCGAGAACGGTTACGGTCTATGTCTCCGAGGACCAGGCACATAGCCTAGAAAGACAACCCACCGAATGGGATCCTATGAAAGAACCTTCATCGCCGACGCCCTTGTCGACACCAGCACAGCAGAGATAGCTGCCCCGTTCACCATGGGGAAGATGAGAAGGCCAGAGGCATTCCAAAAATAGACAAACCCCTCTTCAGCCTGGATCTGGACAGGAATGAAGCCTTTAGACTCATCTTTGAAAACCTGATTAGGATAACTCACTGATTATACCACACTTATCCAGTTTTCCACAGGTGTATGCCACTATGTTTTCTGGAGGGGTAGGAAGTTACACTACCTCCACCCGGCTGGGAATCCCAAAGCCCGCCTGCCTCATGAGCTGTACTGTCTGGCTGGGTATGTTGGTCCTGATCCTGTACCTCTTCCCGTTCTTCTCTATCTCCACCCTTTTTAGCGCCTTTAAGGCCCTCACCACCCTCTGGTGCCCCCAGTTGTCCGGATCCTTTAGCCTCCTCATGAGCTGTCTCTCCAGATACAGGGCCAAAAAGCAGATACAGATGTGGGCCCTCACTCTCCTTTCTTT